>DASXRR010000159.1:0-44661 GCA_036506475.1 Chloroflexota bacterium
CCAAACGGCGGACCTGTATGGATCCCTGGCAGTGAGGCGCTAGCTCGTAATGTGGATAACGGTAATGCCGCCCCGGCTGCCGAATGTCCATGTGTTGCTGCTCTGGCCGCCAGCAATGGGCCAATTGGCTATGAACTGCCCTGCGAACTCCTGACAGCCGGTGCCTGAGGTGCTGCTCGCGTTGCACCATACGTAGAATGCACCCCACGCGGTGATGTTCAGCACTGGCGGGTTGGCCGAGGCAGCGCCGTTCGCAACGGGCAGGACGAGGACGCAGCCGGGGTCGCCTGCGACGAACGACAGGATGTCGGTACCCGCCTGACAGCCGCCCGGCAATGCGACTTGCGTGCCGATACTGGCAACGTTGTTACCGTTGTCGCCAGTCAATACGCCTGGGACGCTCAGCAGGCTCTGACCGGGTAATGCGCCACCATCGAACTTGTTCGATGCGGCGCCGCAATCGCTATTGAAGGATCCAACCGCGCTCCCCTTCAGGTAGTACGTGTACCCGTCCTTGCTCGGATCAGTCGCGCCGCTCGGGAGCAGGATCTGATCGGCGGCCGCGCCACCGCCGCTGCCGCTGACTTTGAAGGTCGGCAACGTGCCTGGCGCCGTAATCTGCTCGCCCGAAACCGTCACGTAGCCACGGTTATCGGGCTGAGAGGCCACTCCATTCTCGGGCGTGCCAGTAATGCGCAGCGCGTTTCCAGAGCCGCCACCGCACGCGATCAGAGGCACATTAGCCGCGTTATAAGAGGCCAGCACGCCCACCTGCGCGGTAGCTTGCGCATTCGCATCGAGCGCGCTGATTCTGATAATCGCCGCGAGAATGGTCGTGAAGTGAATGTGCGTCTCGACGTGGACCCCGCTCGCGGCATTGGGGATCACCATCGCGAGCGTCGGACAGCCTGGAACAGTGCCATCATTGACGATGCCTGCCCCGCCGAGCTTGGTCCCATTCGTGTCGACAAAGTAGGCGCACGAGACGCTCGGCTGGATGCCAAATGCGTTGGCCCGTGCGAACGTAGTGAGGTCCGTGCGGATCACATCGATAGCGGTATTGGACGTGGCGTTGAGCAGCGCGCGCGTGCCCGCGAGCGCGCCGGCATCGGCCGCCGCGACGGCAGTCCGTCGCTGGACGTAGATGTTGCCCCCGTCCAGAACCACGCCGAGCAGAGCCGCGAGTGCCAGCAGCGAGAGCGCGAAGACCACCATGATCTGCGCACGCTCCCGCCGAACGGGCATGCCGACAGGGGTGCTATTCGACATATGTCCGCGTTGCGGTGCGCAGGGTCGAGATCGGTCGCACGAATGACGCATCAATGACCCCGGCCAGTCGATTCTCGAAGAGAGGGTTGAACTTGAACGCGTGGACCACGTCGACGTTGATGAACCCGTCGCTCGCCGTGCTGGCCGCGCCGAGCAGGCAATTATTCGTCAGTGGCAGCGGGCAGATGCGCACGGTGCCGTTCAGGTCCGCGCCAACAGTGGAAGCGAGAACGAAATCACCATTGCCGGTGGCGCCGAACTTGCTGGGGTCTGGTGTCGGCGACGCGCTCGGGGTGGTGAAGGTATAGGACACTGTGCCACTTGCCCCACTGGAGTTCGTCAGCGTTGTGACCACCGACGAGGACGATTTCACCGTGCTCAGCGTGAGCAGACAGCCGGTCGCGCCCAGGCTGTTACAGGCGATTGAACCGTTCCCGGTCTGGCCCGCGGGCGGGGCCAGCGTGACCTGAGTGGCGCCGGTCACCGATCCGCCGAAGAGCGTCAGGTTGTTGAAGGCACTCACGGGGGCGGTCGGTGTCGTCAAAACCGTCGACGGCAGGGCAGCTACACGGGCGAGCTCCCGCGTGCCGTTGACCAGCGAGATATAGGTAAACAGCAGCCGCGAGAAGTCGATCATCCCAAACAGCAGCAGCAAGAAAATAGGCAGCACCAGGGCGAACTCGAGCAGGCTCTGCGCGGGCGCACGGCGGACCTGCCTCATAGCACCTCCATCACAGCCTGGCCCTGCACCGTGATCTGCGGGAGACTGAGTCCCGCGAACCCGCTGAGCAATCCGGCGAACAGTGCCGGTCGACCGGTGGCAGTGACCGTGAGCGTTGCGCCTGAGGCCTTCGTGCCGCCGGGTGTCACCGACAGTGTCCAGGTGCTGCAGCCATTGCTCGGCTGTGCGCCGCTTTGCGGTTGACAGCCGCCGAGCGCCGGTGCGGAGGCATCAATGAGCCGCTGCAAAATGATTGCGTCTGAAACAGTCGGATCGAGATAGGCCTTGGCGCCGAGACGGGCTGCCTCGCGCGCACCGTTCTGGACCGCGACGCCATAGACGAACGCTCGTCCGAGGTCAAACATGCCCATGAGCAATACGAGCAGCACCGGCAGAATCAGCGCGAACTCGACGAGGCTCTGGGCTGGCCGCGGTCGGTGGCGACGTGTGGTGGCTTCGATGGACTCTGGCATCGGTGGGGCACATGAGTCTAGTGATTGCCGCCGAATTAACCAGAGCCCATAGATACCAGTTATGTCACGGACCGAGACCCCATAGCGAGGTGCCGGGTCACCCAAAAGTACTGAATTTTGGCTCAGGACTGGCCCATTTTGTTCGGACTGCCGTTTATCGATACAGCACGTCCAAGCCCGGACGCGTCCCGAACTCTTTGGAGGATTACTGATGCCACGATCACTTGCTGCGCTGGTTGTTTCGGCCGCGCTGCTCGGCGGCACTACACTTGGCGCCGCGGCGGCGGAAACGCAGACCACATCGACCACCACCGCGCCGACCACGACGACCGCGGCCACGACGCCGACCGACACCGACGCCGTTCCCGCGGCGTGCCAGATTGTCACCGACGCTACGCCGACCACGACCGCGACCACGCCTACGACAACAACAACGACAACCACGGCGGTGACGGCCAGTGCAACAACGGGCGACGAGGAAGCCGACGAGGACGCGGACAATGGCGGCCAGATGATTCGGGCGTGCGTCTCGGCTCTGCATGATGCGGGCGAGCACGGCTTTGGCACGGTTGTCTCGGAGCTAGCGCACGAGGTCGCCCAGGAGCGCCGCGAGGATCGCGAAGAGCGACGCGAAGAACGCCGCGCGGAGTCGAGCACGACCGCTACGGTCACCGCGACGCCGACGTCGACGACCTCTACGACCTCGGCAACGACGACCACCGCCGGTGCGACGAGCGCTACATCAGATCAGAGCACGACCACGACCGAGAAGCACGGCCACGCTGAGGAGCACGGTCGCGGGCGCTAGGCTACCGACTCGTACTCGGGCACGCTGTCGTTGAGGCCAAGCGCCTCACGCAGCGCGCCGCGCACTACGGCAATCGGCTGATCGCCGTCGATGCGCTGTAAGATGCCGCGCTGCTCGTAGCGGGCTACGACCGGCAGCGTATCGCGCAGGTAGACATTGACGCGATTGGCGACGACTTCGCGCTTGTCGTCACTACGCTGGTACAGCTCGCCGTCGCACAGGTCGCACACGCCTGACTCGCGCGCCGGGTTGAACACCTGGTGGTAGGTCGCCTGGCACGCGCGACACATCCAGCGACCCGCCAATCGCTCGATCAGCACCCGCGTCGGCACCTCGACGTAGATAGCAGCCTGCACGCGCCCGCCGCGCTCGGCGAGCCGCGACTCGAGCGCCGCTGCCTGCGGTACTGTGCGCGGAAACCCGTCGAGCAGCGCCCCGCGAACCGCGTCGGGCGCGTCGAGGCGACGCATGATCATTTCGACCACGAGGTCGTCTGGCACCAGATCGCCACGATCCATGTAGGCCTGCGCGGCGCGACCGAGGTCGGTTGCCTGCTGACGGTTCTCGCGCAGCAAGTCACCGCTCGCGACGTGCGGCACGCCCAGCACCTCCGCCAGGTAGCGTGCTTGCGTCCCTTTGCCCGCGCCGGGCGCACCAAGCAGCACTACCACATCGTCGTGTCGATGCAACGCCATCGTTGCTGTACCCCTCCCATTGCCGTCGTTGGCTGCCGCCAAAGATAGGCGACTTTGGCGTACCCGTCCAGCCGAGGCTGTTGTTCAGCGGTGGATTCCTGGTTTAGTCAGTCGCCGGCGCCGTACGCCTCGTCGAGCAGCTCCACGACATGCTTGACCTCGCCTTGCAAACCAGTCCTAGCCAGGCCCTTGTGCAGCTGCATCATGCAGCCAGGGTTTGCCGTCACAACCGTCGTCGCGCCCGTTGTTGCTACATCGTGCATCTTGTCGTCGAGCAGGCGCTCGGACATCTCACGTTCGGTGACCATGTACAGACCAGCACTGCCGCAGCACAGGTCGGGATGATCCATCTCACGCAGCTCCAGGCCGGGGATCATAGCTAGTAGCTGACGCGGCGCGGCGCGGATGCGCTGGGCGTGGACGAGGTGGCAGCTCTCCTGCAGCGTGGCCACACGGTTCACGGGACGTGTGGGTCGCATCAGGTCAATCGAGGCGAGAAACTCTGTGATGTCACGGGTGAGCGTGGCGAACTCGGGTTGATCGAACAGGTGGTCGTAATCCTTCATCGTCGAGCCACAGCCGGCTGAATTGACCACGATTGCATCCAGCCCGCGGCCGACGAAGGCACGGGCGTTCTGCTCGGCAAGCTGGCGCGCAACGCGGCGCTCGCCGCCGTGCACGTTGAGGGCGCCGCAGCACACCTGGTCGCGCGGGACGTGCACCTCGCAGCCGTTCGCGCGCAGAACGCGCAGGGTCGCCTCGTGCACGGGGCCGTAGACGTAGGACATGATGCAGCCGGTGAACAGGCCGACGCGGAAGCGCATATCCCCGAGCGCCGGATAAACGTCGAAGCGAGGCAGGAACGGCTTCGGCAGATCGGGCAGCAGGCTCTCGAGCTGCCGCAGGCGTTGGGGCATCAGTAGCCGCGCCAACCGCCGCAGGCCGCTGCGCTGATACACCAGCAAGGCGGCGAAGGCAACGCGCAGGCGTCGGGGGTGGGGTAACAGCTCCCGGAATGTGAGGCGGCGGAAGAGTCGATCTGGCCAGGACAGGCTCGCTGTGGCGTAGAGCTGCGCACGGCCGGCCTCCATGATGCGGCCGAAGTGCACGCCGCTCGGGCACACGCTTTCGCAGTTGCGACAGACCAGACACAGCTCGAGGTGCTGTCTGTACGCGTCGTTCGCTGCGACGCGGCCTTCGTTGAACGCCTGGATCAGATGGATGCGCCCGCGCGGCGACTCGGCTTCGAAGCCGGTCACGAGGTAGGTCGGGCAGTTCTGCAGGCACAGGCCACAGTGCACGCACTGCGCGAGATCGGCCGGGTCGGGGAGAACGTTCAGACCCACATGCCCTCGGCGGGCGGCGGCCGCAAGCCATGAACTGACTGGCCCGCCGGGCGGCGGTTCGGTTCGGCAATGGGCAGCACCTTGTCGGGATTGAACTTGCCGCTCGGGTCGATCGCCGCGCGAACACGGCCCATGACGTCGAGGTCAGCCGTCGAGAAGATCAGCGGCATGAACGCCTGCTTTTCCAGACCCACACCGTGCTCGCCAGTGATGGTCCCGCCCGCTTCGATACAACTGGTCAGGATCTCGTAGCCCGCGGCCATCACGCGCTCGAGAATGCCCGGCTGACGGGCGTCGAACAGGATCATCGGGTGCAGATTGCCGTCACCCGCATGGAACAGGTTGGCGATCGGCAAATCGAAGCGCTGGCCAATTTCGACGACGCGCGCCAGCATGGCTGGGAGCCGCGTGCGCGGCACGACCGCGTCGTGCAAGTAGTAGTTGGGCGCGATGCGACCCATCGCACTGGCGGCTCCCTTGCGAGCCGCCCACAACTTGGCCCGAGCCTCGGCAGTTGCTGCCTCGCGGATCTCGAGTGCGCCCGAGGCGCGGCACACCGCATCGACGATTTCGGCCTGCGCATCGACTTGTTCGAGCAGGCCATCGACCTCGACGAGCAGTACCGCGCCGGCCTCAGGCGGGTAGCCGGCGTGAAAAGCCGCCTCAATCGCCGACAGCGCCAGCTTATCCATCATCTCCAGCGCGGACGGGACCACTCCACGTCCGATCAACGCCGAGACCGCCTCACTGGCGTCTTCAACCGATGCGAACAGCGCCAGGGTCGTGCGCACCGCCTCCGCCAACGGCAGCAAGCGCACCGTGGCCTGGGTCACGATTCCCAGCGTGCCCTCAGAGCCGACCATGAGCCCGACGAGGTCGAGGCCAGGTGAATCGGGCGACTTGCCACCGAACGTGGCAATGGTGCCGTCGTGCACGACCATCTCGAGCCCGATGACGTGGTTCGTCGTCACGCCCAACGACAAACAGTGCGGCCCGCCGGCGTTGTTGGCGACGTTGCCGCCGATCGTGCTCGCTTTCTGGCTCGACGGATCGGGCGCGAAAAACAATCCATACGGCTCGGTCAGCTTGGACAGTTCCAGGTTGATGACGCCCGGCTCGACCACCGCGCAGCGGTTCGCCGGGTCGATCTCGAGCACGCCAGTCATGCGCGAGGTCGAAACGACCAGGCCGCCACAGCGGGGCACGGCGCCGCCCGAGATGCCAGTCCCCGCACCGCGGGCAACAATCGGCACACCTTCTGCTTGCGCCAAACGGACGATCGTTTGCACGTCGGCGGTAGTACGCGGCAGCACGACCAGGTCGGGCATGTGGCGGTCGAGCCCGTAGTCGTACTCGTAGACGATGGTGTCTTCGACCGCGTGAAAGACGGCGTTCGGCCCGAGCGCAGCGCGGAGGGTGTCCGCGAGGCTCATGTCGCGGCGGGTGCGCGGACGGATGGCTTGAGCGCCTCGGCGGCGCGATCGACGTCGGCGAGCGTGGTGTACACGTGTGTCGACAGTCGCACATTGGTGCCACGCACGGCCGCCTTGATGCCTGCCTCGGCGAGTCGCAGGCGAACCGATTCCGCATCTGCGACCGGGACGCCGACCACCGTGCCGAGCGGAGGCTCGAGACCCAGCCGTTGGGCGAGCTGGCGGGCCAGATTGACGGCTTCGGGCAGCAGGCCCTGACGATGCCAGTCCGCAAGGAGACGGAGCGAGACGCTCCCGCCGACCCAGGAAAACCAGGCTAACGACACGTCGAAGCGCGCCGCGTTTGGCGCCAGCTCGAGTCCGCTGCCGAAATAGCCGCCGTAGACGTCACTGCGACTGCGCCAATTGGCCAGAATGGGCGGCACCACGTCCCAGCGTTCGCGCGCGACGTGCATGAACGCCACGCCGCGCGGGCAGAGCAAGTGCTTGTACGCGGCGCATAGCAGGTAGTCGATCCTGTCAATGTCATCGGCGAGCGGCACGAACGGCACGGCGTGGGTCGCATCGACGAGCGTCCTGGCGCCGACCGCACGAGCCGCCTCGACCACGTCGGGCAGCGGCGCGGCGCGACCGGATTGCATCTGGATCAAACTGCACGCGACCAGCGTCGTACGTGGCGAAACCTGGTTGGCCAACTCGGACAGTGGCACCAGCTTGATGTGCACGCCGCGCTCACGCTGGACCACGAGGAGCGGGTTGAGGACTGAGGCGTACTCGTCATCTGGCACAAGGACTTCGTCGTTGGGCCCCAGTGACGCGGCGACGGTGCCCACGCCCGTCGAGACCGTTGGCAGTAAGGCAATCGTGTCGGCGGACGTGCCGATCAGCGCGGCGAAGTCGGCGCGGCACGACTCGCCGGTGCGATCCCAATCGCGCACCCAGTCCGCCGAGCCAGCTTGCCAGTCATAGATCGCCTGATGCATGGCCTGCGCTGTCTCGCGTGGTGGCAGGCCGTACGTGGCGGAGTCCAGGTAGGTCGTGTTGGGCGGAAGGTCGAAGTGCGCGCGGGCTTCGGCCAGAGAGACGTTTGTCATTTTGAGGTGAGCCTGCGAGCTGAAGGATCCGCGAGCACACAGGTATCGGCAAGCGGATCCTTCGCGGAGCCTGTCCTTGAGCGAAGCGAAGGGCTCAGGATGACAATCGTACGCAATCCGCGGAGGAGTGGCGTATCGTACTACTGGGGAGCGCATTTCACCGAAAGGACGTAGTGACCGCTATGCGCAAGCTCGCGCTGTTCGCTCCCGTCGTCGTGCTGTTGACGCTGTTCGCGTCGTCGTCTGCCGCGGTGGCCCAACAATCGGTCACCATCACCATCGGACCTGGTCGCGATGAGGCCTCAGGCACTGGGACGGCAACGCTGACTGCCCAGGGCAACCAAACGGTAGTGGTCCTGCGCGCCGCGGGCACCAACCCTGAGATGCTCGCCCACATCCATGCCGATGCGTGTCCAGGCGTGGGGGCGGTGGTCTTTCCGCTGAGCAACCCGATGAACGGGCAGTCGACCACGACGATCGCCGCGCCACTGTCGACGGTTCTCGCCCAGGGGCGGTCGATCAACCTGCACAGGAGCCCGGCTGACTCGGGCATTTACGTCGGCTGCGGCAACCTGGCCGGCGCCGCAGCCGGTGCTGGCGGCGCGGGCGCAGCGCAGGTGCCGCGTGCCCTGCCCGCTACGGGTGATCTGGGTTCGCTCGGCGCACTCGCTGGCGCCGTGGGGGCCGGATTGGTCGGGCTTGGCATTGGACTCCGACGCTGGCGCGGCCGCTAACAATCTGACGGTTTGAGCTGGCGGCTGATCCTGGCATTCGCGGCCGGGCTGTTGTGCAGTCCGGCCGCTGCGCTTGCCGACACCGAGATCCCCGCTGGCAGATTTTTCGACGAGGCGGTCCCCAATGCTGAAGGCGCCGGCTTCGCCATTCAAGATGGCCATGGCGCCAAACTGTGGACGGCATTTCAGGCCGCGGGTGGCGTCCAAGCCTTGGGCTACCCGATCAGCAGACGGTTCGACCTCGACGGCAGCACGGCACAGGCGTTCCAGTTCGGCGTCCTGCGGTGGGATGCGGAAACGGGCCATGCCGACGTCCTTGACCAGGCACCGCCAATGGAGGCGATCGAGCCCGATCAGCCGCCGCGCGCCGCGGCCGAGGTCGAACAACAGGTGTGGTCAGGCTGGTGGTGGCCCGCCTCCGACGGTCTCGGCCCGACGTTGTTCGCACCGAACAGCCCGCTTGATAAGTACGACCGTTACGTGACCGCCGTCACCGGTGACAATCCCGGCACGCGTGACTGGGAACGTCAGGAGCTGTATTTCCCAGGCAGTCTGTGGGCCGGGCACTGCAACGGCTTTGCTGCCGCCGCCTTGCTCGAGCCAGAGCCGACCGAGCCGGTCGAGGTGCTGGGCGTCACCTTCTCTATCGCCGACCTGAAGGGCCTACTGGTCGACTACCACTTCGGCGACGCCGCGGCATGGACCATCGGCGAGGAGGGCGAGGTCAATCCAGCCGACTTTCATACGACGCTACTGAACTGGGTGCAGATCGCCGGCAAGGGCTTCGTGCTGACATTCGACATGGGCAATGGTGAGGTGTGGAGCTATCCCGTCTACCGCTTCGAGTCTGACTGGGCGCCCGATCCCGTCGACGTCGACGCCTGGCGCGTGAAGACCACCGTGTGGATGGCGGACATGGACGTGCCGGCCTCGTTCGTCGGCGTCAAGCCGTTCCCCGGTGCCGCCGGTAAGACCTTCGAGTACACGCTGCACGGCGATCCTCGCCAGCCGACCGACGGTGCCTGGACGGGCACGAGTCAGCGTGGTCGGTTCGCCCATCCTGGACGTCTCTGGTACCCCGAGCCACTGGTGCGCAACGACGAGCGTGAACTGGTCAGTCCGGGCCTGGATCGGCAGACGGTGGCCAACATCCTGGCCGGCTCAGACGGCTCCGACGTCGCTACGTCCCTTCGACCCTGATCAGGACGTGCACTTTGTCGCGCAGCGTGCGCCGCAACCCCTCGATGGTGGTCGCGCCTTGCATCGACCAGCGCTCGACGACCTGCTCCCCAATTTCTTCGATGTCCTCGGGGCCGACTTCGTGCACGACGCCTTCGGTCGAGATGCGTGTGCCTGGGACGGTCAAGCGCACCCATGGGTCGCTACGCCACCGCCTGGCCTTCTCGCTGAACGCAAACCCGAACAGGTAGACTACGCCCGGCGGAGCGATCACGAACCAGACTGGGACCGTGCCGCGCGTGTCGCCCTCGCGCGAGGTGACCAGGACCTCGTCGTGCTCCCGGAGGGCGGTCAGGAACTCAGTGGGTAATGGCCGAATGGAACTATTGCACTCGTCGAGATGAGCCGATACAGTACCTGACGAGGCGTTGACGGAGACAGCGCCGCTTCATACTGTCCGCTCCAGAGAGTCCGTCAGCAGGTGTAAGGCGGGTGCGGAACGTCGAGGCGGAGATCACTCCTGAGCCGCGTCCCGAACCGGTGTCCACGGCGGAACACCGAGGTAGACGACGCCGGGTTTGCCGTCCGTTAGCAGCGGCAGAGGTATGAGCACGTACCTCATGAGCGCTCCGCGTTAGCGGGGAAACAGGGTGGTACCGCGGACCCGATCGGGCCCGTCCCTTTTGACAAGGGATGGGCTTTTTTGATGCCCGCGAATACGCGCTCGGAGCTCATGGGCGACGAGAGGAGTCGGATCTTGGTCGCTCTCGAAGCAGCCCCACAAACGAACACGAAAATACAGACCCGAACGCTAACGGGCGGCGCGCTGGCGTGCGAAGCACTGCTGGCCAACGGCGTTAGCGTCATGTTTGGCTACCCCGGCGGAGCCGCGCTGCCCTTCTACCGCGAGCTGGCCCGCTACCCCGCGCTGCGCCACGTGCTGGTCCGCCACGAGCAGAACGCCGCCCATGCCGCCGATGGCTACGCCCGCACGACCGGCCGTGTGGGCGTGTGCTGTGCGACTAGTGGCCCGGGCGCAACGAACCTGCTAACTGGGCTGGCGACTGCCTATATGGACTGTGTGCCCGTGGTCGCGCTCACTGGCCAGGTGGCCCGAGCAGCAATTGGCACGCAAGCATTTCAGGAAGTCGATGTGCTGGGCATGGTTGGGCCGATCACCAAAGGCGCGTTCCAGGTGCAGTCGGCTGAGGACATCCCAAGCGTCTTTGCACGAGCGTTTGCGCTGGCGCGCGAAGGCCGGCCTGGGCCTGTGCTGATCGATCTGCCCAAGGATGTGCAGCTGGCGCCGGTCGAGGTGCCCATGGAGCCCTCACCCGCAGCCCCTCTCCCAGAGGTCGAGGGGAGCCTCACGCCGGCGGCTGAATTCGCGCTCGATCAGGCCGCGGCGCTGCTGGCGGCAGCCGAGCGGCCGGTCCTGGTGGCAGGTCACGGCGTCGTTATGGCCAGCGCCGCGGACGAGCTGCTGCGGTTCGCCGAAGCGAGTGGCGTTCCCGTTGGGACGACCTTACTCGGGCTGGGAGCGTTTCCCGAGCAGCACCCACAAGCGCTCGGCATGGTCGGCATGCACGGTACCGTCCAGGCCAACCTCGCGATGCACCATGCCGATCTGGTGATCGGCGTCGGCATGCGCTTCGACGATCGCGTGGTGGGCCGTCCGAAAGACTTCGCACCCAGTGCGCGCATCGTTCATGTCGACATCGATCCAAAAGCCTTCGGCCGCGTCGTGCGCGCCGAAGTGCCCGTGCTGGCCGATGCCCGCGCGGCACTGCAGGGCCTAACCGCGCGCGTTACCCGACAGGATCGCCCTATGTGGTGGGCGCGCCTCGGGGCATGGACCGCCGATCACTCCGAGTGTGGCGTCCTGGATACCGACACCGCGCCCGCCAATGAGGCGCCGACCACGCCCGAGGTTGTCCGCGCGCTGCGTCGCGTCGTCGGCGGCTCGGCCACGGTTGTCGCCGATATTGGGCAACATCAGATGTTCGTCGCGCTTCACCACGGCTTCGATCGGCCTGGCCAGCTGCTGACCAGCGGCGGGTTGGGCACGATGGGCTATGCGCTGCCGGCCGCAATGGGCGTGAAAGTCGCCGAACCGGGCCGAGCGGTGTGGGCGGTTGTCGGCGACGGTGGCTTCCAGATGAGCGCTGCCGAGCTGTCGACCCTGGTCGCGTCCAAGCTGGCGGTCAAAGTGCTGGTCGTGAACAACCAGTGCCTGGGCATGGTCCGCCAGTGGCAAGAGCTGTTCTACGACAACGTCTATAGCCAGTCCCTACTGCCGCAACCGGACTTCGCCGCCCTGGCCAAAGCGCACGGCGTATGGTCGACCACGGTTACCTGCCGCGGTGAGCTGGAGCACGCGCTGCGCGAGGCGGCACTGCATCCCGGACCTGTCGTCGTCGACGTCCAGGTGCCGGTCGAAGAGACCGTCTACCCGATGGTGCCGGCTGGGTCGACTCCGGGCGAGGTGCGCTGCGTCGACGCCGTCGATAGCACGTTGTGCTGATGGAACAGCTTTGAGGCGCGGTGGCCAGGTCGGATGCGGTAGTTGAAGCGCTGTCGGAATCGACCGTAGAAGCTCGAGTTTCGGAACGTCACCAGCCGAAAGCGGCGCGAGTCCGCCCAGACGTGGGCGACGTCACCTGGCCCGAACTCGTCGAATGAGTCCTGGCCATCGACGCACACGCTGATCGCATCGCGGCCAACCTGGACCACGGTCACCGGCGTCGACTCCGCGACGGAGAAGGATGCGCGCATCGGCGTGTGGGCATTGATCGGAGTGATGGCGAAGGTGTGACTACCGGGTGCCAGGACGGGACCGCCCGCGGCCAGGTTGTAGGCACTCGAGCCGGGGCTGCTCGCGATGATCAGTCCATCGCCCGGGATCGGGTTCAAGTACTTGCCGTCGATGTACAGCTCGAGGGTCGCCATCTGCTGACCCTTGCCGGGCACGACGAACGCATGGAACACGACGTCCTGGACGGCCCACAGGGTCGCCAATACCTTGTGGCTGCGTTCGAGATCGACGCGGATCGTGGCGTCTTCGCGCACCTCATATTTGCCGGCCAGCACTTGTGTCAGGCGAGCCTCCCAGCGCGCGGGTGGGACATGCGCCAGAAACCCGAACTGCCCGAAGTCGATGCCGAGCACCGGGACGTTGCACGCGGCGCGCGCGGCGCGCACCACGGTGCCGTCACCGCCCAAGACGACCTGCACCTCAGCCGAGGCAGGTTCATCAACGTAGGCGTTGCGCGCCACGAGCCAGGTACGAATCCGTTCGGCAAGCGCCACAGCCTCAGGTTTGCGCGGATCGGCCACGACGCTCAGCCGCAACAGCGGCGGCCGCTCGAGAACACGGCGCCCGTTGCGCGATGCCTGAACCACGTATTCGATTGTGCCCGACAGACCTTACAGGTCGCGCACCAACTTCACGACCTTGCCGCGTATTTCGACCTGGTCGGCAGGCACCCGAATAGGCTTCATGGTCGGATTGCGCGGCTGCAGGCGTACCTCGTCACCCTCGAGGTAGAACCGCTTCAACGTCGCGCCGCCGTTTTCGGTGTTGTCGCTGACGATCGCGACCGCGATCTCGCCGTTTTCGACGCGCTGCTGTGGCCGCACCACCACCAGATCGCCATCGTCGATGTGATCCTCGATCATCGACGTACCCCGCACGCGCAGTGCGAAGCAGTCATCCGGCACCGACCCGATCGCCAACTCCAGGACATCTTCGGGATCCTCGATCGCCTCGATCGGCGAGCCGGCGGCGATGCGGCCGACGACTGGAATCTTCATTACGCGTGGCTCAGACTGCCTGGCCCCGCGCTGGACGCCCACCAACTCCAGGCCCCGCGAGACTTCGCGATCGCGCCGAATGCGGCCCTCGCGCTCGAGCACGCGCAAGTTGTAGTCGACCACGGACGTGGATGAGATACCCACCTGGTCGCCGATCTCACGGATACTGGGCGGGTAGCCGCGTTCGTCGACGTAGGCCTCGATGTATTTCAGGATGTTCTTCTGGCGCTCTGACAGCTTGCGCAACACAGTTTCTTCCTTCTCTCCGCGCCGCTTGCAACCAGGCGCTCTAGGCGGGCTAGAACAGGCGTTCGAAAGCAATATAACAATCAGTTGTGAAGCTGTCAATTGTTTGCACTTCACACTCGAGTTACAGGGCCGTGCTCGCCCAGCGGATGCACAGGTCCGGCTGGTCGAGGTGGACCGTGTGGCCAGCCTCGCGAGCGACCGTGAGTCGCGCACCAGGTATCAGCTCGACCATGTGCTGCCCGATGGCACAGTAGCGCGCGTCGTGTTCGCCTACTAGCAGCCGCGTCGGGGTCCGCAGCGTTGGCAAGCCGCCCCACAGCGAGCGTTGGCGTCCCGTGCCCATGCCGCGCAGACTGTTGGCCAGGCCGAGTGGGGTGTTGCGCAGGCGCTGCTGGTGCTGTTCGACGCGTACGTTCGGCGGCACGGGATCGGCCAGCACTAGCAGCGGTTGCTGTTCCCACTCCTCGACGAAGCGCTCGACGCCGTGCCGCTCGATACGTTCAGCCAGCCGCGTGTCAGCCTCGAAGCGGTGCTGCCGTTCGACGTCGTCGGCGATGCCGGGCGAGGCGCTCTCCAGCAGAAGCGCAGTAATGCGCTCGGGTGCCGCGAGTGCCAGGTGCAACGCAACGCGGCCACCCATCGAGTAGCCCAGGACGCTGACGCGCTCGAGCCGCAGCTCATCCAGGATAGCCAGCAGGTCACGTGCGCACCATTCGAGCGTGTACCGCTCCGCGTCCTCGGGCGCGTCCGATTGGCCGTGACCGATCAGATCGACGAGAACCAGCCGCGCTCGGATGCCGAGGGCCGATCGGACGCCGTCCCAGGCGTGCAGGCTGCCCGTGAAGCCGTGCAGCAACAGCAGTGGTGGCCCGTAGCCATCGACCTCGACATGCAGGTCGAGGTCGTTCACGCGCATCAGGTGACGGCGGCGATGGGCGCCAGCGCGCTTGACACGGCGCGCCAGGCTGCGCGATGTAGCTCGACGTTACGCCTGCGCTCGGTCGGCACCTCGATCACGTGCAGGCCGCCGCGGCTCAGTCCGTCGCGCGTAGCGGTGCTGAACTCGGCCCAGCTTGCGACGCGCTCGAAGTGGCCCCCGTAGCCTTCGACGAACGGTCGGAAGTCCAGTCCATGCGGCGTGCCAAACAGCTCTTCGAAGTGCTCCGGGTGCTCGGCTTGCGGCAGGAACGAGAAGATCCCGCCGCCGTCGTTGTTCATCAGCACCACGAGCAGGTCGAGGGCGTGTCGGCGGGCCGCCAGCAAGCCATTCAGGTCGTGATAGAAGGAAATGTCGCCGATCACCAGCACCGTCGGCGTATTTGCGACAGCGCTCGCGCCGAGCGCCGAGGACACCACGCCGTCGATGCCGTTGGCGCCGCGATTCGATAGCACCCGCCACGGGTGGTCGGTCATACCGAGGAACGTGTCGAGGTCGCGCACCGGCATGCTGTTGCCAACGTACAGCGTGGCGCGCTCGGGCAGCAGCGCCGCCAACTCGGAAAACACGGCGCCTTCGAAGAGCTCGTCCAAGCCGGCCGCGTGCTCGACGAGCGCCTGACGTACGACGCGATCTCGGCTCAGCCAGTGCGCCGTCCAGTCGCCAGGCGCGCGCGTCGGCAGCGCACTAGCCAGGGCAGCGCACAGCAGGCGTGCATCGACGTGCAGCATGTCGGTGGCCAGGCTGGTCGGCTCACGCCAGCCGGCGCCGCCGTCGACGACGATCTGCCGGGTGGTCGCGTGGAGCTGCATGTACTGCAGCAGCGGCTTCGACGTCGGCAGCCCGCCGAATCGCAGCACCACCTCGGGAGCCGGTCGGTCATCCGCGAGCCGCAGCGTGGCGTCGTAGGCGTCCAGCACGAGCGAGCGATCGTGCTCGCCATAGCGCACGCCCGACAGCGGGTCGGCAAAGATTGGCCAGGCCAGGTGCTGCGCGAGACTCGCGACCGCGGCCGGCAAGTCGGCATCGTCCTGCGGACCGCATGCGATGAGACCTCGTTCGGTCCCACCCAGCTCAGCCGCAAGTCGTCCGAGCATATCGGATGTTGGCGCGCGAAGTCCGGCCGCGACGGTCACGTAGGGGGTGCCCCGTGCGCGCGCGCCCCACGCGGCTGGCTCCGCGGCGGGTTCGGGCACCAGCGGCTCGCGCAGCGGCCAGTTCAGGTGCACCGGGCCGCACGGCTCGTCCAGTGCGACGGCCACTGCGCGCGCAGCCACCGTCCGCGCATGGCGCACCAGGTCGGGCGTGGCCTCTGGCTCGGGCAGGTCGAAGAACCACTTCACGTGCTCGCCGTACAGCCGCGGCTGGTCGATTGTTTGTGCCGCCCCGGCGTCGCGCAGCTCGTGCGGTCGATCGGCGGTCAGCACCACCAGCGGCACGCGACTGTAGAAGGCCTCGACGACGGCGGGCATGAAGTTCGCGGCGGCCGTGCCCGAGGTCGCCAGTAGCGCCACTGGCCGGCGGGCGGCTTTTGCTATGCCGAGCGCGAAGTACGCGGCCGAGCGCTCGTCGAGATGCGTCCACAGCTTGATCGTCGGATGCTGAGCCAGCTTGTAGGCCAGCGGCGCGGAGCGTGACCCTGGGCACAGGCACGCATCCTGGATGCCCGACCGCGCGAGCTCGTCGACCAGCGCACCGACGACGATGTCGTTGGCCTGGGCGGTCGCGCTCATGAGCCTGCGCCGGGGTCGAGCGCGGCGAGCATCGGCTGGAGCTTCCAGTTCGACTCGGCCAGCTCCGCCCGCGGATCTGAATCGGCGACGATGCCGCAGCCCGCGAACAGCGTCGCGTCCTGTCCGCGCAGCAATGCCGAGCGTAAACCGACCACGAACTCGCCCTCGCCGGCGCGGTTCAACCAGCCGATCGGCCCAGCGTACGAGCCGCGATCCAGTTGCTCACGTTCGCGGATCAGCGTCAACGCGGGTTCACGGGGCGAGCCGCCCACGGCGGGCGTGGGATGCAGCCGCTCGACGACGTCGAGGATGGTCCGACCCTCGCCGAGCCGGCCGTGCACTGGCGTCAGCAGGTGCTGCAGATTGGGCAGTTTTCTCAAACGCGGCTCGGCGTCGGCGATCACCCGCGAAGAGACCTCGGCCAGACCCTCGCGCAGCGCATTGACCACAAAGGAGTGCTCAGAGCGCTCTTTCGGGTCGTTCAGCAGCGCCTGGCCGAGTGCCTGGTCCTGCGCATCGGTGCTGCCGCGGCCGATCGAGCCAGCCAGGGCCATCGTGGTGGCCAGTCCAGCGCACACGCCGACCAGACGCTCTGGCGTCGCGCCAACGAAGGTGGCGTCAGCGTGCCCCAGCGCGAAGATGGTGCACGTGGGATACGCGCTCGCCAGGCGGCGTGCGATGGTCTGGATGTCAAACGCGCCGTGTACCGTCTCAGTACGAGCGAGCACGACCTTGTCCAGGCCAAGCTCACGTCGGCGAATGCCACGGGCAACTGTGCCGACCAGCGCCTGCCAGGCGTGCGGCGTGAGACCGCGGGCGGCCTTCGGTAGGGCCACGGCGGCAGGCTTGGCAGCGTCGAGCCCGCCCACGACGCGGTTCGTCGTCTGCCACGCCGATCGCCCGTTGAGCACGTACAGGCGCTCAGGCAGGACCAGGCGGTCGGTGTCGAAGCCAGCCCAGAGTGCGGTCGATGGGCGCCGAGGGTCGAAGCGAAAGCCACCGAGCAGCAGTGGCCCCGTCCACAGCAGGCCCTCGGGGTCATCGATTTCGGCGTCCTCGAGTAGTTCGGCCCACGCTTTGCCCGCGGCTGTGAAACGGTCGGTCGCGTCGGTGGAGATGACGTGCGCGGCGCCCAATCCAACCAGCGCTTCGCCACTCGAAGGTCGCAGCCACAGCGCCCGATCGCGCTCCTTGGCCTGACCGAACAGCGTGTGTGGATCGAAGACCGGGATACTGCGCGTCGTACTGACCAGGATCGGCCGACCACGTGTGCGCGCTCGTTCGGGCAGCGAATCAGCGAGCATGCTCGTCCACCCTGGCGCCGATACCGCGCAGCAGAATTCGCCGAATCGTTGGGTACACCTCGACGAGGTTGGTCGGGCGCTTGGCGAGCGCCCAGTGCGTCACGACTTCGTTCACCGCGCCGAACCAGGCCGCGGCCGTGGTCGCCGTATCGATTGGCTCGATCGCGCCGCTAGCTACGGCATCGTCGAGGTGGGCCTGGATCAGGTCGGCGAACGAGGCGCGGATGGCGACCATGCGCGCGTTGAACTCGGGGCCCGCGCCGAGCGCTTCGACCATGAACAGGCGCGCCAGGCGACGGTGGCCGGCGAACGTCTCGAGCACAACTTTGAGCGCCACGTCGGCACGCGCGATCGGGTCTGGCTGGGTTTGGACCGAGGCTTCGATGCGCTCGCGCAGCATTGTCGCGAGGCGGTCGAGCAGGGCCAGAAAGATGGCCTGCTTGTTCGGGAAATGGAAGTAGACGCCGCCCTTGGAGGTCTCGGCCTCGAGCGCGATCTCGTCGACCAGCGTGGCGTGGTAGCCCTTGTCGGCAAAGATGCGCGTGGCCGCGTCCAAAATGCGCTGGTGGCGCTGCTGCGATCGGACCTGTTCGACAGGCATGTGCGCTTCTGTCCTGGAAAACCGACCGACTCGTCAGTCGGTTTTCGACAGTGTAGCAGGTTGGAGGGTGTCATTCTGAGCTTGCGAAGAATCCGCAACTCTAGACGGTCACGGGACGCGGATCCTTCGCAGGCTCAGGATGACACGCGAGGCGGCGGCTACTTCTCGGCCTTGGCGGGTTTCTTCGCCGCGGGCTTCTTCGCCGCGGGCTTCTTCTCGGCGCTCGCGGTCTTGGCGGCGGTGGCGCGCGCGGCGGGCTTCTTGGCTGCCGCTTTGGTCGGCGCGGCCACAGTCGAGGCGGGCTCGGCCAGCGACAGCTGGTGCAGCCGGGTCATCAGTCGCGACTTGCGGCGAGCGGCCGCATTGCGATGGATGATGCCTTTCTGGGCGGCCTTGTCGAGCGCGCGCACTGCCTGGCGCACGATCTCCTGGGCAGTCTCGCCACCAGTGACGACAGCCGCGCCAGCGTTTTTCACAAACGTACGGACGGCCGAGCGCGCGGACTGATTGCGTCGGGCGCGACGGACCGCCTGGCGCATCGCTTTTTGCGCCGACTTGGTGTTAGCCACCTGTATTGGAGCTCCTCAGACGTACTTGACGCGGAGTATAGCGCCTACAATTCCCGGCCAGTGCCCGACACGCTGTCTGCCGAACCATTTCGCATCGCGCTGGCCCAGATGAACCCGATTGTCGGGGACATCCCGGGCAATCGCGACAAGATCGTCCAGACCATCCGCTGCGCCGAGCAAATGGGCGCCGAACTGGTGGCATTCCCTGAGCTGGCGCTGACGGGCTATCCGCCTGAAGACCTGCTGCTCAAGCCGTCGTTCATTGGCGACAATCTCGCAGCGCTTGAGGAAATCGCCGCGAACACGCGTGACATCATCGCCGTGGTTGGCTGCGTCGATCGGCGCGACGACATCTTCAACGGTGCCGCGGTGCTGTATCGCGGCAAGGTCGTGTACGTCTATCACAAGCAATTTCTGCCGACCTACGGCGTGTTCGACGAGGACCGCTACTTCCGCCCGGGCGCTGAGGCGCCGGTGCTGCGACTGGGCGAGGTGCTGCTCGGCGTCAACATCTGCGAAGACATCTGGTATGCCGTCGGGCCGACCAACGCCCAGGCGCTGGCGGGTGCCGAAGTCATCGTCAACATCAATGCCTCGCCGTTTGCCGATCAGAAGCCTGCCTTCCGCAAGAAAATGCTCGCCACGCGGGCCTCGGACAATCACGCCATCGTCGCCTACGTGAACATGGTCGGTGGGCAAGACGAGCTCGTCTTCGACGGCTCGAGCCTGGTGTTCGATCCGGGTGGCGAGCTGATCTGCCAGGGACGCGCCTTCGAGGAAGACCTGGTGCTGGTCGACCTCGACGTGGCGGGCGTATTCCGCGAGCGCTTACACGATCCGCGCCGACGCAAGGGCCACCTGCAGCGCGAGGCGGATCGGCCGGCCGACGAGATCCAGGTCGACATGGAACGTCGACACGTGCGCGAACGACCGCCGCTCCCGCCGCGCGAGCCGGTCCATGACCTGGGGCCGATCGAGGAGATGTATCGCGCGCTGGTCCTCGGCACGCGTGACTACGTATGCAAGACCGGCTTTCGCGACGTTATCGTCGCGCTTTCGGGTGGCATCGATTCGAGCCTGGTGGCGGTCATCGCGGTGGACGCGCTCGGTCCCGAGAACGTATTCGGCATCAGCATGCCGTCGCGCTATTCGAGCCAGGGCTCGAAGGACGATGCGGCAGTGCTGGCCGAGGCGCTCGGCATGCGCTACGTCACGGTGCCCATCGAGGCGCCGTTCTCGGCCATGCTGGAGACGCTGCAACCCGTGTTCGAGGGCCGCGGGCCGGACATCGCCGAGGAGAATCTGCAGGCGCGCATTCGCGGCATGGTCAACATGGCTGTCTCGAACAAGTTCGGCAGTCTGGTCCTGACCACCGGCAACAAGAGTGAGATGGCGGTCGGCTACGCCACGCTGTACGGCGATATGGCCGGCGGTTTCGCCGTGATCAAGGACGTCTTCAAGACGCGTGTCTACGACCTGTGCCGGTACCGCAACAGCCTCGGCCCCAAGCCGGTGATCCCCGAGGCGGTGCTGACCAAGCCGCCGTCGGCCGAGCTCCGACCGGGTCAGGTCGACCAGGATTCTCTGCCGCCGTATGAGGTGCTCGACCCGATCCTGGTGGCCTACGTCGAAGAGGATCGGTCGTTGCAAGAGATCGTGCGCATGGGCTTCCCTGAGGATCTGGTTCGCCGCGTCGTGGGCATGGTCGACCACAACGAGTACAAGCGCCGCCAGGCGCCACCAGGCGTGAAGGTCAGCGCGCGCGCCTTCGGGCGCGACCGTCGGCTGCCAATCACCAATCGCTATCGCGACGCCGGGTAGTTAGTCTGCCGTCAGGCGGTAGACGGTTCCGTCGTTGAACCCGGTGACATATAGCTCGCCCGCTTGATCCTCGCCAAACGAGCTGACATTCACGCTCGTCTTCATCAGCTCACTGGTCGAGACGTTGCCGACCTCGTCGCGCTGCAGCGACCACAGCCGGCCGCTGCATTCGTCGGCATAGAAATACACGCCGGCCATGCTGGGATACGCCGAGCCGCGATAGACGTAGCCGCCGACCACGGCGCAGTCGCCTCGACCGTGGTCATACTCGGCGATCGCGGGCACAAATCCAGAGAGGTCACACGAGCGCGAGCCAAAGCAGTGATTGCCCTCGCCGACGTTCCAACCGAAGTTGACGCCGGCTGGCGTGCCCGCGCCGACGAGATCGATCTCTTCCCACACGTTCTGGCCAACATCGCCCACCCACAGATCTCCGGTGAGCCGATCGAAGGAATAACGCCACGGGTTGCGTAGCCCAAGGCCCCAGATCTCGACCTGGCTATCGCCGTCGACGTTGACGCGCAGCAGCTTGCCGAGCCACGTGCCAGGATTCTGGCCATTACCGCGCGGATCGCCGCCACTGCCGCCGTCGCCAAAGCCGATCCACAGCCAGCCGTCGGGTCCGAACACGAGATTGCCGCCGTTGTGATTCGCGAATGGCTGTGGCTGGGTCACGATCACGGCGCCCGTGCCTGGATCGGCAACGTCCGGATCGCCGGACACCTGGTAACGCGCGACCACCGAGTCGCCGTTCGTGTCGGTGTAGTTCACGAAGAACTGGCCGTTCTCGGCAAAGGCCGGGTGAAACGCCAGGCCCAGCAGACCTTGCTCGCTGCCACGCGCACCGACAATGCCCGTGAGATCGAGAAATGGCCGCTCCACGAGCTCGCTGCCATGCGCGACGCGAATGCGCCCGCCCTTTTCGGCCACGAACAATCGGTCGCTGCCGTCGGCGGGCTGGCGCACATCGAGCGGCTGGCGCAGGCCCTTGAGCACTGGCTGCAGGTGCACGTTCGGCGCGCCCGAAACCATCGTGGGCACGATGAACAGGCAGGCGGCCAGCAAGCCGACGAGGATCAGGCGACGGGAGCGAGGCGACTGCACAGTTGCACGATGGCAAGCTCGAGCGCCACGTCCGGGCTCGTCTCGCCGGTCTTGATCTGCCGATCGAGCTCTAGCAGCAATTCTAGGGCTCGCTGCAGCTCGATCGCCTCAAATCGACGTGCATCGTCGCTCCACTTCTGGACCGTTGCCGGATTCAGGCCAAGGTCGGCCACCTCGATCCGTGCGCGCTCCTCGGGCGAAGCGTCCTGCAGCTCGCGCGCGACCATCAGCCGCCGGAAGTGCGGCGCGATATCGCGCCCGAGCAGTGCTTCGGGCGGTTCGCCCTGGCCGTAGAGCAAGTGCAGCGCGCGCAGCGCCTTGTCGACACGCCGTTCGGTGAGTCCGTCGAGGAGCGCCCACACGTTGATGTCGCGTCCCACCACGAGCTCGTGCACGTCGGCACGCGTGACGGTTCGTCCGGCAGCGAACGCGCCCAGCTTGCGTATCTCGGAGTCGAGTCGACGCAGATCGGCACCGCCGAGCAGGGACAGCTCGCGCACCGCCGATTCGTCGAGATCGATCTCGAGCTGGCGTGCCCGTCCGCGTACCCAGCCGGCGACGTCCTGTACGCGCGGGAACTCGCGCACGAGGGCGCGACCGCGTGGAATGACGCCCAGGAACGGCTGCGGATTGAGTCGCGCTTCTTCAACGAACACGATCGACGAGGTGTGCGGCACGTTCGGCAGATAGTCGAGCAGCGCCTGCAGCTCGTCCGGCGCGTTGTCCTTTGTCTTGACCAGGGCGCCGCTCTTTGTCCGGCGTTGAAATCCGCCGCGAGCCGTGAGCCGGCCGAGCATGCCGCGCACCAGCACCAGGCGCCGGTCGGCCAGAAACGGCACCGCGTCGGCCGCCATGCGCAGATTGATGACGCTCGCCTCGTTACCCGACAGCTCGGTCATGTTGTGCTCGCCCGCGGGTAGCGCGCGCATGCGCTCCTTGAGGGTGAGCAGCGCTTCGTCGCGCCCGAACGTGTCCTCGCCGTAGAGGATGTAGACGTAGCCGCCTGGGGAATTCACGCCGTCTACCGTCTAACGTCCACCGACTTCCGACTTCCGACTTCCGCCGGATGGTTAACGGTCGACTGTCGGTTGGCGACGATCGCGTCGCTGCTGATCCGGGCAGGACACGTATACACATTCATACTGCTCTGGCGCAGGTAGCCGCACACGGTGATATTCAGCCGCTCGGCGACGGCCAACGCCAGCTGGGTTGGACTGGTGCGCGAGCCGACGATGGGCACACCCATGATCGCCGCCTTGAACAGCATCTCACTCGAGATTCGGCCCGAGGCAACGACAAGGCCGCCGCGCGTGGGGATGTCCTCGAGCAGCGCCATGCCCTGCAATTTGTCCAGCGTGTTGTGGCGTCCAATGTCTTCGGCGACGAGCCGCGGCTCCGCATCATTCGCACCGGCCAGGATCGACGTATGCACGCCACCCGATTGGCGATACAGCTGCGAATGGTCGTACAGCGCGCGCAGCAGCGCATACATACGGCTCGGCGCTACGTGCGTGGCGTCGTTGTCGATACGGAATGCCTCGATCTGATCGAGGTACTTGCCGAAGCTGATGCCGCCCGTGCAGCCGGACGTCAGAATCTTGCGCGGCGGCACATCCGGGAAGCCATGTGCCAGGCGCACCTCGGCCAATCGATCCTCCAGACACACGCGCAGCAGCTCGATGTCGTCGACGCTCTCGATCAGTCCCTCCAGATAGAGGAAGCCGACCACGAGCGGGCGCAGCTGCCACGGCGAGCACATCAGCGTGACGAGCTCACGCTCCTCGACGAAGATCGTGAACCGGATCTCGCCGATGACGCCCGCGTCGACGCGCTCGGCGACCTCGCCGACAAAGCGTGTGTACTGGCGCGGAACGACTGGCGTCCGCGCGACATCGCTGGTTTCGAGCAGCGTGCTCACGCTAGCTCCTCGGCCCACTCTTGCTCCGGCACCGCGAGCTCGATCGAAAAGCCGCCGCCCGTGGGCCGATGGTAGCCGCGCTCGATCGCAGCGACGTCGAGGTACATGCTGGCCAGATCGTCCAGCCCGAGAAGCTCGGCGGGCGGCGGGTCGAAGGCGTTGCCAACCTTCAGATAGCCCTTGCAGCGCTCGCACACCGAGACGCGAAAGCGCTGTTCACCTTCGATCTGCAAGGTGTGCTGCTCGCGGTAATCGTCGGTCGTGCAGTACGGGCACGCAATGCGCCGCCAGCGCCAGGCGCTGCCGCATGCCGTACAGCGCAGGAACTCGGCCAGCTCGACGCCGCGCAGCTCGCCCAGCAGCGGCCACGCGCCGCAGATCGGGCAATACCCACGCAGCCATTTCGCGCCGTCACTCGAGCCGTCGTCGACGCGCTCCAGTATCGGCAGCAAGTGCTCAGCGTAGGCGCGCAGCACGGGCGCGACTGCCTGCCCGGCCAGCGCTGTGAGCAGGTCGGCATCAACGTTGGCCTCAATGGCTAGTTCGGTGAGGTGGTCACGATGCTGCACGAACGATTCGCCGAAGAGCCGCTCCGGATCGAGCCCGCCACTCGTGGCCGCCTCGACGAGCTGTTGCAAGCTGTGCTGCGTTTCGGGTTCGGCCTCGCGCTGCTGGATGACATTGACGATGCGGCTGAACAGGTCGGCCGCGAAGTGGACGTCCACGCTGGCCGGCTGATCGTGTAACAACGGCACGCCCTCGCGGACCCGCGCCGCAACGTGCTCGCGCGGGGTCGGAAACGGCTGGATGTGCGGTGGTCGCGCCGAGCTCAGGCTGGTTCGAATGAGCTGCTCCTGCAGCTCCAGCCCATCGCCGAGATCGGGTCGCGCTTTGCGCAGGGCAGCGACACGACGATCGAGGAGTCCGAGCATGTCGCCCGCCATGGTGGTCCGCAGATTCTAAGGGCGGACCGCGGGCTTGGGCGCCGTCGATGGCTCGGGCAGGTTGCGCGAGTGATTGCCAACATCCGCGCCTGGCCCGGCGCTACGACTTCGCGTTGCTTCGGGCGAACAACTCACGCTGAGAAGCGACAGCGCCAGCAGCAGAGCCAGCGCCGCCCGGCGTGTCACAAGCCGATGCCCTGCGGACCCGCCAGCACGGCCCAGCGCAGCACAAAGCCACCCACGAGCACCAGCACCGATGCCACCACACTCGCGGTCTGCAGACTGCCCGCGAGCCGCGGACGCCAGTGCAGCACGAGCGGAGCGAGCAAGCCAATCACGATCACCACACCGAACAGCGCGATGAGCGGACTGTTGAAGATGAAGCGCGCGCCGACGGCGCCCAGCGTGACCAGGAACCCGAGCAGCGTGATCAGCTCGAACAGCATCAAGTAGTTGTCCGCTTCGGCCAGCTTCTCAGTCGTCACGTGCGACACCCGTCGCCCGAGCAGCAACAGCAGGGCGATGCCCGTAGAGATGCCAGAGAAGAGGAACAGCGCGCTGATCCACGGGCTGTCGCTCCAGACCGGCTCGTTGCTCACGTTCAGCACCGCGCCGGTATAGCCGGCCAGCGCGAGGCCGGCCAGTGCACCTACCACGGACAGCACCTTGCCCAACGGGTTTCCTGGGGCGTGGAACAGTCGGTTCTTGAAGAAGACAGTGTCGACGAACGACAGGAACGAGATCAAGCCGAAGATGGCCAGGATCGCCGAGCCGAGCGACATCGGCGAGTACGGCTTGAACAGCGGCAGCGGAAAGCGCTCACTCTGGAAGATCATGTGCCAGAAGCGCAGCGGCTGGCCGAGATCGACGACGAGGAAGAACGCGCTCAGGATGATCATCGGGAATGCGATCAGGTGCCCGAGGCGAACCACGGCGCGGTCGACGCGATCGCCGAACAGGTCGAGCCAGGCGGCGGCGAAGTACAGCCCGCCGGTGAGTCCGCCGACGAAGAAGTACAGCACGATCCACCACGACCAGTGCGGAGCTTGGAACGCGGGATTGAACTCAGGAGGCATCGGGTCGCGCCTCCGCGTTGTCGATCCGAGCGGACGGTCCGGGGGTGACGGGCGCGCCGACCGCGGCTGGCTCGCCGGGGTCCATGCGCCGCTTGCGGAACGCCATAATGCCAGCCAGGCCGGCCAGGACGGCAGCGATGGCGCCGAAGGCACCACTCGCGGGCAAGTTGCGGCTCGGCAGCTTGGGTGCCACTGGTAGCCCGTAGACCGACGGCTGGTCTTCGATCAGGAAGAATGCGTTCAAGCCGCCCAGCACGCGCTCGTCGCGCCCGTACAGGCTGGCCTGGGTACGGCCCATCTGCTGCAGCTGGGCGAGCCGCGCGTCCGCGCGGGTGTGCAGCTCCTCGACCGGACCGAATTGGATGCTGGCGGTCGGACACGCCTGCGCGCAGGCCGGCGTGAGGCCCGCCTCCAGTCGGTCGTAGCACATCGTGCACTTGCCGGCGACGCCGCGCTCGTTCATCTCGATGACGCCGAACGGGCAGCCCGCGACGCAGTAGCGGCAGCCGTTGCACACGTCCTGCTGGATGTAGACCGTGTCGAACTCGGTGCGCACGATGGCGCCCGTCGGGCACACCTCGAGGCAGCCGGCCTGCACGCAGTGCTTGCACACGTCGGACATCATCAGCCAGCGTCCGCCGACGCGGTTCGGATCGCTCAGGTCGAACTGTTCGACGAACTTGACATGCCGGAACGTGGTGCCTGAGAGGTTGAGCGTGTTGTCGTAGGACTCGCCCGAGAGCCTGAAGCTCTTGGCGTCCAGCTCCGCGGGCAGCTGGTTCCACTCCTTACATGCCACTTCGCACGCCTTGCAGCCGATACACAGCGTGGTGTCGGTGAAGAAGCCGACCGGCTGACCGCGGCCGAAGGCGACCGGTCCCGCTGGTGTGCCCGTGCCGGTCGCGGGCACCGGCTGGCCAGGCACCGGCTGATTGCCGACCTGCGGCTGAGCCGGCAGTTGCGGCGCCGGTTGCGCCTGAAGCGCTGGGAGGTTGAACAGTGACTCGGTCATGCTGCGCCTCCGCTCACGCCTTTTCGACGTTGCACACGAAGGCCTTGCCCTCGTGCATCGAGACGTTCGGGTCGAGCACCAATGACGACAGCGAGTTGACGATGTCGCCCGTTGCGTAGCCTTTGTAACCCCAATGCCAGGGCATGCCGACCTGGTGGACTCGTTGGCCATTGATCATGAACGGGCGCATGCGGCCCGTTACCAGGGCGCGCGCTCGAATCGCGGCGCGCGGCGTCGAGATGCGCACCATGTCCAGGTTGGCAATGCCCTTTTCGCGGCCGAGCTCTGGACTGATCTCGATGAACAGCTCCGGCTGCAGCTCGGCCAGCCACGGCAGGTAGCGACTCATCACCCCGCTCAGGTAATGCTCGGTTAGCCGGTAGGTGGTGATAACGAACGGGTAGTTCGGATCGCCCGGCGGCGCGAGCTGATTGTCGTCGCGCTGGAAGTGCCTGAACACCGGACTGCTCTGCTGCTTCTGATAGACCGGGTTCAGGACCGGCGACTCGGCCGGCTCGTAGTGCGTCGGCAATGGCCCGTCCACGAGTCCGGTCGGCGCGAACAGCCACGCTTTGCCGTCGCCATGCATGATGAACGGGTCGGTGCCCGCCTGCCAGGCGAGTCCGACGCCGTTATCGTCAGCGGGGGCGGTGGGCGGCTTCGTAACCGTGAAGTCCGGAACGTCGTAGCCGACCCAGCCGCCTTTGGCCGTGCTCGGCGCGGCCTGCGGTGCCTCCGGATCCCACCATACGTAGCGCTTGCGATCGCTCCATGGCTGGCCATCGGGCCGGGCCGAGGCGCGGTTGTACATGATGTGCCGATTCGCCGGCCAGTTGAAGCCCCAGCCCAGGCTGACGTAGTTGTCGGGTCGACGGCTCGCCGCCAGGTTGCGGTCCGGCGCAGGGAACACGCCCGAGTAAATCCAGTTTCCACACGCCGTCGAGCCATCGTCGCGCAACGCACCGAAGCCGCTCAGGTGATTGCCGGTGGCCACGTCATAGCCGTTGATCTCTTTCAAGACTCTGAGGCCACTCGGCTCGTCCTTGATCCGCCACTCGAGCGTCTCCGTCGGATCCGAGTCGTAATCCCAGGACATGGCCAGGAAGCCCTGGTCACGCGGCAACGTGCTGTTGGCATAGAGTGCCTTGAGCCGCTTGCCGAGGTGGTACGTGAACCAGATGTCGCTGCGCGCATCTTGCGGCGGATCGGCTGCCTTCTCGTGCCACTGCAGCAGCCGGTGGGTGTTGGTGAAGCTACCTTCGTTCTCCGCGTTGTGGGCCGCCGGTAGGAAGAAGACTTCGGTCTTGATGTCGGCGGTCTTGAGCTGACCAGTCAAAACTTCCGGCGAGGCGTACCAGAACGACGCTGTCTCGGTCTCGAAGAAATCGCGGACAACCAGCCATTCGAGATTCGCCAGCGCCCTGCGTTGCAAGCCCGCGTTTTGACCACCGACGGCCGGATTTTGACCGATGGCGTACATGCCCTTCACTTTGCCGTCGGCCAGGTTGACCATCATTGGAATGTGCGAATGGTCGGCATTGATGCGCGGATGCCACGCGTAACCAAAATCGTTTTCTCTGGTCGCATTGTTGCCATAGAAAGCTTTGAGATAGCTGACCATGAACTTTGGCTGGTTCGAGTAGTACGACGTTGGCGTCGTTTCCGTCGCCAGGTACTCCTTCAGCGACTCGTGCCGCTTGAGCACCGACGGATGTGACATGTAGCCCGTGATCGAGTGGTACAGGGTCGGGTTGTCCGTGCTGCCCTGGATGGTGGCGTGGCCACGCAGCGCCAGAATGCCGCCGCCCGGCCGTCCGATGTTGCCCAGCAGTTGTTGCAGAATGCCCGCCGCCCGGATCATCTGCACCCCGATGGTGTGCTGCGTCCAGGCCACGGCGTAGGCCATCGAGCCGGTCCGCTCTGGCCCGGAGTTGGCGGCCATCGTCTCGGCCACTTCCAGGAATTTCTCCTTCGGACAGCCGCATACCTGCTCGACGAGCTCGGGTGTATAGCGCGCATAGTGACGTTTCAGAATCTGGAATGCGCAGTTTGGATCCTGTAACGTAGGATCGGTTCGTTCGCGTGGCGGAACGAGCGCTTTGACCAGTGCATCGAAGTTCTGCGAGGTATCCGCGGCCATCGCGCGATCGAACGGCGGCGGTTGCGGCTGCGGCTGTTGCCCCGCTTGCTGGTTATCGGCGTTCTGTTGCTGCTGCTGCGTCCGCGTGCGGTCGTACTGCCACGTCGCGTTGTCGTACGTGCGCGTGTCGGGGTTGTAGCCCGAGAAGACGCCTTCGAGGTCCTCGCTGTCGCGATACCCAGGATTGATGATCGTGGCCGCGTTGGTGTAATTGAGGACGTAGTCTTTGAACCAACGATCGTTCTGGATAACCCAGTTGATCAAGCCGCCCAGAAAGACAATGTCCGAACCCGCGCGAATGGGCACGTAGATGTCGGCGACAGCAGACGTCCGAGTAAAGCGCGGATCGACGTGAATAACCTTGGCGCCTTTTTCCTTGGCTTTCATCACCCATCGGAAAGCTACCGGATGGCATTCCGCCATATCCGAGCCCATGATGGTGATGACATCCGAGTTCGAGACGTCGCGCGAAAAGGTCGTCGCGGCGCCGCGTCCGAAGCTGACCCCCAGACCGGGGACGGAAGAGCTATGTCATATGCGGGCCTGGTTCTCGATCGCGACGATCCCCAGCCCGCGCATCAATTTCGAATGTGCGTAGTTCCATTCGTTGTCGATGGTCGCGCCACCTAGCGAAAAGATCGCCGTGGTGTTCATCAACGTCTTACCGTCGGTCGTGCGTTCCTGGAAGGTCTCGTCGCGCGTCTTCTTGGTCAGCTCGGCAATGCGATCCATGGCCCAGTCGAGTGGCCGGTCCTCCCAGTGATCGGAGCCGGGTGCGCGATATTTGACCGTTTTCCAGCGCCGTTCGTTGACCGCCAACTGGTAGGTAGCTGCGCCTTTGGGGCACAGATTGCCTTCGCTGACCGGCGAATCTGGATTGCCTTCGATGTTGACGATCTCGCCGTTGATGGTATGCGCGATCATGCCGCAGCCAACGGCGCAGTACGGACAAATCGTTGGCACCGCCTTGGCATTCTGAATACGCAATGTGCGCGCATGCGCGACCGACGGTGCCAGACTGACTCCAAGTGCGCCGAGGGTGCCGATCGCGGCGCCTGCACCACCTGACAGCTTGATGAAATCGCGCCGGCTGAATGGCGGAGTGTCGGGCCGGGTCGGAGGTGGCGAATTGGCGTCAACCACGACCTCGACGTCGCTAGCCGGGACGGAATCAGCCATAGTCGGAGTCGTCCCTCCTGAACTCAATTGTTGAGTGGCGCAGGTGCAATGTCAACTAGTGGTCGGACCATCCGACCGACTGCAAGATGCCGCACGGGGGCCTATACTGCCGTCGGGGCGCGACGGCCGTAACTCGGCTCAGCCTCACAGGAGGAGCCCGATGTTCAAGAAGTCTGAAGAACAGGAGTGGACGCGCTTTCGCGGCGCGTTGTCCAAGGATCGCGATGACACCTCGACCGTCCCAGGCGCGGCAGTCGAAACGCCCGACTCCGCGGCGAGCCCAAACGTGAGCCCGGGCGCCGCCGGTGCTGGCAGCGTTACAGGCGCCGGCACCGGACCTTCGGCTGGCCCGAGCTTCCGCTCGCTGCCCGGCGATGTGAATGTCGGGTTGCCCTCCGCACGCCTGTCGCGCAGCGTCGCCGATGGTTCAGACGTCGAGAGCCTGATCGGCGAGCGCACCCACTTCGAGGGCACATTGAAGTGCGAGGGCGCGGTGCGTCTGCTGGGCTCCGTACAGGGCGAGATTCAGAGCGCGGGCACGATCATCGTCGAAGAAAAAGCGCATGTCACGGCGCGCCTGACCGCGGCGCAGGTGACGATCGCCGGCCAGGTTGACGGCCAGATCTACTGTGAAGGTCGGGTCGAGATTCGGCCGACAGGTCGGGTGACGGGTGAGATCAGCGCGGGCGCGTTGATCGTCCAGGAAGGCGCCTACTTCGACGGCAATTCGAAGATGGCCACGCCGGGCTCCGCGCCTGCGCCGTCCTCCTCGAACAACACCGCCGCGGGCGCCAACGCGCGCGGCTCGAGCGCCGAGGCCGCGTCCGCCCGTTCGTGATCTAGAATTACGGTAGGAGTTGGGCTGAGCCGTGGTCGTCAGCGAGGGAATGGAGCTGGTCATCATGTTCATCGTGATCGTGATCGACCTCATTCTGCTGGTCTGGCTGCAGAAGTGGTCCGGGCTGACCTGATTTCTTAGCTGCGCGGCTGGTTTCAGAGGACCAGGTCCGCGTCGGCACGCAGCGTCGTGATCGGCGGACCGCCGTCGGGTGCGCCAAGCGGCGCGGGCGGATCGCCGAGCACACGCACCCAGGCGTGGCCGAAGCTGAGCGCCGCGGCCGGCTGCAGCGGCACCCGCGCGTAGACGTCGAGCACTGCCCCAGCCCCGAGGTCGACCCGCGCATCCTGACCAGCGGTGACCCGCTCGCCGGCTGGATAACGCTCGAGCACCTGCGCGAGCTGTTGTTCGGCCAGCTCGTCGAGGGCAACCGCCGCGTACAGCCCGTGCTGCCACAGCACGAGGCGTTCGGCCACCGCGCTGGTGAGCGCGCGCGAGTCCAGCTTCCCACGCGCGACCAACGCGGTGCGACCGGTCGGGCCACGGATGAGCACTGCCTGACCGGGCAGCACCGACAGGACGTCGACATGGGTCCGGCCGTCAGGTCGGACCACGAGCAGCGTTGACAGCACGATCGTGCTGCACGCGACGACGAGTGCCGGCCCAGGCAGGCTCGGGCCGATCGTGCGCAAGCGTGCGCGGTCCAGGCGCTGGCGCACGTCGGCGACATCAGGCAGGTTCCAGATGCCCCAGCCGAGCAGCAGCGCCCCGAGCACGACGGCCGCGCCGAGCGGCAGCCGGCCCGTCGAGAGCGCCGCGGCCGGCACGCTGCCTGACATACGCACCGTTTCGGCAAGCAGCGTCGTGGGCAGCCACGCCAGCCACGCCACGGCCTGCTGCAGCCACGGCACGGGCCCACTCACCGCCAGCAGCAGGGCCGCCAGCAGCACCGGCGGCAACAGTGGCATGCCGATGACATGCGCCAACGGCGAGATCAGCGATACCGACTGGAACACGCTGAGCATGACCGGCAGCGTGGCCAGCGTGACCGCCAGGGTCACCCCGGCCGGCTCGGCGATCAGGTGCGGCACGCCGTTGAAGGCGCGGCGCACCTGTGGCCAGAGCAGGATCAGGCCGAGCGTGGCGGTCGCGCTCAGCTGAAAACCGACGTCGAGCAGCACGCTGGGCTCCCAGGCGACCATGAGCGTTGCCGCCAGCAGCAGGCTGGTGAGTGAGTCCGGCACCCGCCCGACGAGCCCGGCCAGGCTCGCCGCACCGACCATCAGGCCGGCCCGCACCGCCGACGGCCGGGCGCCGGTCAGCAGCGTGTAGCCGAGCACCCCGAGCAGGATCGGCGCCGCCGCCCAGGGCCGCCCGACCAGCCGCACCGCCAGCGCGCCGAGCACGGTGCTGACCAGCACCTGCTTGTAGCCGTCGATGGCCACGATGTGCGCCAGACCCGAGCGCTCGAGCTGCTGCTTGAACTCTGGACCGAGCCGACCACTGCCGCCGAGCAGCACGCCCGCGGCGAGTGATGCCTGCGGCTCGGGCAACGCGTGCTGAATGGCGCTGATCGCCGACGTTCTGAGCCGAGCTGCCAGGGCCAGCGGCTCAGTGCTGGCCGACTCGAGCCGGGTTAGTTTTGGAAAGAGCATGGTCCTGATGACGCTGCCGCCGCCGATCGGCGGCGTGGCTGACGGGCCGTCCGGGCTGCCGAGCCGACCGCGCACGTCGACCGTGTCGCCCAGGCCGAGGTCGGCCACGGCCGGGTCCTCGGGATCGGCGACGACGAGCACCCGCGCCTCGTGGACCGTCGCGCCGCCGACGGTCGCCACGTCGACGACGAAGCGCAGCGCGCGTTCGGTCCGCACGGGCGCCGTGGCCAGCCGACCGGTGATGCGGGCCGGCGTGTTCGCGAAGGCGGCCAGCGGATCGCGCTCGAGCGGCTTGTGCAGCTCCACGCGCAGTGCGCCCATCGCCGCCGCACAGCACGCCAGGGCGATGACCCGCCAGGTCGCACGCTTGCGCGCCGCGATCGCCCCGACCGCCGCGAGCGTCGCCGCCACGGCCAGGCCAAGGCGATGCGGGCCAGGACTGACCAGCTCGCCTGCCAGCAAGCCGACCAGTGCCCCGATACAGATCACGATCAGCATGTACCGGTCACGGCGTGGCCGACTGCGTTGCGCTCGGCTTGATTGTTGGACGGAGTGTTGGGCTGGCTCTGGATAACACCTCCAGGAATGGCAGTTGTCCAGTCACGGCCGACGCCGCTAGCGATGGGCGGGGCGTGCGCGTCGGATAGGGCGTTGCTGTCGGGCGCGGGGTGCGCGTCGGATACGGCGTAGCGGTTGGCCTGGGCGTCCGCGTCGGATACGGCGTTGCCGTCGGGCGCAGGGTGGGCGTGGCATAGGGCGGCTTCGTCGGCCAGGGCGTGCGGGTGGCATAGGGCGTGGCGCTCGGCCGTGGCGTACGCGTCGGATACGGCGTCGCCGTTGGCCAGGGCGTGCGCGTCGGGTAGGGCGGTGGGCCCCACCGCTGACTCGCCGCGGCCTCCGGTGCGGTGGCCGCATCGGCCACCAGGACGCCGCTGGCCACGGCCGAGCTCAGCACCGCCGCGGACGGCTCGGGCGGCGGCGGTGCCCGGGGAGGCGTGGGTCGGCCGAACTCAGGCGCGCGTCGAATGCCCGGCACCAGCACGCGCTGGCCGTCGATCAGGTGCGCGGCCTGGTTGATGCTGGCCACGTCGCCCTGCTCGGTTGGCCCGCCGGCTGAGCGCACGGCATCTTCGACACGCGCACTGGCTGGCAAGTCGTACGTGCCCGGGCGGGCCACCTCGCCGCTGACGTGGACGCGCAGCGGCAGCGGTGTCGGCCGCGCCGGCAGCGGCGCTGCTTGGGCAGCCAGCGCCGGCCCCAGCACGAGCTCGTAGCCCACAAACGCCGCCGCCGCGGCCACCAGGCCCGCGCCAAACCAGCTCGCGCCCGCGGGGCGCCCGGCTGGCCGCGGCACGCGCCTGAGCGCACCGGTAATGGCGGCGCGAATGAGGGTGAACATGGCGGGGGTGGTGGTGATGTCCCGAGCCTACGCTGGGTACCGTCACGCGCACCGTCACGGGAAGGTCGAAAAGCGTCACGCGAACCGTCAGCCGTGCGTCACAAAAATGGCCAAAGCGTCACGCGGGTGACGGGGCGGGTGGGTTTGTGACGATTTGTCGCGCGGGGGGACCGTTCCGGCGGGCCGCGGTGACTTTGCCAAGCAGAGGCTCGGCTCGCCACAATCATGGGCATGGGCAGAAAAGACAAGGGCCGAGAGATTTGCATCAACTGCGGCCAAACCTTTCACAAGAAGTTGACGAGCAAAGAGCTGCGCTGCACCAAGTGCCGGAAGGCGGAGAAGAAGGCCGCCTGAGCCTCGAGCGCCACGATCGTGGCGACCCTGTACTTCAGCTAAACTGAAGTCGTTCGTGAGGGCTCCGACGGACGCGTGCGTACGCGCCGTCGGATGACAACGGGGAAGTCCGGTGCAAGTCCGGCGCTGTCCCGCAACTGTGAGTCCCGCCCAGCTAGCGTGATCGGGCGCGACAAGCCAGAAAACCGTCCCGCACGTGCCAGTGAACCTTCGAGCGAAAGGGGAACAGGCATGCGTTTTCTCGTTGCGCGCCTGCTGGGGCTGGTCCTGGTGGGGGTCGTCTATGCAGCCGGGTGTACGCCCGCCGCGACTGTCTCACCGACGTCGACCGCGCCGCCAGCAACGGCCGCCAAACCAGTCGCCTCACCGGCCGGAGCAGCGCCGACGCCATCGGCACCGTCCGTCGCGCCCGCGCCCACAGCCGCGCCTGCTAGTGCACCGTCACCATCGGTTGGCGCAGCGGCCAAGCCAGCGCCGGCGGCGCCGAGTCCGAGTGCCAGCCCCGCGGCCTCGGCCAGCGGCGCCCAGCAGCAGACAAGTTTTCCACTGACTCTGAGCGACGACCGTGGGAAGTCGCTCACGCTCGCGGCGCCCGTCCAGCGCATCGTGACCCTGCAGCCGAGCACGACCGAGATCGCGTGTGCCGTGGGCGCGTGCGCGCGCATCGTCGCCACCGATGATTTCTCAGACTTTCCTGATGAAGTCAAGCGGCGGCCCAAGCTCGGCGGACTGGACATGAGCGCCGAGGCCATCATCGGCCAGCGGCCGGACCTGATCCTGACCGATTCTGGCACGCGCGCCGATCTCGTCCAGCAGGTCGAGCAGGCCGGCTTGATCGTGCTGGTGACGGACGCCAAGACGTTCGACGACGTCTATCGCGACATTGGTCTGATTGCGCGTGCGCTCGGCGCCGCCGAGGCGGGCACGCAGGTGGTCGACGACATGCGCGCGCGCGCCCAGGCCGTGACCAGCAAGACCAGCTCGGTCAGTCGTCGGCCGCGGGTCTTCCACGAGCTCGACGCATCTGATCCGAATCGACCTTTCGCGGTCGGCCCAGGCACGTTCATCGACCAGATCATCACGCTGGCCGGTGGCAGCAACGCGCTGGCGGCCAGTCCGGTGGCCTACCCGCAAGTCTCGACCGAGCAGGTAGTCGCTGCCGATCCTGAGATCATCACGCTGGGTGACGAAGACTTCGGCACCAGTCCGGACGATGTCGTGGCTCGGCCAGGCTGGGCGGGCATCACGGCCGTGAAAAAGCGCGCGATTGTCGCAGTGGACACCAATCAAGTCAGTCGCCCGGGCCCGCGCCTGGTCGCCGCGCTCGAGCAGTTCGCGCACATCATCCATCCCGAGCTCTTTCCGTAACGGCCCTGGCGATCGTCGTCACTGTCGCCTGGGACGGCGCGCACACCCAGGTACCACCCGCCCCGCGACCGGATGGTTGGACATTCCGAGGCGTCCGACCCGATCCCCTGGCGAGGACGGCTGGTGCGTCGCTCGGGATCCGGAATGTGCGTGAACCAGGCCGTGTTAACCGTACGATGGGGGACGTGTCGCTGCGACTCGCGGTTCTGAGCACACATACCTGCCCGTTGGCGCCGCTGGGCGGCTGGGAAACGGGCGGGATGAACGTGTATGTGCGCGAGCTGGGGCGGGCACTCGGCGCGCGCGGCATCGGCGTGGACATTTTCACGCGCCGCCAGAAGGGCGACGTGGCGGATGTCGTCGAGTACGCGCCCGGGGCGCGCGTGGTCCATCTCGACGCTGGTCCGCACCGCCACGTCGACAAGTACGACGTGCTCGACTATCTGTCGGAGTTCGCGTGCGGCGTGCAGCGCTGGCGCGCGCTGACCGGCACGAGTTACGACCTGATTCACAGCCACTACTGGCTTTCGGGACGCCTGGCGCTGTTGTTTGCGGAGCATTGGGGCGTGCCGATGGTCAGCATGTTCCATACGCTGGCGCGGCTGAAGAATCGCGTCGCCGAGAGCGCTGCCGAACGCGAGCACGAGGTGCGCTACGAGATCGAGCGGCGGACGATGGCTGGCTCGGACCGGGTGATCGCGGCGACCGAGACCGACCGCACGCAGATCGTGCGCCACTATGGTGAGCTGGCGCCGATCAGCGTCATCGCGGGCGGTGTCGACCTGGAACAGTTCCGTCCCCGGGGACGGCTCGCGGCGCGCCACGCGCTCGGCCTGGCGGCTGAGCAGCACGTGTTGCTGTTTGTCGGGCGCATCCAACGCCTCAAAGGGCTCGAAGTGCTGCTGCGCGCCTTCGCGCAACTGGACGATCTCGATGCCCGGGTGGTCGTCGTCGGCGGCCAGCCCTCGACCGGCCACGAGTCACGCGAAATCTCGCGACTGCAGCACCTGGCGCAGCGCCTGCACATCGCCGAACGGGTCACCTGGAGCGGCGCCGTGTCGCACGAGCGCCTTCCTTTGTACTACGCGGCCGCGGACGTAACGGTGATGCCGTCGAGTTATGAGTCGTTCGGGCTGGTGGCGGTCGAGTCGCTGGCGTGCGGCACACCGGTCGTCGCGACCCGGGTCGGCGGACTGGCATCCATCGTCCGCGATGGCGACACAGGTCTGCTCGTGCCGTGGCGCGATCCGGCCCTGTTTGCCGAGCGTCTGCGCGTGGTGCTGAGCCAGCCCGAGCTGCGCAGTCGGTTCGCGGCGGCTGCCCGGGCGTCGGTGCTGCACTACGGCTGGGACCGCATCGCGGACGAGCACCTGGCGCTGTACGACGAGGTGCTCTCGGCACACGGCAGTCGCTTCGCCGCGGCGCGCTAGGCATATACGCCGCGGGGCTGAGCCCCGCCCGCCCGGGCGAAGTTGTCACAGCTTTGAAACGCGTGCCGGCAGGCGTGGTCTATGCCCGGGCAGCGCGCGGGGCGTACAGTGGATCATTGGTGGCGAAAAGTGGAGCAAAGTGGTGCGCCGCCTGACCTCGATTTCCTGGGCGAGTTCGAGCACTCCCTCGACGACAAGGGCCGCCTCGCCGTGCCAGCGCGCTTCCGACCCGCTCTCGAGCGCGGCCTGTACATCACCCGCGGGCTCGAGTCGTGCCTGGTCATCTGGGACCGCGACAGCTGGCGCGCCATCTCCGAGCGCGTGCGCACGCTCAACTTATGGCAGGGCGATGCTCGGCGCATGCAGCGCCTGTTCTTCTCGGGCGCAGCGGCGGCGCAGCTCGACAAGCTCGGCCGCGTCGTCATCCCGCAGTACCTGCGCGAGTACGCCCAGCTCGATACTGACGTCACCGTCGCCGGCCTGGGCGATCGGATCGAGCTCTGGGCGCGCGATGCGTGGCGCCAGGAGCGCAGCCAGGCCGAGCGCGACAGCGCCGAGCTGGCCGAACACCTGTCGCGCACCGAGCGCTGAATGGGTGCCCAGCGTGTCGAGCGAGCTAGCGCACACAAGTGTCCTGTTCGACGAAGTGATCGAGGCACTGCGACCGCGTCCGGCCGTCGGCTTCCGCGCGCTCGACGCGACCGTCGGCGGCGGTGGCCACAGTTTCGGACTGCTCGAGCGCTCGACGCCCGATGGCGTGCTGACCGGACTGGAGGTCGACCCAGGCTCGCTCGCGTTGGCCAGTGTCCGGCTGGCGTCGTTCAGCGGCCGCTTCACGCTCCTGCAGCGCAACTTCGCCGACCTCGCCGAGCTCCAGCTCGAGCCATTCGACGCGATCGTGTTTGACCTCGGCTTGTCCAGCCCGCAGCTCGATGCGGCGGGGCGCGGTTTCAGCTTCCGCTTCGACGAGCCGCTTGACATGCGGTTCGATCCTGCCGCCGATCGAGCCACCGCGGCCGATCTGCTCAATGCCCTGCCCGAAGTCGAGCTGGAGCGCATCTTTCGCGCTTTTGGCGAGGAGCCGCGGGCGCGTCGGCTGGCGCGTTCGGTGGTTATGCGCCGCACGCGCGCGCCGTTGCTCAGAACGGGCGACCTGGTGTCGGCCGTAACCGCCGCGCTCGGCCCGGCACGTGGCCGGATCCACCCGGCGACGCGCGCGTTTCAAGCGCTGCGCATCGCGGTCAACAACGAGCTCGAGGCACTCGAACGAGGCCTCGACGCCGCCATCGAGCTCCTCCGACCCGAGGGCAGGCTGGCCGCGATCAGCTTTCACTCGCTAGAGGACCGCATCGTCAAATGGCGCCTGCGCGGCTGGGCGGACGCCGGTCGGGCGACGATCCTCACGCGCAAGCCGATCCTGCCCACGGACGACGAGGTCAGCCGCAATCCGCGCGCGCGCAGCGCCAAGCTGCGCGTCGCAGAACGGACAGCTCACCCATGATCGGGCACATCACCGCCCGACATGCGTTGGTCGACGCGCGCCTGCGCGGTGGCCCCGAGGCCGGGACGCGCCGCGGCGACCATGCCGAGCCAACGACGTCTCGGCCTGGTCCGCCGCCGCGTCCTCGCAGCGCGCCCGCGTCGCACGCGCGTGCACGCGCGCTGCCGCGTCCGAGGCCAGCCGCGCTCGAGTGGCGCGATGCGACGGTGCCGCTGCTCGGCCGTGTGCGCGCGACGGGTTGGCTGCCGACGCTGGTCATCGCTGCGAGTCTGGTCGCACTGGTCTATCTGCTGCAGACGAGTGGCGTGGCGACGACGGGCTATGACATCCAGCGCTTGCAGGCCGAGCGCGCCGACTGGCAGCTGCGCAACGAGCAGTTGCAGCTCGAGCTCGCCAAGCGTCGGTCGCTGACGTGGGTCGAGGCCGAGGCCACCGGACGCCTGGGCATGCAGCGGCCCGACGCCGGCGGCACGATTTACCTGCGGACCGCTCGCTAGGCGCGTGGCCTACCCGCACACGCTTCACCGACCAGCCAGGTCCGCACCCCTGACCAGCCAGCCAGGGCGCCGACCAGCCAGTCAGTCGCGCGCTGTGCCGGGCACACCGGGCGTACGCACGAGTGCCGCGTCGAGCCAGGCGCGACTGGCCCTGGTGTGCGCCCTGTTCGCTGGCTGCGCCGTGGTCCTCGTGTGGCGCCTGTACACGCTCCAGGTGCGCGACGCGGTGCACTACCAGCAGCTCGGCGACGACGAACGGCGGGCGGCCATACCCATCGCCGCCAAACGCGGCGCCCTGCTCGATACGAATGGCTACCCGCTCGCCGTGAGCGTGCGCTACGACAGCGTCTATGCGCTCGGGTCGCTCGTCGGCGACGCCGACCAGGTCGCGGCGACGCTGAGCCCGATCCTCGAGCTGCCCGCGCCCGAGCTGCGCGCGCGCATCGATCCCAAGGCCACGCGGCCGGTCGTGTTGCGGAGTCGGATTCCATCGGCGTTGGCCGAACGCGTCAAGCTGTTGTCGCTACCCGGCGTGTATCTCGACGCCGAGCCGATGCGCCAGTATCCCGAGGGCAGCCTCGGCGCGCAGGTGTTGGGGTTCGTCGGGCGCGACTTCATCGGGCTGAGTGGACTCGAGCTGAGCTTCGAGCACGAGCTGGCCGGCACCCCCGGCGTGATCGACACCGAAAAGGACACCAGCGGCGCGGAGATCACGCTGGGTCGCCGCCTGCTGACGCCGCCGACGGAAGGCGCTGACCTGGTGCTGACCCTGGATCGGTACGTCCAACGCCTGGCCGAGCGCCTGCTCAATCAGGCGGTCCTCGACAACCGCGCCAGCGGCGGCTTGATCATGGTCATGGAAGCGCGCACCGGCGGCCTGCTCGCGGTCGCCAACAACCCGACCTACAACCTGACCGCGGACGAGATCTTCGATCCGCGCCAGGCCGATCGCTACAAGGCGAAGGTCGTGACCGACCAGTACGAGCCGGGCTCGACATTGAAGTCGGTGGCAATGGCGGCGGCGATCGACGCGGGCGTCGTATCGCCCGGCACGCAAATGAACGACACGGGCGTGGCCAACGTCGCGGGTACCCTGATTCGTAACTGGAACTTTGCTGCCAACGGTCCGAGCACGATGACCGACGTGCTGATCCATTCGTCGAATGTGGGCATGACGTGGGTGTCGGGGATGCTCGGGCCGGATCGTCTGTACGACTACTACGCGCGGTTCGGCTTCGGCCAGCCGACGGGGCTGCGCTTGCCCGGCGAAGTCGCGGGCATGATGCGCACGCCGCGCGACGCCGGCTGGTCGCGCATCGACCTGGCCACGAACGCGTACGGCCAGGGCATCGCGGTCACGCCGCTGCAGCTGCTGCAGGCCGTCTCGGTGCTGGCCAACGATGGCCAGCTGGTGCGCCCGCGTATCGTGCGCGAGGTGCGTGCTGGTGACACTGTTGAGCCGCTCGGCGCGGAAGTGGTCCGGCAGGTGATTGCACCCAAGACGGCGCGCACCATGCTACAGATGCTGGTCGCCGTGCACGAACAACCCGATCTGAAGCCATACCGCGTGGCCGGGTACCACATCGCGGCCAAGACGGGGACCGCGGATACGCCGACCAACGTCGGCTATAACACCGACCTGACGGTTGGCTCGCTGGTGGCGATTTTCCCGGCCGAGGAACCGCGCTTTGTGGTGCTGATTCGGTTGGACGGGCCAGAGAAGTTGTATGGCGGCGTGGTCGCGGCGCCGGTGTTGAAGGATCTGACGCAGGAGTTGTTGAGCTACTACCGTGTGGCCCCCACGCATTAGCCGCTGCGCGCCGCCGCGTGAGGGTTGTTATGTCACGCGTGACGGTTCACGTGACGCTTGTTACGTCCCACGTGACGGGTCGCGTGACGCTTCTTCTGTCAACTCGCCGGTCGTGCTGGGGCCGGAGGTGGCGTGCTGACGCTGGCCGAAGTGGTGCGCGCCACGGGCGGCGAGCTGCGCGGCGTCCACGTCGCCACGGGCCCTGAGCGAGGCGCACGCGTGGGCTCTGGTGCTGACCTGGGCGGTGGCGCTGGCCAAGGCCCGGGCGGTGGCGCTGGCGGCGCGGGCGGTGGCGCTGGCCAAGGCCCGGGCGAGGGCGGCGACCAGGCCGCGGAGGTGCGCTTCTCACGCGTCGTCATCGATTCGCGCCAGGTCGTGCCCGGCGCGCTGTTTGTCGCCTTGCGCGGACAGAAGCACGATGCCCACGCCTTTGTGGCGCAGGCGTTGGCATCGGGCGCGGCCGGCGCCGTGGTCGAACAGGTGCCCCCCGACTGCGCCTGGGCGCTCGACCCGTTGGCCGATGGGCCGCCGCTGGTCGTGGTGCCCTCGACGATCACGGCATTGGGCGACATGGCGCGCTTCGCGCTCGACCAGCACCCGGGCCTGGAGGTGATCGGTATCACCGGCAGTCTGGGCAAGACGACGACCAAAGAGGTTGTCGCGAGCGTGCTGAGCTGCCGCCGCAGCGTCCTCAAAAGTGAAGGCAATCTCAATTCGGAGATCGGCCTGCCGGTCACCGTCCTGAACGGTCTCAATCGACCGCACGAGATCGCGGTGCTCGAGATGGGTATGTACAACGTCGGCGACATCCGTCTGCTGGCGCAGCTGGCGCGGCCGCGCATCGGCGTCGTGACGGCGGTTCAGCCGATCCATCTCGAGCGCGTCGGCACGCTCGAGCGCATTCAGCAGGCCAAGCAGGAGCTCGTCGAAGAGCTGCCAGAGGGCGGCGTCGCGGTGCTCAATAGCGACGATCCGCGGGTGGCGCAAATGGCCAGCGCCACACGGGCCAGGGTCGTCCGCTACGGTGTCGCACCCGACGCTGACGTGCGTGCCGAGGCGATCCAGAGCCAGGGGCTGCGCGGTGTCGAGTTCGACCTGCTCGCCCAGGGCAAGCGACGCCATGTGCGCTTGCCATTGCTCGGGGCGCACAGCGTGCACGCCGCGCTGGCGGCGACGGCGGTTGCGCTCGAAGAGGGTCTGACGCTGAGTGAAACTGCCGAGGCGCTGCACGAGCTGACGCCGGTGCTGCGTCTGCTGATCGTGGAAGGCATCAACGGCTCGCGCGTGGTCGACGACAGCTACAACGCCAGTCCTGAGTCGGTGCTGGCGGCTTTGAATCTGCTCAAGGAGCTGCCCGGGCGGCGCAAGATCGCGGTGCTCGGCGACATGCTCGAGCTGGGCAGTGAGGAGGAGCCGGCGCATCGTCGCGTCGGCAGTCGCGCCGCCCTCGTGCTCGACCGGCTGATCACGCTGGGCGAACGCTCGAAGATCACTGCCGAAGAGGCGCGCCGCGGGGGGCTCAGCGCTGAGCAGGTGGTCGAGGCCAGCTCACACGACCAGATCGTCGAGCAGCTCCGGAGCTGGCTGCGCCCGGGCGACGACGTGCTGGTCAAAGGCTCGTTGAGCATGGGCATGAGCGCTGTCGTACGCGGCATCCGCGCTCAGGGCGAAGGCTGAGACCGTGCTGCCCACGCTCTTGCAAGACTGTGACGTCGCGCTGACGGCTGCCAGCGCTGAAGGCGACGTTGGCTTCGTCGACGCGGGCCGGATTGATACTCCGACGATGGTTGCCAGCCGGATCGTGATACGCCGATGACGGTCGCGGGCCGGATTGTGCTACGCCGATGACGGTCGCGGGCCGGATTGTGATACGCCGATGACGGTTCCGCGCCGACGCGTGACGGTTCGCGTGACGCGTGGTGCATACGCTGGGGCGGTGGCGGGGGCCGGTGGGCCCCAGGCGCTCGGGGCGATTGCGGGGGCGGGCGCTGGCCGGGCCCGGGCGCGCCTCGGGGCAGGCGCGTGACCGGGCGCGACATGTCGACGGCCCTGTCGATGGCGGCGATGGCGTTTCTGATCACCATCGTGCTCGGCTATCCCTACCTGAGCTTTCTGCGTCGGGCCGGCCTGGGCAAAAAGGTGCGTATCGAAGGCCCGAGCACACACATCGAGAAGATGGGCACGCCGACGATGGGCGGCCTGCTCGTGACGGCAGTGGTCCTCGGACTGACGGTGTGCCTGACGCTGATCCTGTACCGCGAGTCTGGCCGATCGATCCTGCTGCCGATGACGGTCATGGCGCTGACCACACTGCTGGGCTGGTACGACGACCGCCTGACACTGGTCGGCAGAAAGGGTGAAGGGCTCCGAGCAAGGACGAAGTTCGCCTTGCTCGGCTTGATCGCGCTCGGCGCCGCGCTGGTGCTGTGGGATCGGCCGAACGGGCTCGGCATCGACTTCGTCTATCTGCCTGGCGTCAAGGCACCGATCACCATCGGCTGGCTCGTCATTCCGCTGGCGCTGCTGGCGGTCATGGGCACCTCACACGCGGTCAACCTGACCGACGGGCTCGATTCGCTAGCCGGGCATACGGCCGCGGTGGCCTACGCGGCGTACGGCATCATCGCCGCCCAATATGGCCAGATCTACCTGGTCACGTTCTGCTTCACCGTCGCCGGCGCGCTGCTGGCGTTCCTGTGGTTCAACGCCCACCCGGCGGAGATCTTCATGGGCGACACGGGCTCGCTGGCGCTCGGCGCGACGCTGGCGATCGTGGCGATGATGCTCGGCCAGGTGCTGCTGCTGCTGTTCATCGGCTTCGTGTTCGTCGCCGAAGCCGTGTCGGTCATTCTGCAGGTGCTCTTCTTCAAGCTAACCGGCGGGCGGCGGCTGTTCCACATGGCGCCGCTGCATCACCACTTCGAGATCATGGGCTGGAGCGAAACGCAGGTCGCACAGCGCTTCTGGCTGATCTCGATGGTCAGCGGGCTGCTGGGGGTTGCGCTTGCACTCGTCTAGCTCGGGGGTCGGCGGCCTGGGGTCGGGGGTCGGCGCCATGGCCGACGCGCTGCTGCGGGGGCAGCGGGCGATGGTCATTGGGCTGGCGCGCGAGGGGCTCGACCTGTCGCGGTTTCTGCTGGCGCATGGGGCTTCGGTGCTGGTGACGGATCGCAAGGCAGCACATGAGTTGGACGAAGCGGTGCGGCAGCTGCCGACCGACGGTGTGACCTACCGCCTCGGTGGGCATGATCTGCGAGACCTGGAAAGCGTGGATGTGGTGTACGCCTCGCCGGGCGTGCCGCCGGAGCACGAGCTGTTGCAGGCGGCGATCCAGCAAGGCAAGAAGCTGAGCAGTCTGGTTGAGCTGTTCTGTGCGTTGTGCCCGGCGCCGATTCTGGGCATCACTGGCTCGGCGGGCAAGAGCACGACCACGAGTCTGGTTGGCGCGATGTTCCAGGCGGCCGGGCGCGACGTCTTCGTTGGCGGCAACATCGGCCGGCCGCTGCTGGGCGACCTGGACGAAATGAGCGCATCGAGCTGGGTGGTGATGGAGCTGTCGAGCTTCCAGCTCGAGCCACTGCGGACCTCGCCACACATCGCCGTAGTCACCAACGTGACCCCGAACCATCTGGATCGGCATCCGTCGATGCAGGCGTA
>DASXRR010000160.1:0-34351 GCA_036506475.1 Chloroflexota bacterium
ACGTGTCGTATACTGATTTCAACACGGGGTTGCGCGAGTCCTGGGTAGACGGCTGACAGCCCAGGGGTCGGGGATCGGGGGTCGGGGGTCGGGAGGCATCCGCGTTGTCGTTTGTCCTTTGTCATCCTGAGCCTGCGAAGAGCCTGTCCTCGAGCGCAGCGAAGGAATCCGCCTGCCGAAAACGTCCCAGCAAGCGGATCCTTCTGGCTCGCGGAGCTCGCCTCAGGATGACAGAACTGACGGCTGTCATCCTGAGCCTGCGAAGAAATCCGCTTGCTGGCACGCTTTCGGCAGGCGGATCCTTCTGGCTCGCGGAGCTCGCCTCACGATGACAAAACTGACGGCTGACACCTGATGTCCACGTACGTCCTGCGCCGCGTGCTGCTGCTCATCCCGACGTTGCTCGGGATGTCGGTATTCATCTTCCTGATGCTGCGGCTTCTGCCGGGCGATGTCGTCGATCTGATGACCGCCGGGCAGGAGCAGGCGACGGACGAGTCCAAACGCAAGCTGCGCGAGGCGTTCGGTCTGGCTGACCCATTGCCGCTCCAGTACGTGAAGTGGATGCTGGGGCTGCTGCGCGGGGATCCAGGCAAGTCGCTCAGGAGTGGCCAGCCCATCGCCGATGCGCTCGGCCAGGCGTTGCCAGTCACGCTCGAGCTGACACTGCTGGCGGTGCTGCTGGCGACCACGATTGCCATTCCACTCGGCGTGCTATCGGCCAGCCGACGCGACACGAGCACCGACTTCATTGGCCGCGTGGCGGGCCTGGTCGGACTATCGGTGCCGAGCTTCTGGCTCGCCACGTTGACGCTCTTGTTCACCAGTCTGGTGTTCAGCTGGGTGCCGCCGGTGTCGTGGATCTCGCCGACCGTCGATCCCCTGGCCAACCTCGAGCAGATGCTCCTGCCCGCGGCTGCGCTGGCGGTGCAATTGATGGCCATCGAGATGCGCATGACGCGCACCACGATGTTGGAGGTACTTGGCCAGGACTATGTACGGACCGCGCGGGCGAAAGGCGCCTCTGAACGCCTGGTCACCTATCGCCACGCCCTCCGTAATGCGCTGATTCCGGTCATCTCGGTGATTGGTTTCCAGATCGGCACGTTGATGGGCGGTTCGGCCATCATCGAGGTCATCTTTGGCCTGAACGGCATTGGCGCTACGCTGATCCAGGCTATTTTCAATCGCGACTATCCGATGGTCCAGGCATCGGCACTGTTCCTGGCCACCGTGTTCGTGGTCATCAATACCTGCGTGGACCTGCTGTACGGCTATCTGGATCCGCGCATCAAGCACGCATGACCGACACGCTGCAGGTCGCACTGCCGGCGCGAATGCTGCCCGACATCGCAGTCACACGACCGACACGTCTGCGCCGCCTCTGGCGACGGTGGCGCAATCCGATAGGTCTGGTCGGCGCGGCGGTCATTCTGGTTACCGTGCTGGTCGCCGTCGGCGCGCCGTTGATCGCGCCGTACGATCCGGCATCACAGGCGCACAAGCGCTTGCTGCCACCCGGCGCGCCGTATCTGATGGGCACCGATGAGCTAGGCCGCGACACGTTCTCGCGGATCGTCTTCGGTGCCCGTGTGTCGCTTCAGGTCGGGGCACTCGCGGTGACCATTGCGCTCGTTCTGGGTACCAGTTTGGGGCTGCTGGGCGGCTTCTATGGCGGCCGCCTGGACGACGTGCTCATGCGCGTGGTGGACATCATGTTCGCGTTTCCCGGTCTGGTGCTGGCGATCGTGATCGCCGGCTTGCTCGGACCAAGTCGCAACAATGCCATGCTGGCGATTGGCATCGTCTACGCGCCTGCCTTTGCGCGCGTGGTGCGCGGCTCCGTGCTCGCCGTCATGGCTGAGCCATACATGGAGTCGGCGCGCGTCACCGGCGCCTCGGACTGGCGTGCGATCCGCCTGCATGTGCTGCCCAACGTCCTGGCGCCATTGATTGTGATGGTCAGCGTGTACCTGTCGCAGGCCATCTTGAGCGAGGCGGCCTTGAGCTTCCTCGGCCTCGGGACACAGCCGCCCGAGCCCTCGTGGGGCGGCATGCTCAGCGCAGCGCGCGCCTATATGGAGCTGTCGCCGTGGATGGCGATTTTCCCCGGCGCCGCGATCATGCTGGTCGTGCTGGGCTTCAACTTCCTCGGCGACGGGCTCCGAGATGTGCTGGATCCCCGCTTGCGGAGTCTCTGACCGCGTCGCCGATGGCCTGATCCATCAGGTCGACGATCTCGTCGACCTCCTGCTCCGTAACAACCAGTGGCGGAGCGACTACGACGAAGTTCGGTCCCTCACGAATGAGCAGCCCGCGCGCCCGTGCCGCCTTGTGCACGCGACCACCGAACTTGAGTGACTCGGGGAACGGTTCACGCGTCGCGCGGTCCTGGGCGAACTCGACCGCGAGCAGCATGCCTTCACCGCGCACGTCCACGATGCACGCGTGCTTGTCGGCGAGTGCCGAGAGACGTTGGTGCAGGCGCTGGCCCATATGGCGGGCATTGTCCACCAGGTTGCGTTCGAGGAGCTCGCTCACCGCCGCGACCCCGACGGCGCACGCGACTGGATTGCCCGCGTAGGTGTGTCCAGCGCGGAACTGCACGTTCTCGTCGACGTCGCCCCAGAACGTGCGCGCCACGCGCTCCTGGATCAGTACACCGGACAGTGGCGCATAGCCACCGCTCACACCCTTGCCGAAGCTCAACAGGTCGGGTGTGACGCCGTACAGGTTCGCCGCGAAGAGCTGTCCTGTACGCCCGAAGCCAGTAATGATCTCGTCGAAGATGAGCAGAATGTCGTGCCGATCGCAGATCGCGCGCACGCGCTCCAGATAGCCCGGCGGCGGCACGCGCACACCCGCCGAGAGCATGACCGGCTCGGTGATGAACGCGGCAATGGTCTCCGGACCCTCGAGCACGATGGTCTCTTCGAGCATCGCCGCCGCCGCGGCCGAAAGCGCCTCACCCTCCAGCCCGAAGCGGGCGGCATACGTGAACGGCGGATGGACATGGATAAAACCGGGTGCGAAGGGCTCGTATACAGAGCGCCAGCCTGGTGATCCCGAAGCTGCCAGAGCGTGACCGGTACCACCGTGATAGCCGCGATAGTGCGACAGGACCTTGAACTTCTTGCCGTTGCCATTCTGCGCGGCGAACTGACGGGCCATCTTGATCGCCGCTTCGTTGGCTTCGGCGCCGCCAGAGAAGAACTTCAAGGTGGAATAGCCAGCTGGGGCGATGCCCGTCAGCAGTTTCGCCAACTGCAATGCGGGCGCGTTGGTCGAAAACAGCGGCGCGTGAAAAGCCAGTGTGTTCAACTGGTGCGTCGCGGCCTGAATGACGCGCTGGTTGCCATGACCTAGCGCGTTCACGAAGACGCCCGAGATGCCGTCGACGTACCACTTGCCATGGTCGTCGCGCATTCGGATGCCCTGGCCTTCGGTCAGGATCAGCGGGTCCTCGCCGAAGGCTTTCATCTGCACGAAGTCCACCATCAGCAGGTGCGTGAGCGAGCTCAGGTCTTCCACAGTTGGTTATCCTACTCTGTAGGACGACGTCATGCGGATCACCGCGCACGAGCTCGAGGAAGCCTTGTCGGCGCGCTCGCCAGTGACGCTCGCGCTGCGCTAGGCAGACGCTGCCGGCTGCTTCTTCGCCTGGAGGTCGCGCACCAGCGCCAGGCCTTCGGCACTGGCGTCGATCAGCTTGTCGATTTCGCCAAGGTCCACGTTGGTGTTGGTCATACCGTATGCCCAGCGGAAGCGGTCCTGGTCCAGGATCTCCTCCAGCGGCACGTCCACGATACGTTGAAAGTCCACGGTGCGTGGTAGGTAGCCGAGGTAGTCGTTCGAATAGCCGAGGACGAACGTGGCCCCGGCGAACGGACTGCGCGCGCGGATGTCCAGCCCGGGCCCGTTGAACATTTCAAACGGGTTGGCGACGACGGCTGCGTCGCCGATTGCGATCGTCTGCACTTCGGCCTGCACGGGCGCGTCCTTGCGGCTGCGCATGTTCTGGTACATGCCCACTGCGCCGCGTTGATAGCCGAGCGGATAGAGCTGCGCCGAGTTGACTGTGTGCACGTGCTCCGGCCACAACTCGGGGTACTCCGGAGTGCGCTGACCGCGTAAGGAGCGGTCGATCAGGTCGAGCTCCGCCTGGTCCCAGGTCAGCTGGCGTCGGCGCAAGGGCAGCCTGCGCGATGTCGCGGCGACTCGTGCGTCGGCGACGGCATGAAGCCCGGCGGCGACGCGGACAATCTCCGCACCGACCCGCTCACCTAGCTCATCGCGATTGGCGTACGTGTGTGGACGCGGACTGGGGTTGCCCATCCAGAAGTCCCATGGCGCGATGTCGCCCGCACAGCCCTGGAGGAACAGACACTCCGCTCCGGGTAGGTCACGCTGGACCGATTGGCGCAACGGAGCGGCGAAGTCGGCGTTCCAGTCCGGCACCTGGCCAGCCATGCACGTGCCGTGGCAGGCGAAGCTGCTCAGGATGACCATCGGCGCGCCCTGCTGGTCGTCGAGGCGCAGCACCTGCACGGAATCGTCTACAGGATCCTCATGCTGCACGCGATTGATCGATACGCCGGGCACGTTGCCGCTGCCGGAGGCGACACGCGCTGGCTTCCGAGCGTGGTACGCACCGTAGACGGCACCGGCGATGAGGTGCGGCAACAGCGCAGCGTAGGGCGCGTATTCCGGGTCCTGCGGTGTCCAGCTCACGCCGTTGCCGAGGTCCAAGGGCGGGCCGCTGTGGGTGTGCGAGGCGTTGAGTAGCACGGCATCGATGCCAGTACTGGCCAGGACGCGTGCCCGAACGTCATCGGTCAGTCCGCGGCCGACATGCGGCAGGTCAATCGCGACGATCGTGGCCTGGCCGCCTTGCTCATCATCGAGCACGAGAGCCTGCGCCAGGAGTGGTTCGCGGGCGGTTTTGGCGCGCGCGGTGCGTGCTGCCCAGCCGCGGAGCGGGAGTGCCAGCGGTGGCGTGATATCGACGCGGCAGACACCAGCCAGCATCAGGCGGCCATTGGTTTGTGACCGACCGCGTAGTGCTCGAGGACATCGGGGTCCAGGTCGACACCGAGTCCCGGCGCGGTAGGCACATCGACGTAGCCATCTTTCAAAGGAAACGTCTGGCGAGTCAGGCGCGTGTTCAGCGGCGTGTCGGCCACGCAGTACTCCTGGAACCAGGCATCCGGCAGCACCGCGTTGACGTGCAGCGAGGCGGCCTTGATGATCCCGCTTTTCCATGCATGCGGCACGCATGCTTTGCCAAGTTTGTTGACGTAGGCGGCGATGCGCAGCAGCTCGGTGATGCCGCCGCAGCGCGTCACGTCCGGCTGGGCGACGTCGACGTGTCCGCGCTCAACCAGCTCGCGGAAGCCCCACAGCGTGGTGTCCTCTTCGCCCGCGGCGATCTTGATGTCGACGGTATCGGCGAGTTTGGCGTAGGCGTCGAGCTCATCGGGTAGGAACGGCTCCTCGAGCCAGAAGATGCCCAGCTGCTCGAATTCGCGGGCGACGCGGATGGCGACCTCGGCGTCGTTGCCATAGCCCAGGCCGGCATCGATGAGGACATCGACATTGTCGCCAGCGGCCACGCGTGCCGCCTTGGCCAGCCGGACGTCATGCGCTGGATCCTGGCCGAGTGGACCCCAGCCGAGTTTCACCGCGGTGAAGCCGTGGCGCTCGATCAGCTCGGTCACCTTGCGCGAGGTTTCTCCCTCGCTGTCCGGCATCAGCGTTGACGCGTAGGCGCGCACTGTGGTGCGTTGCACTGTGCCAATCAGCGACGACACGGGCTTGCCCAGCGCTTTGCCTTTGATGTCCCACAGCGCGATGTCGATGCCGCTCAACGCGTGCAGCGCCACGCCGCGCCGACCGTAGTAGATCGCCGCGCGATACATCGCGTCCCACAGCCGTTCGATCTCGAGCGGGTCCTGGCCGATCAGCACATGGCGTAGGCCACTGGCTATCGCGTGCGACGCCGGCGCATCGATGACGGCTTTGACGACTTCGGGGGCCGAGTCCACCTCGCCGATCCCGACGATGCCCGCGTCCGTGTGCACGCGCACAACCAGGTCGTCCTGGCTGCCGTCGGCGATGCCCTCATTCAGCGCCGGCTGGCGCAGGATGATGGCTTCGACGTCGGTGATTTTCATGCGATCCAGCTACCCTATCGTACGTTGCAGGATAATAGGCCCCTGCGCGCGGGGTTGCTGATCGACGGCAATGGCGGTCCGCCGGTGCGTGACGCGATTGTCCAGTGGGACGGCGGGCGCATCACGGCCGTCGGTCGGGCCGAGGACTTTGGCATCCTCGCTGACACCGCCGAGCATCTTGGTGCGGAGCGCGTGCTCATGCCCGGCCTGGTCGATTGCCACGCGCACCCGACGCTGTATCCCGATCGCCGGCCATTCGAGGAGCAGCTGCGCGCTCCCGACGAGATGCTCGCGCTGACCGCGATGCGTCAATTGACGGTGCATTTGCGCTCCGGCGTGACCACTGTGCGCGACTGCGCTGCGCGCGGACAAATCATGTTCTGGGTGCGTGAGGCGATCCGTCGCGGCTACTTTGCCGGCCCGCGACTGCAGCTTGCCGGTCGCGCGATCACCCACAGCGCGGGCCACATCCACTGGGCCGGGGGCGTCGCCGATAGCCCTGAGGAGATCCGCCGCAACGTTCGAATATTGGTCGCCGAGGGCGCCGACGTTATCAAGCTGGTAGCCTCAGGTGGCGGTACAAAGGGCGGCATTCCGTATCTGGCGTCGTACACCGTCGACGAGCTGCGAGTGGGTGTCGAGGCCGCCCACGCACTCGAGCGGCCCACGGTGGCGCACGCGCGGGCAACTCAATCCATTGAGAACTGCGTCGACGCGGGCATCGACGCCATCGCCCACGTGGAGTTCCTCAGTCCGGGCGAGATCGTCGACATGGGTAACGCCGGCGCCCCCACCGGACTGCCCAGGTTCGATCAACGCGTGGCCGACAAACTGGCCCGCTCGGACGCGTTTCTCGATCTCAATCCGCAGTCCAGTGGCTGGGACACGGTTGTCGAGCTGCGGACGAAACCGGAGCTGACCTGCGTCGAGACCGAACAGTTGAGCAAACTCGAGCGCTACTTCGATCACTTTCTGCCGGTGATCGGCGCGCTGCGCGACCTCGGACTGGCCGAGCGCATGGGCTTTGGCAGCGACGCGGGTCCGTTCGACACGGAGTTCGGCCACCTCGAGTACAACGTGCATCTTGCGCGGCGCGCCGGCCTGACCGCGATGGAGTCGCTCCAGGCGGTCACGCGCAACGCAGCGCGACTGTGCGGTCTGCTCGACCAGGTCGGGACGCTCGACGTCGGCAAGGACGCCGACCTGCTGGTGCTGGACGGCAATCCACTGGACGACGAGCAGAACCTGACGCGCGTGGCGGCTGTCTACAAGAACGGTCTGCGCATTGTCTGACCTGCTGGGCATCGTCATCGCTAAAGACGTGATGATGCCTACGCGCGACGGCGTGCGCCTGGCGGCGGACATCTATCGGCCGGCACACAATGGCGAGCCCGTCGCCGGGAAGTTCCCGACAATTCTGGCTCGCACCTCGTATGACAAGTCGGCGCAGCGGTACGTCGATTCGATTCCGAACTTCTTCACCCCGCGCGGCTACGTCGTCGTCCTTCAGGACTTGCGCGGCCGATATCGTTCGGAAGGCTTTGGCCAGTACTTCCATACCGCCAATCCGCGCGAAGGGCTGGATGGCTACGACACGATCGAGTGGATTGCCGCCCAGCCGTGGTCCAACGGCAAAGTCGGTATGGTTGGCTCGTCACACGTCGCGATGGTCCAGACAGCGGCGGCGCTGTACCGACCGCCACATCTGAGCGCGATCTGGCCGGACGTCGGGCCGATCAACATCTACGCGCACATGAGTCGCGAAGGTGGCGCGATGGCGCTGCACATGTTCGGCGCATTGTTCCTGCATGCGCAGGACTCACAGGAGGCGCAGCGCGATCCCGCCGTCTGGCAAACCATTGTCGACGGCATGGAGCACATGCGCGACCTGGTATTCACCATGCCATTCAAGCCCGGACAAACGCCGCTGCGCGTCGTGCCCAACCTGGAAAAGACACTCTTCGATTACTACTACCGCGGCGCGTACGACGACTTCTGGGCGCAGGACTGCAACGATTTCAGCGCTCACTTCGCCCGGCACGCCGACATTCCGGCGACATTCAGCGGTGGCTGGTTCGACCCGTTCTCCAGTGCGACGACCAGCTACTTCGCCGCGATGGCACGCCAGAACGCGTCGCCACAGCGGTTGATCGTAGGCCCGTGGACGCATATGGGCTCACGCAACACGCTCTCATGGGCCAACGGCGTCGACTTCGGTCCCGATTCCGTGTGGGGCTTTCCGCGGTTCAATCCTGAACAGGAGCGGTGGTTCGAACGGTGGTTGAAGGACGTCGACAACGGCGTCGAGGCCGAGCCAGCGGTGCGCATCTTCGTCATGGGGGGTGGCGATGGGCGCAAAAACACCGAAGGCCGGTTGAACCACGGTGGGCGCTGGCGTGACGAAAATGAGTGGCCATTGGCGCGCACGCGCTACACGCCGTTCTACTTGCACGTCGATGGATCGCTAAGCACCGCGCCGCCGGCGGGTGGCGCGCGGTCATTCATGTTCGATCCCGAGCACCCCGTGCCAACCCTTGGCGGCACGGTGACCGCCTTCTTCGAAATGGCGCCGATGCCGCATCTGGATCCCTTCTGGGTCAAGTACATGCCGCCCTGGGTGCGCATGCGCAGCATCGTGCCCGACGGTCCGATGGATCAGCAGGAGCAGCCCGATGTGGTCGGCGCGCGGCCGCCGTACCCCCGTCTGGAAGACCGCCCCGACGTCCTCGTCTTCCGTACGCCGCCACTCGAGCGCGATGTGGAAGTCACCGGACCCGTAAGCGTCATGCTGGAGGTATCGTCCTCCGCACCAGACACCGACTTTACGGCCAAGCTGATCGACGAATACCCGCCCAGCGAGGACTACCCGCACGGATACGCTTTGAACCTTGTGGATTCGATTCTGCGGGTGCGCTACCGCGATGGCTGGGACCATGAAGTGCTGATGCAACCCGGCGAGACGTATCGGGTCACCATCGCGCTCGCCCCGACCAGTAACGTCTTCGCCCGCGGTCACCGTATCCGGCTGGACATTTCGAGCAGCAACTTCCCCAGGTTCGACGTCAATTCCAATACGGGTGAACCGATGGGCCGGCATACGCGCATGGAGGTTGCTACGAATACCGTACATTTCGGAGCGGCCCACGTCGTGTTGCCGGTTATCCCGCGCTAGCTCGCTCGAGGCGATACACGCGCGCCGCGGTGTCGTGAAAGAGCATCGCTTTGTCGGATGCGGAGTAGTTCGCTGTCAACCGCTTGAACGAGTTCCACAACACGCCGTAGCCGCAGCTGGCTTTGTCGACGGGGAAATTCGATTCGAACATGCAGCGATCGACTCCGAACCGCTCGATAGTGAATTCGTAGTAGCGCCGCGTTGCGTCCATGAGCTCCTGGCTGGATGGTGGCCGAGGCTTCTCGTGCCAGCCGAAACCGTTCAATTCCATGTTGATGCCGCCGAGCTTGGCGACCACATTTGGGCATGTGGCGAGCTCGGCGACACTGGCCCGCCACTCGGCGTACACCTCGTCCGACTTCCCGGCGTAGCCGCCCACGCCAAGTGGTCCGCCGAAGTGGTTGAGGATCAGCGTGGTCTCGGGAAATGCGCGCGCGAGCGCGGTCGCCTCCGGAATCTGGCGGTGATAGCACCACACTTCGAAGCTCAGCTGGCGCGGAGCGAGATGTTTGAAGCCGGCGCGGAAGTCGTCCCGTAGGTACAGGCCCGGGCCTGGATTGATACGCGGCGGTGGTAGGCCGGGATCGGCATCCCAGGCCGCGGATTGACGGATGCCCCGGAACCGCCCACCGCCGGCCGCCAGGTGCGCGTCGAGCGCGGTCGCCACCCCATCGCCCAAGGTGAGGTTGGCGGTGCCGACGATGCCAGCGGCGATACGTGCCGCTCCGTATTCGTTTGAAGCGCTCATCGCGGCGATGCCATTGACGAACTCGGTTTCGCCGACCGGCCGCAAGGCCTCCTCAGTGGCATCTGCGCGATACATGGCCCCGCACTCGATGAACACCGTCGAGACGACGTTGTGGCCGGCGCCGACGTCTTCCAGAATCTCGTCGAGCAGGTAGCGCTCGGCAACGCGCGCCGGTCGCTTGTCCCACAGGTGGTGGTGTGGATCGCAGATCGGCAGCTCAGGTTCGAGCGGTTCTTCGCTGCTCAGGGCGAGCCAATCGAAGTTTTTCGGTCGGGCGGTCATGGTGGCTACACGCTCTCCTCTCGGCGCGGCGTCCGCGCCAGCTCGTAGCGATTTTGCGCTGCCAGTGCTACCACGCCCGCTCGCTTGCACGCTGAGCTGGCGAAGGTCTGTAACTTGTCGGATACGTAACCAGTCGGATACGCTGCAACCATGCAGGCGGTGCTCAAAGCTATGGCCGATCCGCACCGCCAACGTATCCTGCGCCTGGTCTGGGACCGCGAGTGCACGGCTGGCCAAATCGCCGCCTGCTTCGACGTCAGCCGCCCGGACATCTCAAAGCATCTGCGGATCTTGCGCCAGGCCGATCTGCTACACGAGCGTCGAGTTGGCACACGCCGCTTCTACCGCGCTCATCCCGAACGACTCGCGGATGTCCGCCGCTTCCTTGACAGCTTCTGGGACGCCAGCCTGGCTGCGATCAAACGATCCGCCGAAGACGAAGCGCGGCGGAAGGCGCTGTGACCCCGGCCGAGGCGCACAGCGAAGCCATCGTGCGCGAGGTGTGGATTCGCGCTGCCCCGGAGGACGTCTTTCCGTACTTCACTGACGCCGCCAAACTGCGCGTGTGGAAGGCCGCTTGGGCCGAGAGTGACGGGCGTCCGGGGGGCGGCTTCCGCATGGACGTCACCGGCCGCGGCGACGTCGCCTTTGGCGCGTACCTCGAAATCGATCCGCCGCGGCGGGTCGTCTTCACCTGGCAGTGGCACAGCCCGCAGCTGGCCAATCTGTACCGCGACAGCGTCGTCGAGGTGACGCTGGTCCCCGAGCGCGACGGCACACTGTTGCGGCTTGTCCACCGTGGTGTTCCGCGACCCAACCGCGCAGGCAGCGCCGAAGGCTGGACCCACTATTTGAGCCGCCTCGTGCAAGCCGCGGCGGGGCGGGATCCGGGCCCAGATCCGTGGGCTACTGAGCCAACCGCGGAAGCGAGCGTTTGACCATGCTGCTGGTCACCGGCGCGACCGGACTCAATGGCGGCGCGGTAGTGCGCCAACTGTCCGCGCGTGGCGTGCCCGTGCGCGCCCTCGTCCGCAACCCGAGCAAAGCCGCGCATCTCACGGCGCTGGCTGGAGTCGAGGTTGTCGAGGGCGACATGGCCCGCCCGACAACACTCGCGGCGGCGTTGCGCGGAGTGGAGCGTGCCATGCTCATCTCATCCTCCGATCCGGCGATGCTCGAAGTCCAGTCGAACTTCATCGACGCGGCCCGCGGTGCGGGCGTGGAGCATGTGGTCAAGCTATCGGGCATCATGCCGGAAGTGGACTCGGACTTCCGCTTCGCACGGATGCATGGCCTGATCGAACAGAAACTCGAGCAGTCCGGCATGGCTTATACCCACCTGCGCGCAGGTGAGTTCATGCACGCCTACTTTCGGCAGGTGCCGTCGATCGTTTCGCGGTCGGCGATCCGCTTGCCAATGGCGGAGGCCCGGATTGCCTCGATCGATGTCGCCGACATTGCCGAAGTCGCAGCGATGATCCTCACCAGCAGCGGTCATGCCGGGCAGATTTACCCGCTCACCGGACCGGAGGCGCTGACTATGGCCGAGGTTGCGCAGCAGATCTCCGTCGCGATCGGCAAGCCGGTCCGCTACGAGGCAATCTCGCCGGACGACTATCGGAGCGCCAACCTGGCGGCTGGCATGCCGACTTATACCGCCGATGCGCTGGTCGAGCTCTACGCGGAACGACGCGCAGGCAAGGAGTCGCACGTCTACCCGTGGGTCGAAACTTTGCTCGGCCGCCGCCCGTGCAGCTTCCAGGACTTTGCCACGCGCCACGCGGAGGTATTTCGCGGCGCCTAGCCCCCGGCACACTCGCCAGGAATCAGCGATTACTGGAATCCAATTACTGGCGTCGCGCCAATCTGTGCGCTGGTCGTCCATGTACTGCGCAATGCGGCTCGAGGTTGTCGTACACCAGACGGTCGGTGGCACCCAGTGAGCTCAAGGTACGGGTACGGACGCAGGCTTGATGAAATCGGACGTGGGGTGCCTCAATAGGCCCGGATGGGACGGACGCAGCGCATCGCAGTAATCGGGGGCGGCATTGGCGGGCTGACCGCGGCGCAGGCGCTCTGGCAACGCGGATTCGACGTCACGGTGTACGAAGCCACGCCCGAGCTCAAGGAGATCGGCGCCGGCGTGGCCCTCGGTCCGAATGCCATGAAGGCGCTGCGCGCACTCGGCCTCGAAGAGGCGGTGCGCTCCGTCGGCTGGGAGGCAGACTACTCGCTGCTGCGCAACTGGCGCACCGGGCGGATCATCTCCCGGACACCGCGGCGCGACAATCTGGCGCAGCGTTTCGGCGCGACAGGCTGCACTGTCCACCGCGCTGACTTACTGGATGCGCTGGCGACGGCCATTCCGCGCGCAATGATTCGACTCGGCACGCGGTGCGTGAGCGCCTCCGGCGACGGACAGGTCGCGAGCGCCCGCTTCGCCGATGGCACGGAGATCGAAGCCGATGTGGTCGTCGGCGCTGACGGCATCCATTCAGCGGTACGCGCCAGCCTCTTCGGACCTGACGCGCCACGCTTCACCGGCAAGATCTGCTGGCGGTTCCTGGTTCCGCTGGATGCCGTCCCGGGGGGTCTGCCGACACTAGACAGCGTCACCTGGCTGGGCCCGCATGGCGCGGTCGTGGTGTACCTCGTCCGCCGCGGCGAGCTGGTCAACGTGGTCGCGCACTACGACGACGAATCGTGGACCGAAGAGTCATGGATCCGCGAGTGCGATCGCCAGGAGGCGATCGACAATTACCGCGGCTGGCACGAATCGCTGATGCGGCTGTTCTCGGCGAGCGAACGCCATTACAAGTGGGCGCTGTACGATCGCGATCCACTCGAGCGCTGGACGGTTGGTCGGGCAACCATTCTGGGCGACGCGGCGCATCCGATGCTGCCCTACCTGGGCCAGGGTGCATGCCAGGCGATGGAGGACGGCGTGGTGCTGGCCAGCGCCCTGGCCGCTGGCACAGACGACCTGCCGACGGCGCTTCAGCTGTACGAACGGGTGCGGCTCCCGCGTGCGCGGCGGGTCGTCCTGACCGCGCGCGAACGGGGTCAGGACAACCACCTGGTGTCGCGCTGGGCGGCCATCAAACGCGATGCGCTGATTGCGTTGCGCCAGCGATTCGGCCGCGACCGCACTGGCCGCGGCACCGCTTGGGTGTTCGACTACGATGCCGGCGCCGAAGACGTGCTGGTCGTGCCCGCCACGTAGCCAGCGTCGCACGTGCCGAGGGTGGCGGGAACGCGTTGATACCGTCGTGCGGGCCCATACCTCAGGCGCGCGCGAATCGCAGACCCGGGACGGTCGGCATGCCGAGCATCGTCTTGGACCAACCGACGGCGACCCAATCCCAGGCCAGGCCGCGGTGGGCCGCGGCGCCGTTGACGTCGCGCCACAAGCGTTGGAAGTCCGAGCTTTCGAAGAGGGCAGTACCGCCACACTCCTCGTACAGGGTATTGATCGCTTTGCGCGCTGTTTGCGCGGTGAACGCCTGATCACGCCGACACTTGGCGCGGTTTTCCGGGCTCACTTCCTTGGCTGGCACGCGCGCGAACCGCTGTGCATCCTGCAAGGTCATCGCATGCACCGCATCCACCTCGGCAGCGGCGCTCGCATAGCGCGCCAGGTTGATCATGAAGCCGTCGTCAGTATTGTTCGACTTGGCGCGTAATCGCTCCTCAAAAGCGGAGAGAAAGCCGCGCGCCACACCGACCGCCGGCGCGGCCATCGCGGCGGTGAAGTTCGCCGACGATATGGCGTGATACATCGGGTTGGTATGGACCTGGCAGCCAGGTGCTACCCCGTCCTCGATGTCCGTGTTTACGACGGTCCGTCGATCGGGTATGAACGCATCGTTGACGACGATGGTCTTGCTGCCGGTGCCTTTGAGGCCGATTGTGTACCAATCGTCGATGATCTCGATGTCCTCACGCGGGAGCATGATCCACCGCAGCTCCGGCGGGCCCTCGACACCGTCGCGCTTGATCGGCACCAGTGCGGTCATCCAATTGCAATGATCGACGCCGCTCGAGAAGAAGCCGCGCCCTGACCAGCGAAAGCCACCTTCGACGGGCACAATGTCGCCGGTGGTGTTGACGACCGACGACGCCAGCGTATTCGGGTTGCTCCACAGCTCGTCCTGGGTTTTCTCGGGGAACAGGGCCAACAGCCACATGTGGGCTGTCCATAGCATGTGCACCCAGCCCGTCGATGGGCAGGCCGAGGCCAGCTCGATGGTGACGTCGATCATCGTCTCGCTGCCCAGCTCCGAGCCGCCGTAGCGCAGCGGGGTCATGAGGCCGTACAGGCCGTTCTCCAGGAGATCGGTCACCGTCTCAGCCGGCAAGCGCCGCATTCGTTCTGTCTCTGCCACGCGCTCTCGCAGCGTTGGCTTCAGCGCGCGGGCGCGCTCGATGGCCTCCTGGTAGCTACCCAGCACGGCGGGCTGGCTCTTCAAGCTATAGACCGGACGCTCGTCAAGTGCAATCAAGCTCGTACACCTCAGGCGTGCGGCCAGGCTAGCTTGACCGTCGCTGACGCTTCAAGAGACAGCGGGTTCGGTTAACTCGATCCGATCGGCCGCCGGGCAGCCCACTGGATGCCGCGCTTGATCAGCTCCTGGTATGCCGGCAGCTCCCACGGGCCGCGACGGTCGGGTGCGTCGGGTGCGTCGGCGCGTGGCTTGTCGAAGGGACGGTTGCAGTGGCCGAGCGCCAGATACAGCACGCCGCCGTCGCCGACCGCGCGGTGGTACATGAGCGGCCGGACATCTTCTTCGACCTGGCGGCCCATTGCGTCGCCGCCCCAGCGCGTCTCGAGCAGGACCTCGATATCGTCGGCGTGCTCGATGACATAGATCTCGTCGTCGACCTCGAACGGCTCGATGCCCTGTACCAGCGGATCGTCCGGCCTGGTGATCGATACGGCGAAGTGCGTATACGGCGGATGCGTTAGGAAGCGACTGCCGAGGAGTCGCGGCAGATGCAGATTGTCGCGCACCGAGTTGCTGGCGTGGACCGCGAACCAGCGTCCACCGCGCTCGAGGAAGCGTTGCAGCGCCGCGCACTGCGCATCACCCACCGGTACCTGCGAGGTGTAGCTGACGAGTACATCGGCTGCTTCGATCGCCTCGCCCGCATCATAGGTGGTGTAGGCATCGGTGCGAATATTGCCCGCTTGATATAGCGCCTCGGCCAGGCGGATGCGCGCAAAGTCGAAATCGTGGTTACGAGCAGGGCTGCCGCATACGAGGTTGGCCAACAACGGCGTGATCATCGCTGTGATCGTAGGCGTTGGCGTGCGTTGCCGGCATAGACCGATGGCACGCGCCGCCCAGCGCGGTCTATACAGACATGCATACCCAACCACGCGACGTCGTCGAGCAGTACTACTCGGCATTCGATGCACATGGCGATCACTGGCAGAACCTGGTGACCGACGACGTGGTCTTCGACGGCCCCATCCAGCATGCGCGCGGCAAAGCCGAGTTTGTCGGCCTGACCGCGCAGTTCCTGGAGGCGCATCGTTCGACCCACCTGATCAGTCGCATAGCAGATGGCAATCGCGTTGCTTCGCTTTTCGAATTCGTCGTCGATGCGCCCAACGGCCAGCGCCTGACGTGTCCCGTCTCGGAGTGGGCGACGATCGTCGACGGACGGATAAGCGAGTTTCGGGTGTACTACGATCCGCGCGAATTCGTACACGCCTTCGGCCTACCCGACTGACCGACGAGAGTTGCGGTGGGCCTGGCCGATCCAGACACGTTTGACACCCTGGCGCGGAGCTATCGTCGCGAGCTGTACGTGCATTGCTATCGCATGCTTGGCTCTGTGCTGGACGCGGAGGACATAGTCCAGGAGACGTTCCTGCGCGCCTGGCGTGCGCGGGGCACCTATCGGCACCACGCGTCGCCGCGCACGTGGCTGTATCGGATCGCGACGCATGCGTGTCTGACAGCAGTTTCGCGCCGCGCCAGACGGATGCTGCCAGAGGATCTGCGTGCGCCGGTGGAGGAGGTGGCCTGGCTCGAGCCATATCCAGACTCGTTGCTCGACGGTGTTGCCGATACCGCACTCGGGCCCGAGGCGCTGTTCGATCAACGCGAAGCAACCGAGCTCGCCTTCGTCGCGGCGTTGCAACACCTGCCGCCACGCCAACGCGCCGTCCTCTTGCTGCGCGATGTACTTGGATTATCGGTGACCGAAGTGGCAGAGCATCTCGGATCGACCGCCGCTTCGGTCAGCAGCGCACACCAGCGCGCGCGGGCCACGCTCGCACAGCGCTGGGCTCGACGCGTGGCGTCGGAGCGGAGTCTCACGCCGGTGCAACGTCGATTGCTAGAGCAGTACGTCGAGAGTTGGGAGCGCGGCGACCTTGACGCACTGGTCGCGCTGCTCACCGAAGACGTTGTGCTGAGCATGCCGCCCATGGCGGAGTGGTTTGCTGGTCGGCAGTCGGTGCGAACGTTCTTTTCCTGGGCGTGGAGCCCGGCTGGGCCGGGCCCATTCCGCCTGCTACCCGTCGGCGCCAACGCGCAGCCAGCATTCGGCCTGTACGGTCGAACTCCGGACGGCAGCGGCTTCACGCCGCAAGCGATCCAGGTGCTGACGCTCGCCGACGAGCGCATCGCTCGCGTGCACGGATTCGTCAAGCCCGACCTCTTCCCGGTGTTCGGCTTGCCACCCAGACTCGACGGCTGACCGCGGCTGCATACGATGTGACGGCTGGCGCGAATGCGCGCCGATCTGGGCGGGCTCTACGCTGGACCCGGCATCGATACCTGCTACGTGGGGTCGGTCATGGTGCCCTGCTAGCCTGAACGCGTGGCGCAGCGTTACGAGGTGGTGCCAATCGGCCGGGTCGAGTCGACACTGATCGATTTGGCGCACGCGCCCCGACAAGACGACGAGGTGCGCCACCCGCTCTGCACCGGGTAAGGATTCTCGCCATTGAAGACCTGCGCGTCCAGGTCAACGATCTCGAAGCGCTCAACGGGACATCCATCGTCGACCTGAAACCAGTGCTCGGGCCGGTCGCCGAACGCTAACGCGGCCGGCACACCGGTCACATCCAGATAAGTGGCTCCGTCATAAGTGTGACCAGGCGAAAATGCACAGGGAGTCACGACGATGCATGCGCGGAGATGGACGGAGGCGGCTTATTCGCCGCCGCCTCCGCTATCACCTCCACCTCCGCCATCACCGCCTCCGCTGTCGCCGCCGCCATCATCCCCGCCGCCGGCGTCTATGGCCGAATCGATGGCGCTCAGCGCGGCGTCGAAACCGCCAAAGTCACCGAGATCGAGGTTGCCGAAGTCGAAGCCTCCGAAGTCGAACGGCAGAGAGACGTCGCTCGGATCGTCGGTCGACGTGGTGCCGTAGTACGTGCCACCACCGTAGTCTGAGCCGGTGGTCGAACGCGCTCGCTGCAGATGCGGGAACAGGTCGGGCTGGAGCAACAGCGCTGCGCCGGCGATGGCCGCATAGCCCATCGCTCGACCGGGATCGTCGTCGGTCCAGCCGACAACGCCGCGTTCGCCCAGTGAGAGCAGCCGCTGCAGCTCATCGCGCGCGGCTTCGCCGTCCGGCGTGAGGACATACCGCGTGGTCGGGATAATCCACAGAATGCGTCCTTCGCGGCGCTCGTACAGCCCGCGATCGACGAGTGCGGGCACCACGTCCTGGCGTACATACCGGGCAATGCTGCCGTAGTGTTTGACCGCGGTCTTCGCGAGGTCCTCGACGCGCGTGCCTTGCTGTTCGCCCTTGTGATGACGACCTGGCGTGCGCTGATAGAGATTCCAGATCGCGTCGAGCGCTTGCTCGCGTGGTGCACCTGGCCGGGCACCGTCGCGCAGAATGGATACCTGGTGGCGGCGAATGCGCCCCTCGGTGGCCGTGTCTAGCGCGAGCGCGCCACGCGCCACGAGCTCCATCACACCTAGCTTGAAGGCCTGGCTGCCGCTGGTGTTGGGTCCATTCAAGAGCACGAACGATTCGGGCGCCGTCAGCTGCCAGCGTGTGGCCGGCCACTCGGCCATCGATTGGTCGCTGCTCATGCCTGGCCTCCAGGGTAGCTCGCCGGCGCGTTGAGAGCCGCTCCCAACGCGCAAGACCGTAGTCGGGCGGAGAAAATCACCGTAAGTCTCCGATGGCCACCTCGTGACCGTGCGGGGCCCTGGCTGGGCAAATCGGGCGATCGGAAAGGCCGTCGATGTTGCGGTTGGCGGCTGGGCCTCCTTGGCGGTCAGCCGCCGGCCAGGCTGGACAGGCTCGGTCGAACGGAGTTCTGAGGCAACACGCGCATAGTGCGGACCGTGGTGAACTGCATGCGTGCAAGAGTGGGCCGATGTCGAGTTCTGCTACCTGACGACGACCGGACGCCGCAGCGGGCGTCCGCACACCATCGAGATGTGGTTCGGCGTTCATGGCGGCCGTCTGTACATGCTGTCGGGCGGCCGCGACGCGTCTGACTGGATCAAGAATGTGCAGGCCGAGCCGGCCGTGTCCGTGCGCGTGGGTGACCAGGCGCGAGCGGGCCGAGCCCGAGTCCTGGAGCCAGGCACCGAAGAAGACGCACTCGCGCGCCAGCTGCTGGTCGACAAGTACGAGCCGATCGACCAGAGCGACCTGACCAGTTGGGGCCGCTCGTCGCTGCCCGTGGTTATCGAGCTGCAGGCCCTGTAGACGGCACCAATCGGATTATCCGATATCATTGGCAGAGTGAGTCGGGCCATCAGCGCGACCGCGGCCGCCAAGCGCTTCCGCGAAGTCCTGAACGACGTCGAGTTCGGGGGCGAAATCTTTGAGGTCGAACGCCACGGGCGGGCCGTCGCGCGAATCGGCCCAACCGAACGGGCGAGCAGCTCACGGGCGCGCTGGAAAAACGTACTCGAGCTCCTGACCAGCGGGCCCCTTCCTGATTCTCAGCTCGAAGCAGATCTTGATCTGGTGCAGCAGTCGGTTGAAGAGTTGCCAGAGGAACCGTGGGCACGCTTCTCGACAGCTCCGTCCTGATTCGCGTTGAGCGTTCAGGGTCGCCCGTTGCGCTCCCAGATGATGAAGAAGTGGGCATTGCCGCGATAACAGCGTCCGAGCTGCTGCTCGGAGTGCATCGGGCAGATGCGCTGCATCGGACACAGCGCGCGGCGTTTGTCGAGCATGTTCTGCGCGTGCTGCCAGTACAGCCGTTCACTCTCGAAACTGCGCGGGTGCATTCGCGGCTGTGGGCCGACCTGGTATCGAGCGGCCAATTGATCGGACCTCATGAATTGATGCTCGCCGCCACCGCCCTGGCACTCGGATGGTCCGTCGCGACGCTGAACCCGCGCGAGTTCAGGCGTGTGCCAGGGCTCAGCCTACATACGCCTCCCGGATAGTCGCTCGCGCGGCTTGCTAGTCGCGGCGGGGGTGGCGCTCTATCATCGGCAGCGCGAGGCTTCTCGGGCGCTTCCGGCCCAAGCCGCCGAGTCTCAGATAAAGGAGACAGGCCATGGTTGCACGCGACAGCAGATGGTTGACTCTGTTCAGCACGGCGCTGGGGACGGCGCTGCTACTCGGCGCTTGCGGTCCAGCCGCGCCCACGACAACCGCGCCCGCGGCCACGACGGCGCCCGCGGCGGCGGCCAAGCCGACCGACGCACCTGCAGCCGTCCCGCAGGGACAGGCAAAGCCGGCAGCGACGACCGCGCCGGCGGCGGCGCCCACGACGGCGCCAGCCGCGAAGACCGGTGCGCCGGTGGTGTTGAGGATGGCGCGCAATGCAGAGCCGGGCATCTTTGTCCCATGGCTCATCGACGACAACACCGCGCTGTTCACGCTGGGCAACGTCTACGACGGCCTGCTGCGCGTGACCAAGGACGGCGCGGGCGTCGAGCCAGCGCTGGCGACCAAGTGGGAGACGTCCGCGGACGGCCTCACCTGGACATTCTCACTGCGCCCCGGCGTCAAGTTCTCTGATGGCTCGCCACTTACGTCCAACGATGTCAAGGTGTCGTTGGATCTGGCGCGTGGTGGCCAGAGGACGGTCTGGAAGGACAACTACAAGGCGATCAAGGAAATCCAGACGCCCGACCCGATGACGGTCAAGATCGTTCTGGCCGCGCCGCACGCGCCTTTGCTCTCGGAGCTGGCGATGTTCCCGGCCTGGATCATGAAGGCCGACATGGCCACGGCGACCGACGCCAAGGACTATGACGACACCAAGAACTGGGCCTCCAAGGGTACTGGCGGGTACTACACCGAGAGTTGGAAAAAGGGCGATCCGGTAATTCTGAAGCGCAACCCGAACTACTGGAAGAACACCCCCGCGGTCGACGAAGTACGCATCGAATATGTCCCGGACGACAACACACGCGTGCTCAAGCTCCAGGGTGGCGAGGTCGACATCGTCGACTTCGTGCCGTTCAGCCAGATCGACCAGCTCAACGCGCAGCCTGGACTGAAGGCGCAGAAGTTCCTTATCCAGCAGACCACGTTCGTCATCCTGAACGTGACCAAGCCGCCGCTGAACGACGTCAAAGTCCGTCAGGCGCTGAACTACGCGACGGACAAGGAAGCGATCATCAAGTCCGTGTTCTTCGGCCAGGCGCAGGTCATGAACGCGCCCATCCCGCTGGGCACATACGTGGACAAGAGCTCGCCTGGCTACCCATTCGATCTCGCCAAGGCCAAGGCGCTCATGGCTGAGTCGTCGGTGCCGAGCGGCTTCACGCTGCCCATGATCGTGGCTAACAACAACCAGGACCGGATCAACACCGCCATCATCTTGAAGGACCAATGGTCCAAGATTGGTGTCACGGTGGATATCCAGCAGCTGGAGGCATCCGCGGCGCGCGCGGCAACGCGTGGCGAGGGCAACTTCATGTCGAGTCCGAGCGCGTGGACCAACGACATGAACGACCCGACGCAGATCGTCAATTACGAGATGCGCGGCGGCGAAGGCTCTGGCTCGTTCGCGTACTGGACGCGCTACAACAACCCCGAGCTGAACGACAAGATCACCAAGGCCGACCTCGAGCAGGATCCGGCAAAACGCGAAGCTGCGTATGTCGAGATCCAGAGAATCTATCTGGGTGACGCGCCATTGGTGTTCATCGCCAACCTCGGGGCCACCGCCGCGTGGCGGAGTAACGTCAATGGCTTCCTGATTGACGGTCTGTCCTACTACCGCTTCGAGGACGTCTCGCTGACGAAGTAGCGCGTGGGTCGCGCACGCTATATCCGCAATCGCCTGGTGCTGATGGTCTTCGTCTTGTTTGGCGTGACCATCCTCATCTTCGGCATGGTCCACTTTCTGCCCGGTGACCCGGCTTCGATCCTGCTCGGCGAGCGGGCAACGGTGCAGAATGTGGCCGATCTGCGCGTCCAGCTCGGTCTGGACCGGCCCCTGATCGAGCAGTATTGGATGTTCGTTTCAGGACTGGTCCAGGGCCAGATGGGGACGTCGTTGATGTTCCGCCAGCCGGTCGGCGAGCTTGTGTTGAGCCGGGTGCCGATTTCCATCGGTTTAGCCGCGTACGCGACCGGGCTCGCGGCGCTGTTCACGTTCCTGTTCGGCCTCCTGGCGGCGGCCAACAAAGGCCGCTGGATCGATCAGTTGATCCGTGTCGTGTTTCTGTTTGTGCTGACGACGCCCAACTTCTGGTTGGGTATTTTGCTGATTCTGTTGCTGTCGCTCGGGCTCAAATGGTTTCCGGTCGCTGGTTTTGGCGCGACCGTGCAGGAGCACATCTGGTACTTGTTCCTACCGGCCCTCACGCTGGCGCTGCAGTTGTCGGCGGTCCTCATCCGCAACTTGCGCAGCCAGGTCATCCTGACGACGCGCTTGGATTTCGTGCGCACCGCGCAGGCCAAAGGACTGCCCGATCGGTTGGTCCTCGTGCGGCATGTCCTGCGCAACGCGCTACTGTCCACGGTGACGATCTTCGGCGTGCAGTTCGGATTCCTGATGGGTGGAACGCTGGTGATCGAAACGGTGTTCGCGGTGCCCGGCATTGGCCAACTCCTGTTTACGTCGATTACCAGCCGCGACTATCCCGTGGTGCAATCGATTGTTGTCATCAGCGCAGTCCTGGTGATCGTCGTCAACCTGATCGTGGACTTGTCGTATTCATTTCTCGATCCACGGGTGACGTATGACTGAACAGGTGCTCACCGGCCGCTTGCAGTCAGACGTGGCGCCCGCGATGCCGCTCAGCGTCGCGTTGCGGCTCCAAAGGGTGGGACTCAACGCGACGCTGCTGGCCGGTCTGGCGCTGTTCGCGATCGTGGTCCTGGTAGCTATTGGGGCGCCGCTGCTCACGCCCTATGACCCGATCGCCCAGAGCCTGGGTGACGCATTCCAACCTCCGTTCAGTCCCGATCACCCGCTGGGCACGGACAACTTCGGCCGCGACATCTGGAGCCGCCTCGTGTACAGCACCCGACTCGACCTCCAGATCGGGCTGTTTTCAGTCCTGTTCCCATTCGTATTCGGGAGCGTCATTGGCATCGCCAGCGGCTACCGCGGTGGCTGGCTCGACGTCGTCGTGATGCGTGTGGTCGATGTCCTGATGGCGTTTCCGTTCTTGATCCTGGTAGTCGCGATCATGGCTATCCTGGGTCCGGGCCTGATCAATCTCTATATCGCGGTCGGCGCGGCGGGTTGGATCTCTTATGCGCGCATCACGCGCGGCGAAACGCTCGCCACGCGCAACCTCGAGTACGTGCAGGCCGCGCGTGTCATTGGCTGCACGACCTCGCGCATCATGCTGCGCCATATCTTGCCCAACGTCATCGCACCCAGCATCGTCTACGTGTTCACCGGCATGGTGTTGGCGATCCTGTTTGGCGCCACGCTGAGCTATCTCGGTCTGGGACCGCAGCCGCCGACGCCTGAGTGGGGCGCCATGATCGCCGCCGGTCGCCAGTTCTTGATGAATGCCTGGTGGATGACTGCGCTGCCCGGTTTCGCGCTGCTGCTCGTCGGCGTTTCGCTCAGCTTGATCGGCGACGGGCTGGCCGAACGACGCTGACTCCGCGGCGTACGATGCGCTAACATCGCCAGCAACATCCGCACGGGAGCTCTCAACATGGCAACGCGCTCCGTCCAGGCCCCCGTTGTGGCGTCGCTCATCTAGCGCGGCACTGGGCAGCCTGGCAGCACTCGTTTTCGTCCGTCCTTGTTTCGTGCTGCACTCCAGGAGCGCCAAGTTTGTTGCCCACGTCAGATCGTGCTTTGCTCGCGGCGTATCTGCGGCCAGAATGGCCGCGCGCCGTCCTACTCGGCCTGCTGCTGTTCGCCGGCATCGGCTTGCAGTTGGCCAATCCGCAAATCGCGCGCACCTTCATCGATCGTGCCCTGGCGGGGGAGCCGTTCGAACAGCTCGTCTGGATCGCGCTGCTGTTCATTGGCGTCGCCGTGCTCACGCAGGGCACGACTATCGCGGAGACCTATGTCGCCGAAGACCTCGGCTGGCGGACGACGAACGCGCTGCGCGCTGACCTTGCGCGGCACGTTCTCCAGCTTGACGCCGCATTCCACGCTGAGCACAGCGCAGGCGAGCTGATCGAGCGCATCGACGGCGATGTCTCGGCCATCGCCGAGTTCTTCGCGCGTTTCGTCGTCCAGGTGCTCGGCAGCGGGGTATTCCTCATCGGCGTCCTCGTCCTGCTGTTCCTCGAGGACTGGCGCGTTGGCGCGTTGCTGACGTTGTGTACGCTCGCTGCGCTCGCGTTCATGACCCGCGGTGGCGGCTTCGTCGCCATACGCACGAAGGCTGCGCGTGCATCCGCCGCGGAGCTGACCAGCTACGTCGAGGAACGCCTCGGTGGTCTGCCCGACCTCAAGGCCAGCGGAGCCGACAGCTACACGATGCGCCGCCTGCTCGAGCGAACGGCTGCTCGGTTTCACAGCATTCGCGTGGCGGTCATGGCCGTGAGCCTGTTCAACGCCGTTGTCGGCGTGCTCTTCGTACTTGGGACTGGTGCTGCGCTGGCATTGAGCACGGCGTTGTATGGCGCCGGCGCGATCACGCTGGGGACGATCTACGTCGTCTTTCGCTACACGGGCATGCTGCGCCAGCCGCTCGAGCGGCTGACGCGCCAGATGCAGAGCTTTCAGCAAGCGACCGGCGGGATCGTGCGCATTCGCGAGCTACTCACGACGCCGTCCCGTGTCGTGGATGGACCAGCTGCAAGCTTTCCCGGTGGGGCGCTAGCCGTGGATCTGGATGGCGTCTCATTCGCCTATGAGGCCGAGCCGGTGCTGCGCGGGATTTCGTGCTGCATCGAGCCGGGCGAGGTGCTCGGCTTGCTCGGGCGCACTGGTTCCGGCAAAACGACTATCTCGCGGCTGCTCTTTCGGCTGCATGACCCGACTGATGGCGTCGTTCGGTTAGGCGGAGTCGATCTCCGAGAGGCGCGGCTCGAGGCGCTGCGCGCACGGATCGGCCTGGTGACGCAGCACGTCCAACTGTTCCAGGGCAGCCTGCGCGACAATGTCACGCTCTTCGATCCGGATGTGCCAGATGCGCGGCTGAGTGAGGTTTTCGCCGAGCTTGGCCTCGACGAATGGCTGCGCGCGCTGCCTCACGGGCTTGACACGGAGCTGGGCGCCCGCGGTCGCGGGCTGTCGGCCGGCGAGGCGCAGCTCATTGCGCTGGCACGCGTCTTTCTGAAGGATCCGGGGTTGGTCGTCCTCGACGAGGCGTCGTCGCGGCTCGATCCGCATACCGAGCAGCTGCTCGAGCGCGCCCTGACGCGACTCCTGGAGGGCCGCACCGGTGTGGTGATCGCGCACCGCTTGAAGACGGTCGACCGGGCGGACCGCATCTTGATCCTCGAGAACGGCTGCGTCGCCGAGCTCGGTTGCCGCGCCGACCTGGCTGCTGACGCTGGTTCCCGATTTGCGCGACTGCTGCGCCTGGGCATGGCGGAGGAGCTGGCGTGAGTCCGGTGCTGGTGCTGCTGCGGCTGGTGTGGTTCAGCCCGCGCTATTTCCTGACGTGTGCTTTTTACGCCACGCTGATCTACTTCTTCCTGCCGATCCCGCTCGGCCTGGCCACGCGTGCTTTGTTCGACGCGCTGACCGATCAGGCCGCCGGACTCAACGCCTGGACGGCCATCGCGCTTCTGGTCGCGCTGGAGCTCGTCGGAGTGTTTTCGGATCCAGTCTTGCGCAATCCCTGGAACTCGTTGCAGCAAAAGAGTCGCGTGCTGCTGCAGCGCAACCTGTTCGCTGGGTTGTTACGTGGCTATGGCCGCCACGGACTACCGGAGTCGGTCGGCGAAACAATCAGCCGCTTCCGTGACGATCCCGAGAACATTGCCGATGCGCTGGACGCGCTGTGCGACCTGATCGGTCGCTCGTTGTTCGCCATCGGCGCGGCGGTCGTGATGCTCCAGATCAATGCGACCATCACCCTGGCGCTGTTCGTGCCGCTGCTGCTGAGCTCGTACCTGTCCGAGGCACTCGGCAACAAGACCATGGCCTACCGAGCTGCGTCGCGCGCGGCGACCGGTCGGCTGACCGGGTTCCTGGGCGAGCTCTTGGGTGCGCAGCTTGCGCTCAACGTTGCCGGGGCCGTACCGCATGCGCTCGATCGATTCGCCGCGCTGGGCGAGGTTCGGCGACGCGTCGCGGTGCGCGACAGCGTCTTCGGTGTGTTGCTCGACTCGATGAGCGTCAACATCGTTCATCTCGGGACGGGTGTGGTGCTGCTGCTGGGCGCCGCGGCGATCCGGGACGGCACCTTTTCAGTAGGTGACTTTGCGCTGTTCGTGGTGTACCTGGATCAGCTCGGCTGGTACCCGGCCGAGATCGGTCGGCTGATCAGCGACCTCAAACGCATCGAGGTGTCGTACGGCCGCATGCGCGCGATCGTGCCCGACGAGACGCCTGGAGCACTGGTCGCGCCGGCGCCCGTGCACCTGAGTGGCATTTTGCCCGAGCTCCTGCCTGTGCCCCCGCGCGAGCGCCTGGAACGTCTGGACGTCGCACATTTGAGCTATGCGCACCCGAGCAGTCTTGGCGGCATCGTCGACGTTTCGTTCAGCCTCGAACGGGGCTCGTTCACGGTCATCACCGGCCGTATCGGCGCGGGCAAGACCACGCTCGTGCAGGTCTTGCTCGGCCTGCTGCCACGCGACACAGGCGAGATCCGCTGGAACGGCCGCCTGGTCGTCGATCCGGCGACATTTTTCGTCCCGCCACGGACTGCCTACACACCACAAGTGCCACGACTGTTCAGCGAGACGCTGCGAGACAATCTGGCTCTCGGCCGCCCCATCGCCGAGCCAGCGCTCGCGGCCGCGATCCACGCCGCCGTCTTGGAGCCGGATGTAGGCGTGCTCGAACGCGGCCTGGACACGCTGATCGGCCCACGCGGCGTCAAACTCTCCGGCGGTCAGATCCAGCGCGCCGCCGCCGCGCGCATGTTCGTCCACGACGCCGAGCTGCTCGTCTTCGACGACCTCTCCTCAGCCCTTGACACGGAAACCGAAAACGAGCTCTGGCAGCGCCTCTTCGCCCGCCCCAACAACCTGACCTGCCTGGTAGTGACCCACCGCCCCGCCGCCCTGCGCCGCGCCGACCAGATGCTGACCCTGGACGACGGCCGCCTGCGTCTCTAGCTTGCTTTACGGAAGATTTCGTAGCGTGCGGCCAGGAATTCGCGATTCGGCTGCTGGTCCGGACGTCTCGGCACCTCCAGCTGAGTTCCCTGAAACGCTTGCAGGCCATGCAGCAGCATGGGTCCATCGGCTTCGCGCAGCACGTCCGCGCGGACTTCAATCACGAGGTCCGGGCGGACGCCCATGACCTGCCGATCGAACGCGGCGTGGTGTAGCGAACAGAGTGCGAGTCCATTGGACACCAGTGGCACACCGTGCGGGTGGCGGTCGGGCAGGATGTGCGCCGCATCGAGCAGCTCACGATGGCGCAGACGACAGATGCCGCAGCTATCGCGATAGGCGAGCAGCACCCGTGCGCGAAACGCTTGCTGATGCAGTCGGCGCTGCACCAACGTCGTGATGTAGCGTCGTCGCTCGTCTGACGAACCAGCGCTGCGCGTTGCATCCATGAACGCGAACGCACTGTCCTCGGCCACGACGGTGAAGGTCAGGTGCTCTGGATCGTCGCCGACGACGAACACCGGCCAGATTGCTTCATAGCGACCCGGCACGACCCCAAAGAAGTACACGAGCGGGGCGTTGCGCAATCGAGCGAGCCGCAGGCCAACGTTGTCGCGGTGCATTGGATCAGTGCCGCGGTAGCGGTATGAGAGAACACCGTCGGTGTCGAGACGATCATCGTAAACAGCGGACTTTCGGACGCTCGGCGGGGCCGTCGTGATACTGAGTGGAACTTCGGCCAGGAGCGCGGGTTTGAAGATGCCCTGAGGAGCTAGCAGCGGAATGCGCTGGCCGTCGACGAAGAAGCCCTTGGCCAGTACCTCCCGTGGCAGCTCGGTGCCATGCAGTGCCGTCTGCTGGCGCAGGAAGTCGAATGCAGCCAGACGCACGCGTGTGTCCAGCTCGATGGCCATGTCGATGTGGCGCCAGGATACGAGGGCTGGCCAGGCAAACCTAGCGCCAAAAAAGTAAGTACCTGGGGCTTCAAAGATAGGTAGTTTCCCGGGCACGTCGGTGGATTGGGCGTGGGATGCTGCTGCGCGTGGCTACTTCTGAGCTGCTGCAGTTGGCAGCGGAGCGCGCGGGGCGGTATCTCGGCAATCTGAATACGCGTGGCGTCGCAGCTTCGGCCGACGCGCTCGCCCGCCTCGTCGAGCTGGATGGTGAATTCGGAGATGCGGCCATGGATCCAAGCGCCGTCCTGGCGTTGCTGGATGATGTGGGCTCTCCGGCAACGGTCGCCTCCGCTGGCCCGCGTTACTTTGGTTTCGTGATCGGCGGGTCGCTGCCCGCCAGCCTTGCCGCCAACTGGCTGGCAAGTACGTGGGACCAGAACGCGGGCCTGGTGGCGGCATCCCCCGTGGCTGCTGCGCTGGAAGACATTGCACTGAAGTGGCTGCTGGACGTCTTGCACCTACCTGCTACGAGCGCAGGCGCCTTCGTCACGGGCGCCACGATGGCCAACTTCACCGCATTGGCGGCGGCCCGTCACGCGGTGCTGGCAAAGGTCGGCTGGGACGTCGAGCAGGACGGGCTGATCGGCGCACCCGCGGTGACCGTGGTCGTCGGCGAAGAGGCGCACGCCACGCTGTCCAAGGCGTTGGCCTTACTCGGGTTCGGCCGCGGTCGCGTCCTCAAGGTGCTGACCGACGGCCAGGGCCGTATGCGCGCCGACGCCTTCCCAAAACTGAATGGTCCAGCGATCGTGTGCGTCCAGGCCGGCAACGTGAACAGCGGCGCCTTCGACCCCGCACGCGAGATCAGCCAGCGGTCGCACGAGGCAGGCGCCTGGGTCCACGTCGACGGCGCGTTCGGCCTGTGGGCCGTCGCCACGCCGAGCCGCGCCCACCTCGCCGAGGGCGTCGCCGATGCGGACTCGTGGGCAACTGACGCGCACAAATGGCTCAACGTTCCGTACGACAGTGGGCTGGCGTTTGTGCGCGACCCAGGTGCGCTGCGCGCTGCGATGGCGCAGAGTGCCGCGTACTACATCGCCGGCGAGCAGCGCGAGCCGATGTGGTTCACCCCCGAGACGTCACGCCGAGCGCGCGGCGTCGAGATCTGGGCCGCCTTGCGCTCGCTGGGTCGGACCGGGCTTGCCGACCTGATCGAACGCACGTGTGTCCTGGCGACACGCTTCGCAGAGGGACTGGAGCGGGCCGGGTTCGAAGTCCTCAACGACGTGCGCCTCAATCAGGTGCTCGTGTCGTTCGGCACTGACGCGCGGACACGCGCAGTCATCGAGGCGGTGCAGCAAGACGGTACCTGCTGGTGCGGCGGCACACGCTGGCACGGTCGCGACGCGATGCGCATCAGCGTGTCCAGCTGGGCGACAACTGAGGCCGATGTCGATCTGAGTCTCGCGGCAATTAGCAAGGTCGCGCGAGACGTGCAGACACGAGGGGGTTCCTGAGCCATGGGCTACGAGGTGGAGGGCCAGCTACTGGAAGTGTGCACGTGCAACATCCTGTGCCCGTGCTGGATGGGCGAGGATCCGGATGGTGGCACGTGCGATGGGTGCTGGCGTGGCATTACGACAAGGGCATCGTCAACGGGGTGGACGTCAGCGGGCGCACCTTCGTCATCCTGACCCACATCCCGGGCAACATCCTCAAGGGCAAGTGGCGCGTCGTGGCATACGTCGACGATGGCGCCTCTGACGCCCAGCGCGGCGCGTTGCTGGACCTGTGGACGGGCAAGCTGGGCGGGCCAGTCAAGGACCTGGCGGCGTTGGTCGGCGAAGTCCTCGGCATCGAGCAGGTGCCGATTACGCTCGAAGTCAACGGCGGCCGAGGCAGGCTGCAGATTGGCGAGGCAATTGCCGCCGAGTTGGCGCCGTATACCAGCGGCACGGCTTTGACCACGATTCCACGCAGCACCTCGACGTACGTCGTCAACGAGCCGAGGTACGGCTTCGCGGTCGAGTGAAGGACCACAACCTGGTGCAGGGCAGTTTCCGCTTCGTCGCCTGACGCATGCGGATCGCGGTCGACGTCCGCCAACCGTTGGCGGTGTTCATTGGCGGGCTGAGCGGGCTCGCCTGGCTGACCCTGGCGGTGTGGGGCGAATCGCCCTATGCACGCTACCTGAGCCATCGCAGTCTGGTGCAGCTCGGCAGTGGCGGCGGTGGCCTGCCGATGCTCGTGTTTGTCGCCGGCTGGGTGGTCATGCTCGTGGCGATGATGCTGCCGACGACGCTGCCACTGGTGGCCTGTTCGACCGGCTGACCGCCTCACGCAGCGACCGACCGCGGCTGGTGAGGGTGCTGCTGATTGGCTACCTCAGCATGTGGACGACAGTCGGCATGCTGGTCTACCTGGCCGACACCGTCGTGCACGAGCTCGAAGCGCGAGCAGGCTTGCTCGCGGACCACGGGTGGGCAATTACGGCGCTCACGCTGCTTGTGGCTGGCGCCTTCCAGTTCTCAGCACTGAAGTACTACTGCCTGGCGAAGTGTCGCTCGCCATTCAGCTTCATCACCCAGCATTGGCGTGGCCGAGATGAGGGGCGCCAGGCGTTCCTCCTGGGCGTGCACCACGGCGTGTTTTGCGTCGGCTGCTGCTGGCCGCTGATGGTGCTGATGTTCGCCGTTGGTGTGGGCAACCTCGGCTGGATGTTCGTGCTCGGCTCGATCATGGCCATCGAGAAGAACATGCCCTGGGCCGCCGGCTGAGCGCGCCGCTGCTGCTGATGGCGGGGCTCGCGAGGTTGATGGCGGGCTAACGAGCCTCAGCCGTCGCGCTGGAGCGGGTCTTCGATCTTGCCGGGCAGGCGGAAGGTGCCGCCCATCATGCGCACGGAATATGGATTTTCGCCGCGCACCAGCAGGCCATGGCCGGCCTGGGTATAACTGCCGCCGACGGCGACGTTGTCCGCGGCGCGGTACTGGATGACCATCGCACTGCGCGGACGCGTGCCGCGATTGGCCGTCGAACTATGCAGCATGTTGCAGTGATGGAGCTCCATGCCGCCGGCCGGCACCGGTACTTTCAGCCAGGCTGTGGGATCCTCGACGACGCTCTTGTCGGCTAGCTGCGACGAGAATGCGCCGTCCTTGGCAAACAGGTGGTACTGCGGTCCGAGCTTGTGACTGCCCGGGACGATCGTCAAACAGCCATTCTCCTCGGTCGAATCGTCGAAGTAGATCATCACCGCGAGCAGGTCGAAATTGGTGTGCGGAAAGAACGGATAATCCTGGTGCCATTCGAAGCGTGCTTCGCGATTGCTAGGCGGTTTGAGATTGAGCTTGGTGTGGTGCAGCTGGATGTTCGGCCCGATCAGGTTTTCCACGACGTCGAGAATCTTCGGATTGAACACCAGGTCATGAAACGCCTGATGATGGCTGATCGGATTGAAGATGCGGCGCACCGACCAGCCGCCGTCGTCCGTCGGCGTGACCGAAAACTTGTCGTTGGATTCGGTCAGGCCTTCGGCTTCTTTCAGCACCTCAGCCAGCGCTGCCCTTAGCGTCGACAACTCAGCTGAGTCCAACAGCTCGGGGAAGACCAGGTAGCCCTGGTTCTCGTAGAACGCGCGCTGTTCCACAGAGTCCTTCGCGACCCGTGATTGCACCGCCTGGATGGCCATGCAGTGCAGGCTACATCCCGCGTCAGTAGGGGAACCAGGTGTCCGGATTGCGCTGGACGTAGCGGCCCAGGTGCACGCCCAGGTTCTCCTGGATCTGCAGCGTGAGACCGCCGTCGACGGCTAACGCCTGGCCAGTGATGAATGACGCCTCGTCGGAGCACAGGAAGGCAATCGCGTTGGCGATGTCGATCGGCCGGCCAGTGCGGCGCAGGGGATACTGCTCTTCGAAGAAGCGCAGCCCGTCGGGATGCGCAACCCACTGCGGCTGGAGCCGTTCGGTGACGATGTGGCCCGGGCAGATAGCGTTTACGCGAATGCCGTCGGGGCCATAGGCGGCGGCCAGCTGGCGCGTCAGGCCGATGACGGCGCTCTTGACCGTCTCGTACGCCAGCCAGCCGGGCGCGACGAGCAGTCCGTGCACCGAGGACAGGTTGATCATCACGCCGCCACCCGTCGCGCGCATGTGCGGTACGGCGTACTTCGCGGCACGGAACATCGCCTTCAGGCCAACGTCCAGGGCGCGATCCCAGTCGTCCTCCGACAGCTCGACGGCATCGCCGTGGAATGCCCCGGCATAGGCGTTGCTGACGACGATGTCCAGGCGCTGCCAGCGCTCGACGGCGTGCTCGATCATGCCGCGGACGCCATCGGGGGTGCCGACGTCGACATGCAGCGTCTCGGCCGTGCCGCCGGCGGCGCGAATCTTCTCCGCGTTCTGGCGCGCCGCGTCATCCTCGATATCTGCGATCAGGACGCGCGCGCCATCTTCGGCCAGACGGCGCGCGGTCGCGCCGCCGATGCCCATCGCGGCGCCGGTGACGATGGCTACCCGACCTTCGAGTCGTGCCAAGGCTACTACCCCTTCCCGCGTGTAATCGCGCCGATTGTAGGGGACATAATCGAGCTCACTCATGGTGGCCGAGTCGACGGACGTCCTGATCGTCGGTGCTGGTCCGGTCGGACTCACGCTGGCACTCGATCTCGGTCGGCGCGGCGTGCGCTGCACCCTCGTCGAGCGCAACGAACACGCGATCCAGCTGCCCAAAATGGAGCGCTGCAACGGGCGCACCATGGAGATCTATCGTCGATTGGGCATCGCCGAGGCGATCCGTGATGCAGGCCTGCCACGCGATGCGCCGATGGACGTCTTCCTGGCGACGTCGCTGATCGATCCACCGCTGGCGCACCTGCCGTATCCGTCGGTCGCCGCAGCCAAGGCGGATAGCGCGGCCCACAACGACGGGACGCGCCTGCTCGAGCCGTATCAGCTGATCTCGCAGTACACGCTGGAGCCGCTGCTGCGCGGCTTCGTCGCGCCGCTGCCGTCGGTCGCGCTGCGCTTCGGCTGCGAGCTGACGTCGTACGTGCAGGACGCGTTGGGCGTGACGGCTGTTGTGAATGGCGGAACCATTCGCGCTCAGTACCTGGTCGGGTGCGACGGCGCCAGTAGCACGGTGCGTAAGCAGGCCGGGATTCGGCTCGCGGGCCGCGGTGGGATCCGCACCCTGCGCCAGGCGCTGTTCCAGTGCCCGGAGCTGTATGAGGCGATGCCCATTGGTAAGGGCCGCCACTACCACATCGCCGACGCGCCGCTGTTCCCGTTCATCATCCTCCAGGACAGCACGCGCCACTGGACGCTGCACGCCGCCGCGTCGAGCGACAACGAGATGGCCGCGCTGTTCGCGCGATCGATGGCTATGCCACTGCCGTTCGACGTGCTGTCGGTGAACGAATGGACGCAGCATCTGCTGTGCGCCGAGCGCTACGCCGACCGGCGCGTGTTCATCGCTGGCGACGCGGCGCACCTGGTTATTCCAACCGGCGGCCTGGGAATGAACACCGGCGTGGGCGACGCGACGGATCTGGCCTGGAAGTTGGCCGGCACGCTCGCGGGCTGGGGTGGTCCGCGGCTCCTTGGCTCGTACGAGGCGGAGCGGCGGCCGATTGGTCTGCGCAACATCGCGGCCTCCGGCGCGGCCATGGCGGGCCGGGACTCGTGGCGCGCCGCGCCAACACTGCGCGAGATGGCCGAGCGATTCGAGGTCGAGCAGCGCAAAGTGACCGAGATCCTGGGAATCGAGGCCGGCTACCAGTACGTCGACTCGCCGATCTGCTGGCCCGAGGATGGCGAACGCCCCAACCCTGATAGCCGGGCGTACATTCCGACGTCCTGGCCAGGCGCGCGGCTGCCGCATGTATGGCTGGACAATGGCACGGCGCTGCACGACCAGCTGGGTAACGGCTTCACGCTGCTGCGGCTGGGCGGCACGCGGCTGGCGACGTCCGACCTGGAGCACGCCATGCGCCGAACGGGTGCTCCGCTGGATGTGCTGGACATACCCGACCCGCAGGTACGCGAGGTGTACGGGCATGACCTGGTGCTGGTCCGCCCCGACCTGCACGTCGCGTGGCGTGGCGACCAGCCACCAGCCGAGCCACAACACGTGGCCGCGCGCGTCACGGGCCATTGAGCCGCTTTAACCCCGACCCACTTCCCGAAGGGTTCCGCTGCGCACCTGGCGGTTTTGGGACTTGCGCGGCGGCCAGGCAACGCATTGCATTGACATACTGAAGCATGTGCTTTAGTGTAGTGATTACTTAAGTATGCCGGCAGTCGCGCTGAATCTGGTCTATCAGGCCTTAGCCGATCCAACGCGGCGGCTTATGGTCGAGCGCTTGTGCCGCGGACCCGCCTCCGTCACCGAGCTCGCGCGACCCTTCGCCATGACTTTGCCCGCCGTCGTACAGCATCTCCAAGTCCTGGAA
>DASXRR010000161.1:0-5002 GCA_036506475.1 Chloroflexota bacterium
TAGCCGCGTGCACTGCTGGCCTTGGCGGGCCGGCAGATCGCGCCCGAAATGGGCGGCAGGCAGGCGCATCGGGGCCAGAGGGATTTGGAGACGCTGGAGTGCCATGCGGTCCATCTTGGCGGGCTAGTTGAGGAGCGTTACCTCTGTAGGCGCGTGCGCTGCGGGCCTTGGCGGGCCGGCAGATCGCGCCCGAAATGGCCGGCAGGCAGGCGCACCGGGGCCAGCGCGAATTTGGCGGCGGCGGCGCCACCCAGTCCGGCTTGGCGGGCTGATTTTGGGGACCATCGCGTCTGGTAGCCGCGTGCGCTGCCCGCCTTGGCGGGCCGATAGATAGCGCCGGAATTGGGCGGCAGGCAGGGCACTGTGCCGGCGCGGATGCGAATGCGGCGGTGGCGCAACGACGGCGAACGCGCACCCACAGTGAAGGGCGATGGCCCGGGCGCGGGGTTCGGTTTGGGAGGGCTGCGGAACCGAGCGGTGGCTCGACGGGCGTGAATTTCGGGACGAGCGGCGGCGGTTAGGGGTGGTGGAGGGCGTGCCAGAGGCGATTGGAGGTGAATGGCATTGCCAGTTGGCGCGGCGGCGTTGGGGCGACGGCATCGGCGATGGCGTTTTCTACGCACGCCAGGGCGGGCGTGATGCCGCTTTCGCCGCCGCCTTTGATTCTGAGCGGGTTGGTGCCGAGCGGGTCTTCGGCGAGGGTGATCGAGAAGTTCGGTAAAGAAGAGGCGCGCGGGAGGGCGTAGTCGGCGAAGGTGGTGCTTTCGGGCTGGCCGGTTTCGGGGTTGAAGACGACCTGCTCGGATAGCGCCTGGCCCAGGCCCTGGACGATTCCGCCGTGCGTTTGGCCCTCGACGATGAGTGGATTGACGGGCTGGCCAACGTCGTCGACGGTCGTGTAGCGGGTGATCGCGCAGGCGCCCGTCTCGGGGTCGATTTCGACCTCACACACGGCGGTGCCGGTGGGATGCGCGGGCAGTCGGCCGGTGAACGACGCTTCGGCAACCAGGTCGACGATGTCGGCAGCCTCGAACAGCGGGCGGCGCAACTCCGCGCAGCGGGCGCGGATATGGCCCGCGGCCTCGACGATCAGGGTCCCGACCAGGCGCATGCTGCGGTCGGAATGGGTGCCGCCGCCGGACGCAACAACGTCCGAGTCGCCTCCGATCAGGCGCACGCCGCCCGGATCGACGCCCAGCTCGTCGGCGATGACCTGCGCGAAGACCGTGGCGTGGCCCTGGCCGGTGGACTGTGTGCCCACGGTGAGCTCGACCACCCCCTGGGGTAGCACGCGTATGGCAACGCGCTCGTGCGGCGCGCCGACCGGAGCTTCGACGTAGTTGGCGAGGCCGATGCCAACGCGCTTGCCGCGGGCCCGCGCTTCGGCCTTGCGGGCTGCGACGCCCGCCCAGTCAGAGCGCGCCAGCGCAACGTCCATGTTCGCGGCGAATGAGCCGCTGTCATAGGTCAGACCCAGCGCGGTCGTGTACGGCAGCGAGCGGATGATGTTGCGTCGGCGGAGCTCGATGCGGTCCATGCCCAGCTCAGTCGCGGCGAGGTCGAGCAGGCGCTCGAGGGCGTGGATGGCCTCGGGGCGACCGGCGCCTCGGTAGGGTCCGGTTGGCACAGTGTGCGAAAAGACGCCACGCACTCGGGCACATGCAGCGGGGATGTCGTAGACGCTGGTCAGGATGCGGGCGGCGTTGGACGGTGGCACGTACGAGACGGTCTGGGCCCCGACGTTGAAGGCAAAATCTACCGATAACGCCCGAATCCGACCAGAGGCATCAAGGCCCAGGCGTGCGCGAGCAAGGCTGTCGCGGCCTTGAAAGTCGGTCAGGAAGGCCTCGGTGCGGGTGCTCGTCCAGCGCACCGGGCGGCCGATGCGTCGCGCCGCCCAGGCGAGCACGACCTGCTCAGGATAGAGACTGGTGCGTGGTCCGAACCCGCCGCCGACGTCCGGGCAGATCAGGCGCACGCGCTCGACGGGCACGCCCAGCGCGGCGGCGAGGGTGCTGCGCTGGCGCAGCACGCCCTGACTGCCGGCGATCATCGTGTAGGTGCCTTCACGGGCGTCGTAACTGGCGATCGCGGAGCGCGGCTCGAGCTGCGCGTTGGCGATGCGCTGGCTGCGCGACTCGTGCTCGACGACCAGATCGGCCGACGCGAGCGCGCGCTCGGTGAGCTCATGGTCTCCGAAGACGGCCTCGACACCAACGTTGCCGACGGCGGACGGCCATACCGACATGGCGCCGGGTGCGACGGCATCCAGGACGTCGACGACGGCTGGTAACGGTTCGTAGTCGACTGAGATCAAATCGGCGGCGTCGCGTGCCGCGGCTTGCGTCTCGGCGATGACGACGGCGACAGCTTCGCCGACGTAGCGCACGCGGCCCGTGGCTAGCGGCATGTGCGGTTCGGCGATGGCGGTGCCGAAGGCAGGGCGGGTGTAGTCGATAGCGTCGGCGGGAACTGGGCCGTGGTGGATGCCGTGGTGGCCGTCATCGAGGTAGTCGGCGCCGATCAGAACCACCACACCTGCCGGCACGCCGTCGGCGGCGATGTCACGGACCAACGCATGCGCGTGGGGCGAGCGAACGAAGGCCGCATACCGCTGGCCGGGCAGCACGAAGTCGTCCGTGAACGTGCCCTGGCCGCGCAGCAAGCGCGGATCCTCGAATCGGGGAAGCGGCCGACCAACCCACACGGCGACTAGGCTAGCGCGCGGCTACACTTGTTCGAAGAAGGTCAGACTCAACGAGGAGGACTTGCCGCATGGCCGTTGACGCCTCCCACACCTCGCTGGCCGAGGTGATCGATGCGCGCATCGCCCGCTTCAACACCCGCACGCTCGACTGGGACGCTTTGAAGTTCCAGGAAAAGGTGAGCCCCAATTTCCGGCGCGCGCAAATGCGCTATGTTGGGACCGGTGCGACCGGAGTGAAATCCGACACCAATACTGTTCCGTCCGAGCATTTCACGTTGAGCACGATGGTCATTCCGCCGGGACATGAAGGTCCGTTGCACACGCATCACGATGTCGAAGAAGTGTTCTTCGTCCTACAGGGCATGATGACGTGTTTCATGGAGAAGGATGGCGAACGCGTCGAGCGCACGCTTGGACCGCGCGACGCGATCTCGGTGCCGGCCGGAGTGGCGCGCGGCGAACGCAACGACGGTACCGAAGATGCGCTGATGCTGGTCATCGTCGGCGCCGGCAAGCCGCAATTACCGACATATCCGGAGAACAGTCCGATGTTCGGAGTCAAGCGCGACTGACGGCGCGCTCCACTAGCTTGTCGCCAGTGGCGACAATGGTCCGTTCATTCTCGATCAATCCGAGGGCGGCGCGAAGCCCCGCGGACTGTTCGCACAACGTGCGCACAGCCGCGAGGGCTTCATCCTCGGACGCGTAGCGACCGAGCGACACGCCAAGCTCCGCGTCCCACAGCTCGTAGGGCACTTCGCTTTGAGTGTAATGATGCCCGCCCGCGCGGGCGAGCTGACCTTGACCGTTCAGGCGGTCGCAGCTAGCTCGTCGCGCAGTGCGGGTCGTTCTTGACCCTCGATCCGGATTGCCAGCGCAAGCAGCGCATCGGCCAGTCGAGCACGGAGCGGCCGCTGGTAGCGGAGCGCTTCGGCAACGAGGCGATCGTGTGCAATTCGGCGTTCCAGCTCTTCTCGATGCAGCTGCAGGTGCAGGTCGAGCAGGGCAGACTGGGCGTACATGGACGGCCCCTCCTTTCAGGGCATGGTGCGTTCTTTTCGGCAATGAAAAAGGGCCCTCTGTGCGGGGCCCCAGCGTCTCTGCCAGTGGAACGAAGTCCGTCCGGGCGTCAGGGCGGAGTCGCACCACGAGCGAAGCTGTGGCCATGCGCAATCATGTCGGGCCCAGTGCTAACCATACGGTGCGACTCCTTTCTCTGAAAGTTGGCGTTGAAAAACGTCCGCGACGAAATGCGTGTTCGTCGGGACGCCCGACGTATTTGTACCAGACTTAACGCTGGTTGGCAACTTCTTCGGCATTGGCTTTCCGATTGGCCGGTAGAAACAGCGGTTATGGGTACATGTCATTGGTGCGTGTGCCGCCGTCACTGCACGCGCCGCGCGGGACTATTTTCTTCTCTGGAGAGAAGCAGCCATGGGGAGTGTGGAGCGTGAGGGCCGCGTTTCGTGCGCCGCTGTGAACGCACGCGCCGGTGCGGGACTATTTTCTGCTCTGGAGAGAAGCAGCCATGGGGAGTGTGGAGCGTGAGGGGCTGAAGCGCCGGCGCGCGGGACGTGCGTCAATCCGCTTCGCGACGAGTGGGAGGAGGTAGCGCCGGACAACGATCCATGGCTGATCACCGTCGGCGCGCTTGATCACAACCAAACGGCAACGGGCAGCGACGACAGCCTGGCAACGTTCAGCAGCCGCGGCAAGACCGAGGACGGCGTCTACAAACCGACGTCGTGGCGCCTGGACGCAAGATCGTCGCCCCACCGGCTGGACCGACCGGCGCGCTGGCTCAGGAGCTGCCGGAGCGCATCACCGATGGCGCGTACCCGCGGCTGAGCGGCACGTCGATGTCGGCGCGGGTCGCGAGCGGCGTCGTCGCACTGCTGTTGCAGCGCTACCCGAACCTGTCGCCCGATCAGGTCAAGTGGCTGCTCACGGCGACGGAACGCTCGTACCCGGGCAAGGCGGACAGCGCGGGCGTCGTCGACCCGTTGGCGGTGCTGACCCGAAGCTGGACAGGGCAATGTCGGCAATGCGCAACCAGCGCCTGACGGCGAGCGGTGGGACGATTCTGTCGCCGATCACGGGCCGGCTGGGCAGCCTGTTGGGGTTGACCGGCCTGGTGGCGGACGCCGGCTTCTGGGATGCCGCGTTCTGGGATGCCGGCGTTCTGGGACAGGTCCTACTGGGATTGATCCCGTTCGGCCCTTTGGAGGCGCCAAAGGTGGCCGATTCTCAACGTATGACACCCGTCCGGAAGCCGTCGCTGGCGTTGCTCGTCCT
>DASXRR010000162.1:0-3420 GCA_036506475.1 Chloroflexota bacterium
CGCCGGCTGCCGTGACGCTTCAAGTGACGCTTTTCGGCCGTCCCGTGACGGTTGTTCCGTCGAGTTCCTCGGCGAGCTGCGCCGCCGCGCCCGACGCGGGTCAGACAGGAGACTGGGACAGGTCCTCGGCGAGCTCCGCCGCCGCCGGTGGGTTGGCGTGCAGATCGGCATGCGGGCGGCAGGCGCGGCGGGGGCGGCAGGCGCGGCGGGCGCGGCGGGGGCTTGCCGATGCCGGCACGGAGTGCTACCTCGCAACGCGCCGGCCTACAGACAGGCCGGGAACAGGTCTCCGGGCACAGATTTTGCAAAATTCGGTCGCCGAGGGCAGAACACAAGCGCTTCGAAAGGCGCGCAGCTGCCGGAGGCGAGCAGGTGCGAGCGTTGGGGCGACACGCTCAGGGAGCGTGCCCAGTTTGTTTGGGGGCGCCTGTGTCTCTGCCCTCCTCTCTTTGCCGTGGTCCTGTGCAGTGGTCGCGGTGCCGATCAGGATGATCCGAAGCGGTGGAAGACCCAGGCGGCGTGCTTGATGCCTTCGAGGTAGTCCGCGATCAGGATGTTTTCGTTGGGCGCGTGATTGTTCGAGTTGGCGTTGCCCACACCCATGCCGATCGCGGGCACGCCGAACTGCGCGCACAGCAGGTACTGCGGGCCGGTGCCCGCCATGTTGGGTAGCACCAACGGCTCCTGCTGGTAAAGCTCGCGCGCGGTATCGACGACCACCGACACAATTGGCGCATCGGGGTCGCTGCGCGCGGCGCGCTCGCCTTCGCCTTCGATCTCGGCCACCTCGACGTCGTCGAAGCCCTGCTTTGACAGATGGCGGCGCAGGAGCACCAGGATTTCGTCAGGGTCCTGATCGGGCACGAGTCGGAAGTCGACTTTGGCCGAGGCTTCGGCGGGCAGCACGGTCTTGCCGCCGGGGCCGTGATAGCCGCTGGTCAGGCCGCAGATGGTGCAGGTTGGATCGAACAGGTAGTGTCGGCGCGCGTCAGTGCCGTTCCAGTCGCACAGGAAGTCGCGCATGCCGAACATGCGGCGGTGCTCGTCAACGTCGAACGGCTCGCGGTCTGCGAGCGCGACGGTACGGTCAGACACGGCTGCAACATGGTCGTAGAAGCCAACAATGCGAACACGTTCGGTGCGCGGGTCTTTCAAAGTGCTCAGGGCCCAGGTCAGGCGCCAGGCGGCGTTGGGCACGACCGCGCCCCAAGACGAGTGCAGATCCTTGCTCGTCGAGCGAACGCGTAGCTCGACGTACAGGATGCCTTTGCAACCCAGCGCGATCGTTGGCCGCCCCGTTGGGTCCTTGTAGCCAGCTTCCCAGATGCACGCGTCGGCTTTGAGTAGCTCGGCGCCACGCGGGCTATCGGTGAACTGTCGCAGGTGCGGACTGCCGACTTCCTCTTCGCCCTCGAAGAGCAACGTGATGGTCAAAGGCAGGGTGCCAAGGGTCTGCTGATAGGCCTCGATCGCGCACAGGCGCGCGACCAGGTTGCCCTTGTTGTCGGAGACGCCGCGGGCCCAGATAGCGCCCTGGTCGATGTCGGCCGCGAAAGGCTCGTGGTGCCACAGGTCGAGCGGCTCGGGCGGTTGGACATCGTAGTGGTCGTACAGCTGGAGCTTCCTGCTCGACATGCCACGCAGCTCGCCGTAGACGATCGGCGGACCACCGTGAAGCTCCACGCGCTCCGTGCGCGCGCCGACCGCGCGCGCCATGTTTTCGACCATGTCGGCCGTTTCGAGCAGGCCGACGTTCTGGGCTGAGATCGACGGCTGGCGACAGAGCGTTCTGAGACGTTCGACGAACTCGTCGGCGTGCTGGTCAACGTAGGCGAAGACGGGCTCCAGGGTGGCGCGGTCGCTCGCGCGGGTGAGCACGGACACAGGCTACGCGGTAATGGAATTGCAACGCCCGGCCAGTCTTGTCAAAGCGTTTTGCACGTTAACTTCAGCGAGCGATGGAACTGACGAGCAGCGAACGTGCGATGCGCCGCAACTTTGGCTTCGACGCTATCGGCGCGCTCGGCACGGGCCTGTTCAACGCGCTCGTCACCAACTTTCTGTCGGTGATCGCTCGCCGCGAGGGGGCGGATCCGCTGCTCCTGGCGGCGATCGTCGCGGCCCCGTTCGCGGCCAACATGCTGTCGATCTTCAGTGGCTTCTGGGTGCCCGGCGATCGACGGCGCGTGCACTACGTGTCGGCGATGCTGGTGCTGGGCCGAGCCCTGTTCTGCCTGGCGCTGCTGACCACGGCACCGTGGGCGCTCCTGGCAATGAGCTTCGGATTGTTCCTGACGCAGGCGCTGTCGGCGCCACTCCAGGTCGACATCTGGCGCGGCGCCTATCCGCAGCGTTTGCGCGCTCGAGCGCTCGGCTACCTGCGCGTGATCCAGACCGCGAGTGGTGCGCTGGCCGCACCGCTGGGCGGGCTGCTGATCGAACGTCTCGGCCCTGGTGCGCTGGTTGGTCTAGGCGCAGGCCTGGGCATGGCTGGCGCGGCCGGCCTGTCGCAGGTGCGCAGCGGCACGGTCACGGCAACGCACCGCTTCACCCCGCTCGGTTCACTGCGCGTCCTCAAGGACGAGCCGGCGTACCGCGGGCTGGTCGTGGCGTGGTTTGTCTGGGGCCTTGGCTCGTTCATGGCCGCGCCGCTGTATGCGCTGGTGCTGGTCGATCGATTCCAGGCGAGCTACGCCGATATCGGCATCCTGCAATTAGTTGGAGCTGCGAGCGGCCTGCTCGCGTACCTCGTGCTCGGCCAGCATCTGGATCGGCGTGGCGGATTCGGCGCAACGCCGCTGGGCATGCTGATGGTCGGCCTGGTGCCGATCGTCTATCTCGTGGCGCCGTCGCTGCCGCTGCTCGGGGCGGCGTTCGTGCTACAGAGTGTGGGCAACGGCGCGATCGACCTGGGCTGGCAGGTGGCGTTGCTAGCGCGGGTTTCGGACGAGCATCGGCTGCGCTATCAGGCTGCACACACCAGCATTACAGGCCTGCGGGGCGTCGCGGCGCCGTTCCTGGGGTCGCTGGCGATCAGTCTCGGCCTGGGCATAGGTGTGGCGCTGGTGACCAGTGGTCTGCTGGCACTGATCGGGACTCTGGTGATGGCGCGCTCGCTGGGCCTGAGCGTCCGTGACGTGCCGCTATGGGGACCCACTTCGCGAGCCTGTCGGCTCACTACGGGAGCGCTAGGTACCGTCCTGGCGAATGCCCGCCGTCCACGTGGCGATCTGGTCGTCGGTCATCGGATTCTCGGCGAGCGTGCGCACGTCGCGGTAGCCCAGGCGCTCGACGTCGAACAGGTATTGCTGGCGCGACAGGACCGTCCCGTTGCAGACACGGTCGCTGGGCGCCGGAGCGCTCATCGAGTCGCCCAGGCGGCGCAGCAGGTCGTGCATGACCCAGCCCGGCACCCGCTCG
>DASXRR010000163.1:0-3313 GCA_036506475.1 Chloroflexota bacterium
TCGGTCGCCGGGTCGTAGACCTCGACCGTGTCCAGCGTCTGGCCGCGCAAGTTGGTTCCACCCACGGCGTACAGCCTGGCATCGCTGGCCGTCGCAAGCCCGAAGCCCAGCCGCGCGGTCGGCATTTGCGCTCGCGTCGTCCAGGAATTCGTAGCAGAGTCGTACGCCTCGACGGTGCCGACGGTTTGACCAAAGCGGTTCAGACCGCCGACGGCGAAGATTGTGCCGTTGCTCGCCGCCGCACGTAAGCCCATTCGGGCCGTCGGCAACGGCGCTTTCGGCGTCCAGGTATTGGTCGCCGGGTTGTACTCCTCGACCGTGTTCAGGATCTGGCCGCGGGCGTTGATCCCGCCGATGACGTAGATCCTGCCGTTTGGCGCTGCGGCCGCGCCGAATTCGAGTCGCGCCGTCGGCATGGCCGCCCTGGCGGCCCAGGTGTTGGTGGCGGGCGTGTATTCCTCGACCTTGTTGAGGACCTGAAGACTGCTTGTCGCGCCACCGATGGCGTAGAGAGTGCCACTGGATGCCGCCACGAGCGCCAGACTGAAACGCCCGCTCGGCATATTCGTCTTGCGTGACCAGGCGTTCGCCAGGGGGTCGAATTCCTCGGTGAGGGCAAAGTTCGCCCCGCTGCTGTTCGTGCCACCGACGGCGTAGGCCCTGCCGTTGGCCGCTGTTGCCACACCGAGGCCAAAGCGTGGGGTCGGCATTGGCGTTGCGGCTGTCCAGAGAAGAGCTTCCGCCGCGGCAGCGACGGAGGCACCCGAGATAGCCGGCTGGAACGAGGAAGCGATCAGGCCCAGCGCGACCAGCAGGGCCACCAACCGCGAGATAGCGCGCGACGAGTTCCGGACAGCGATACCGAGCAGTGCGGTCAGATTGCGTTGTACGGCCCTTCCCATGCGACTCCCCTTGGTTTGTTGGCCTGGCCCGATGTCAGTCGCTCGGGCGCGACACGGCGGCTGGTCCCTCGTATCAGCCAGAGACTGGGATTTCGTAGCCGTACCTAGATGTGTGTTTTGTCAATCGACGGTCCAGCTTCGCGATCGTCCGCACGCAGACTCGCACCGAGTCAGAGGCGCGCCGCGTCCGAGAATGGACTCGGCGCCACCCCTGGCATGTGCCGTCGCCTAGTTGTGGCTCAGCGGGCCGTTAGCTGCCGCGCGTCCACACCGCCTCGCCCACGCGGTCCCCGAGCGTTTTGCCCGTATCGACGTCGCTCCGGTAGTGGATTCCGCCCATGATCCGCGCTTCACCCGCCTGATTCGCGAGCGCGTCCAGCATGCCCGCTTCGGATGGAAACTGTCGCGCCAGCACTGCCGCTGCTGCACCAGACAGACACGAGTGCGCCGAGGGGTAGCTGGGGTGATTGGGCGTTGCGAAGAGTGTGGTGATCGTTGGATCGATCATGGTCGGCCGTGGCGCCCAGTACGTGTACTTGGCGTCCCAACAGGCGATGGCCGCGTCGTTCACGGCGATGTTGACCAGCGCGTAGACGCGCGACGCCAGCAGTGTGTCGTCCTGTACGCGGTGTTCGAAAATCAATCGGCTGGCCTGGTCGTTCCAGAATTCGAATACGGCGCGGCCGCCGTAGTACTCCCAGAAATTCGCCGTCAGGTTGGTCAGGTTGGTGCGCGGGTACTCCTTGACCTCGGCCATCTCGCGCGCCATCTGCTCAGAATCGGAGGCTGGCGGCGGGCCGGGGCGGAACTGGCTGCCGCTCGTGAGTGCCCACGGCTTCCAGGAACCAGCCAGCGGCTCGATCGGGTTCGTGCCCGTCCAGTTGCCTGGCTCTGTCGGGACACTGCCGGTCCACTTCGCGTCGGAGCCATCGGTCTGGCCCCATACGACAGCCCGCTCGCCGACCTTGCGACCAAGCCCACGCCCGGCCGTGGTGTCGCTCGGGTAAGCCACTCCAGCTTCGACGCGCGAGTACGCTGCCTCGTCGGCCCAGCTCGCGAACAGCTCGGCGTCCGACGGAAACAGGTACGCGAGCATAGTCTCCGCCGCTCCGGCTGCCGCCGCGCGTTCATCCGGATACCCAGCGGTGCCAGGGACAGCGATCGCGGCGCGGGAAATCGCCGGCCGTGCGCGGTTGTACGCCAGCTGACTGTCATTGGCCGCGACGATCGCGTCGTAGATCGCAACGTTCACCAGCGCCATCAGGCGAAATGCGCGATTCCCGCCGACGCCGTGGCTCTGCGCGTACTGGATCGCGCGCTGCGTCCACCGATATGGCGGAGCACCAGCATCCCAGTAGCTGATGCGCTCGAGGGTCGCGGCATCGCGCTTGTCAGCCAGCGCCTGGATTTGCGCCAGCTCGGCGCGCGTGTCGGCTTCGTCTGGCGGCGGACCCAGACGCAGTTCGCTCGGAGACGACAAGAGCCACGTGCTCCACGTCACGGCTTGCGTCTGCTGCCGATCGGTCGCGGCCGACGTGAGGGTCGGGCTGGACGCGAGGCTTGCAATGACAATAACAACGGCGAAAGCGGAGAACCACCGCTTCAATCTTGGCACGGGAGTGCCTCCCTCGAGAGTTGTTTCATTCGCGAGTCTCGACTGACGCTGCACCGCGCGCCACACACTGAGCAAAGACGCGACAGGCATGCGAATGCCTAGCTGTTGCACGGGATGCCTTTCTGAATGCGTGGCGAAAGATTGGATAGGTCGTGTTTTCATACCGTTACTCCAAACACACGTCTGAGACAGACACTTTCTGACTCAGGCAAACGCGAGCAAAGTTCCTGACGCACTGACCTACACACTGACTGACGCGGCTCGTCCATGGGCGCCTGGTCGCTTAAGCACTGCCAGTACGTCTCCCTGCCGGTGGCCAGGTCGCGCAGCGATCAGCCAGCGCGATCAACTCGACCGAGCGCAGCGATCGCAGAACTGGCTGAGGCGGAAGTTCGAAAACATCATGAGGTCTGTCCTCCTCGCTGGGTGTACGATGCCGGCAACACCGTCCCCGCCGACTACGCCGCCAACGTAGGCGCTTGTAGGCGGCAGCGAGTGGCCGACGTGGGACTGTCAGGTGCCCAACATGCGACCGAGTGCCAGCCCCGCGGAATCTCGAACTGGAGCATTGCGCCTGCGCTGGAATGAGGTGCTTCGGGCCCTGCGCGAAGCCCGAGGTGTTACACAGGTGGGCTGGGCGACGCTCCTTGGCGTCAGCCGAAGGACAGTGCTGCGGTGGGAGGCCGGCGAGCGCGTGCCTGACACTGGTGCCGAAGCCGGGCTGCTCGCCTACTGTCGCGAACACGGACTGCTGCGCACGTACGCGCGCGGCCCGCTGGCCGGCGTGACGCTGTCA
>DASXRR010000164.1:0-18061 GCA_036506475.1 Chloroflexota bacterium
GTGCTGCGCGTACGGCTGTACTGATGTTCAGAGTCGTGGCTGGCCTGTTCACACTGTTGATCGTCGGTTTCTTTCTGTTTCCGTATGCCTGGACGCTCGACACAGCCATCAAATCACCCAACGAGGTCTATGCAATTCCGTCGGTATGGCTCCCGTCGACGATATTCCTCGGCAATTTCCGGTTCGTGTTCGAGAAACAATTCGCGATCAACTTGATGAACAGTGCCATCGTGGCCACGACCACGACCGTACTGGTGCTGGTGCTCGGCTCCATCGGCGCCTACGCGCTGGCGCGATTCCAGTTCTGGGGCCGTTGGGTGATTCTGCTGGCCGTGCTGAGCGTGTCGATGTTTCCCGAAGTGTCGGTCGTCTCGGCGCTGTTCATGTGGCTGCGCGACTGGGGCATGTTGAACACCTTCCAGGCGCTGTTGCTGCCGTACGCCTCGTTTGCCATGCCGTTCACGTTGTGGGCGCTGACCAACTTCTTCCGCGAAGTGCCATGGGAGTTGGAAGAAGCAGCGCTGATTGACGGCTGTACGTACCTGGGCGCGCTGCGGCGCGTGATTCTGCCGCTGGCGGCACCCGGCCTGGTCACCTGCGCCGTTCTGGTGTTCATCTCGGCGTGGAACGAGTTCCTGTTTGCCTACACCTTCGTCACCACGGACGCCGTGCGCACCGTGCCGGTGCGCATCTTCATGTTCCAGGGCGAGTTCGAGTCACCCTGGGGCCAGATCTCCGCGGCCTCGGCCCTGGTGACGCTCCCGCTCATCGTCATGGTGCTGGTGTTCCAGCGGCGAATCGTCCAGGGTCTGACCGCCGGCGCGGTCAAAGGTTGATCGATGCACCGAGGAAGGGGATAGGAAAACCGTGTCTGACCATTCATCTTCTATGCGTGTTTCGCGCCGCTGGTTCCTCGGCGCACTTTCCGCGACCGGCGTCGGATTGTTGGCCGCGTGCGCCGCGCCATCCGCGCCATCTGCCCCGGCCGCGCCGGCGAGCAGTGCGACCGCGGCGCCTGCGAAGATTGCCGCCGGCACGACGATCACGATCATGGGCAGCCCGACGTCGATTACCGACGCGACAACCAAGCTGTTCAGCGTCGTCGAGCAGAAGAACAATCTGAAGGTCAACTACGTCGAGTCGCCGCCAGTCTCACAGACGTACCACGACAAACTGGTCACGATGTTCGCGGCAAAAGACTCCAGCGTCGATATCGTGAACACCAATGGCACCGTCTGGCCGCCCGAATTTGCTGCCGCTGGCTGGCTCGTGCCACTCGACAAATATTTCCCCGCGTCGGACATGCAGGACCACATGCCTGCCTACCGCAAGGCCTTCAGTTACAAAGATCAGCTGTATGGCATCGCCCACCTGTACGACGTGGGCATGATGTATTACCGCAAGGACTTGCTGGACGCGAAAGGCCTCAAGCCGCCGGCGACGTGGGCCGACCTGGTCAGCCAGTCCAAGCAGCTCGGCGCCAACGACGATGTGGTTGGTCATGCCTCGTCGTGGATGAAGGGCGAGCAAATTGTCTGTCGACTGGTCGAGTTCATCTACGGCAACGGCGGACAGATCCTCGACGATAACCAGGCGCTCAAGATCGACTCGCCCGAAGCCGTCGAGGGCCTGCAGATGATGATCGACATCATCCACAAGGAGAAAATCACCCCACTTGCCGCCACTACCTGGGAAACCGGTGATGCGCGCAAGATTTTTACCGAGGGTAAGTCCATCTTCACCACCAACTGGAACTTCGTCTGGAATCAGAGCCAGGCCGATGGGTCCAAGGTGGTCGGCAACGTCGGTGTCGCGCTCGTGCCACGCATGAACGGCGCGAAGTCAGCCGCGACGCTGGGCGGTTGGGGTTGGACGATCAACGCCGCGTCCAAGAACGTCGACGCCTCGGTCGCGGCCATCAAAACGCTCACCGCGCCCGAGCAGATGAAAATGCTGTTCCTGGAGGGTGGCGTGGTCCCGACGCGCCTGTCGCTGTTCAAGGATCCGGACTTCATCAAGACGTATCCGCACGCCCAGGTCATGTTGGACATCATCGAGGGCGCCGTACCGCGCCCGCGGCACCCACGCTATCGCGAGATTTCAGAGGTCATTCAGACCGAAGCGCTGACCGCGCTGAACCAACAAAAGACCGCCAAAAACGCGATCTCCGACATTGCCAAGAGCGTGCAACCTTTGCTGGCGTGACGGCGATCGGCCGCACGCAGGCGGTGCAGCGGCACGACAACGTCCTTCAATTTCAGAGTGACCAGGCCACGCTCGAGCTCGCAATGCTCGGCCCGCGCGTGGTCCATGTTCGGTTGATCCTGCCTAATCAGCGCCAAACCGGCCAGACCGTCGCGCTGCCACCGAGTGACGGCGACGTCCCATTTGCGGTCGAAGAGAGCGACCCGTACGTGATCCGCACCGCCGCTCTGGTCGTACGCGTCGACCGCCCTGCACAGTCCGTTGTTTTTCATGACGCCTCGGGGGCGGTCCTGCTGACTGGACTCGGCTTCACCTGGGAGCGCATTTCCGAAGACCGCTGCCGCGTCCAGGCGCGCTTCCGACGCGCCACGGAGGAGCATTATTACGGTCTCGGCCAGGCGGGCCCGAGTCTGGACAAGGACGGCACGACTCGGCGGCTGTGGAACAGTCACTACGGTTACGGCCCAGGCACCGATATGGCCGTGCCACTCGTGGTCAGCTCGCGCGGGTACGGCCTCTTCTTCGACAACTCGTGGGATGCCGAGGTAGCGATCGGTCGCACCGAACAGACAGGCACACTGGTGTACACCGCCGAAGGCGGCCAGGTCGACTTCTATTTTCTGGGCGGACCAGAGCCGGCGCGCATCCTGGAGGAGTACGCGGCTTTGACTGGCTTCCCGCCGATGCCTCCGCGCTGGGCACTCGGCTACATCCAGTCCACACGCCACTTCGAGAGTGCCGATGAAATTGTCGAGCTCGCGCAAACGCTGCGCGATAAACGGATACCGTGCGATGCCATCGTCTTCCTGAGCACCTACGGCGACGACATGGGCATGAACAATGGCGTCGGCACACTTGAATTTCATCCACGTTTGTGGGCTGACTCTGGAAGTTTGCTACATGCGCTCAAGGCGCGCAACGTGCGCGTAGTGTCGCACGAGTACCCGGTCATCTCGCCGAAGTCCGGCGCATACGAAGAAGCTGCTCGCCTGGGCTATCTGGTCGACTATCGCGGCTCATCTGGCAGCGTCATGTTCAACGAAGGCCAGCAGCTCCTGGATTTTTCCAATCCACAGGTTGGGCCATGGTGGTGGGCGCAACACCAGGCTCTGGTTGATGCAGGTGTGGATGGCTGGTGGTTGGATGGTGGCGAAGGTCCGCCATCCGGCGTGCAATTGCACGCCGACTCCGGCCAGGCGCTGCACAACGTATTCGATTTCTTCCGCCAGCGGGCGTTTTCAGATGGCGAACGACGCTCGCGGCCCAAGCAGCGTCCCTGGCTGCTCTGTCGCTCCGGCTACGCGGGTATGCAACGCTTCGGTTCCGCAACGTGGTCCGGCGATATCGGCAATACGTTCGATGTGTTCGAGGCCCAGCTGCCACTGGCTTTGAGCACGGCAATGTCGGGCGTGCCCTACTGGGGCAGCGACATCGGCGGCTTCTTCCATACCGTGCCAGAGTCCGCCGAGCTATTCGTGCGCTGGTTCCAGTTTGCCGCCTTTTGTCCGGTGTTTCGCTCGCATGGTCGCGGCATCGGGCCACGCGGCTGGCGCGAACACCTGCCCTGGGCACACGGCGTGCATAGTGAGGATGTCTGCCGCGACTTCGCCAGGCTGCGCAATCGACTGTTCCCGTATAACTACACGCTCGCCTGGCAGGCGCACACGCACGGTACGCCGCTGATGCGGCCCCTGGTGCTGGAGTTCCCTCAGGATCCCGAGGTCGTCGGCATGAGCTCCGAGTTCATGTGGGGACCGTCGCTGCTTGTGGCGCCGGTCACCCGCGGTGGGGCGTTGCACTGGCCAGTCTATTTGCCTACCGGCACGTGGTACGACTTCTGGACACACACCGCATTTGACGGCGGAGGCTGGATCGAGGCGCCTGCGCCGCTGGAGCAGATGCCTGTCTTCGTCCGCGCCGGAGCCATTTTGCCATTTGGTCCGGACCTCGACTATCTGGCCCAGCCTCAGGATGGCTCGCTGCATGTGCTGATCTACCCCGCCGATGATTCGGCGTTCGAGCTCTACGACGACGACGGCGAGACGTGGGCCTACGAACAGGACGCCTACACCCTCACGCGGATCACCTGCAGTGCGCGCAGCGACGGCCTGCGAGTTGTCCTCGGCCGCTCGGGCCACTACGCCAGCATGCCTGCCGTGCGTGCCGTGCGCGTGCAAATCTATATGCCCTCGCACCCCAGCCAAGTGACGATGTCGTCCGAGGGCACCTGGTCGCATGACGGCGAACGTTTCCTGTGGCTGACGCTGTCGCTCGGCTCGGAACCGATCGAGATCGACGTACGGGCGCAGTCCGCGGTCCCTGGCGCTCCGGCGTGAATTGCTGCTACGAGCGCAGCGGTAGCCGCGGAGTAAAGGTCGAACCATTAGTTATTGTGCGAGTGCGCGGCCATGACTAGATCGGCCAAAGGACCGAACATGCTTGGGGCTGGCGGCTTATGCCGCCTGCTTGTGGCCGCGGATGCGTCGCCGGGTGCGGCTACTCGGCGCGTCACGCGGCACGACGCTGATCGTCCCATCAACTTCCAGCACGGCGCTCTTGACGCTCACCAGGTCGTCGACACCGTGCTCGCGCAGTGCTTGCAGCACCTCGGCCTCGGTCAGACCCTCCGCCCGCAGATGATCGGCTACGAGTTGACCCTCATGTACCAAGAGCGTCGGGGTGCCGATAACGGCCGCGCGCAGCCGGCCCCGTCGTAGGGCGAGACGGTCGACCACTCGATCGATTGCCAACAATGCAATAGCGGCCAGCAGCCCGCCGTTCAGCGACGTGTCAGGGCCCAGCATGGCGTTCTGAACCGCGTTCGAGATGACCAGGAGAACTACCAGGTCGAACGGCGTCATCTGCCCCAGTGCGCGCTTGCCCGCGAGTCGCAGGGCGAGCAGCAGGACCAGGTAGACGCTGGCCGAGCGCAACAGGATCAGCCCCAGACTGATCGGATCCAGTGTGAGAAGTTGATCGGGACTCTGCATCGGCAATCGGAGCGGCGCTATTCGCGCGGTGGCGCGCACGTGCCGCGGACGACCAGCTGGCTCGAAAGGTAGGTAGTCGTCGGGGCTGCGTGCGGGTCCGACTGAATCATGAGCAGCATCCTTGCGGCTTCGCGCCCGAGAGCGCGCAGCGGCACTTGCACGGTGGTCAGTCCAAGGTACTCGGCGAACTCATTGTCGTTGTAGCCGACGACCGATAGCTCGCGCGGAACGTCGATCCCGCGTGCTCGAGCCGACTCCAGTACACCGATGGCCTGCGTGTCGCTCGCGACGACCACGGCGGTGGGCATCTCCTGCAAAGCGACAAGGCCGTCCAACGCAGCTGCTCCACCGCGGGCGTCAAGCTCCACCATCTGCTCGTAACCGGCGGGCACGCTGATCTGTGCAGCAGCCAGCGCTGCGCGGTAGCCGCGCTGGCACACGCCCGGACCTTCCGATGCGAACGGATCCGCCGGTCGATCGACCAGTGCGATCCGACGATGGCCGATGCCGACGCAATACGTCACCGCCTGCGCCGCCGCGGCATCGTGATCGACGGCCACACTCCACAGGCTGGGCTGCTGCGCATTGACCAACACAATCGGCACGCGTTCGTGCGCCATACGCTGGACGAAACGCTCCGTTGGCGGAGCCCACACGAGCAGGACACCGTCTGCACGTCCGCGGGCGCAGCATTCGTCGAAGACGCGATCGCGGTCGTGGCTGTTCTCGAACGTGTGGGTGACGAGCCTGAAGTCAGTGTCGGCGAGGACATCCTCGATGCCGCGCAGGATTTCGAGAAAGAACGGCTGGGCCAGCAGCGGCACCAGCAGATCGAACGTCTGTGTGCGGCGGCGGCCAAATGCGCGCGCGATGGGGCTCGGCTCGTAGCGCAGGTGCTCCATTGCGGCCAACACGCGCTGGCGCGTCGCTTCCGACACGAGCGGGCTGCCATTGAGGACGCGAGACACCGTCCCGATTCCCACGCCCGCCGCGCGAGCGACATCGGAAATATTGGGCATCAACCTCGCGGGCAATGCTGGGCGGCCGTGTGGAGCCGATCAGCACGTGAAGTGCCAGAGTCTACGCCGGCTGACAGTTTACGAATGGAAGTGCTTCCAGTACGGTGGAAGTAGTTCCAAGCTCATCGTCGCTCACCTGCATCTGAGTTTGCCAGGAGGGTACGGCCATGAAACTGCGACTCGCTTCGATCACCGTGGTCTTGGTTGGATGCGGCCTGATCGCTGCCGCGCTCATGTCGACGCCGGGTATGGCCGTAAGCGGGTTCCTGGATCAGCCCGCCGATACGGCGCATGCGTGGGATGCGCAGGTACGGGCGCATACGCGCGAGCTGATGGATCAGGGCCGCGAGGTCTTCCGCTACGACACGTTCGGCAGCGAGGCGTTCTTCGGCGGCACAATCGGCCTGCACCAGGCACTCGAAGGTTCGAAATTCGGCGGTGTTGGAGGGGGCGTCAGCCCGAAAACCGCGCTGTCGGTGGGCTTGAAAGTGGACCAGGACGCATTGCCTCCCGCGGTCGTTCAGGCGATTCAGGCAGGGCAGGTCGATCTGGAGGATCCCGCTGTCACGCTGACGCTGCTGCAACTCGGAGCAGTGGTCGGCGTAACGGGCGTGTTGAACGATCCCAACGACGGGACCAAAGGCCTGAAGGCAGTCGGCATTCAGTGCGCACTGTGCCACTCAACAGTCGACGATGCGTTCGCGCCCGGCATCGGACATCGCCTGGACGGGTGGGCAAACCAGGACCTCAACGTCGGCGCAATCGTCGCGCTCGCGCCGCGGCTGGAGCCGGTTGCCGATCTGCTGAACAAGGGGCTGCCGGCGGACAAACAGGTCGATTCGGCTACCGTCCAAAAGGTGCTCATGAGCTGGGGGCCAGGGCGTTTCGATGCCGAGCTGTTCATGGACGGCAAGGCCTTCGGGCCAGGCGGCGGCAACGCATCGACTCTGATTCCGGACGCCTTTGGACTGGCCGGCGTGAACGCCCATACCTGGACGGGCAACTGGGGCACGGTCACGTACTGGAATGGCTTTGTGGCCAATCTCGAGATGCATGGCGCGCCTGGGACGTTCTTCGACCCGCGACTCGACGATCGAACCAGGTTTCCGGTCGCGGCGGCGAATGGCTTCGGGCACGTGTCGGCTCCGCCTGGCGTAGACCGCATCTCGCCCAAGCTGGCTGCGCTGCACTTTTACCAGTTGTCGCTGCCCACGCCGAAGCCGCAGCCTGGCAAAGATTTCGACGCGGCCGCGGCCTCGCGGGGGCAGTCCATCTTCAACGGCAAGGCGCAATGCGCCGCGTGTCACGTGCCACCCATGTTCAGCGAGCCAGGCTGGAACCTGCACACGCCGGCGGAAATTGGTCTCGACGACGAAAGCGGACGCTTCCAGGCCGAGCGTTCACCCGATGGAAAGTACCGCACCACGCCTCTGGCCGGCCGACTCTACAAGCGCACTCGTGGCTTCTTCCACGACGGTCGCTTCAACACGCTGGCCGACGTCGTCAATCACTTCGACACATTCCAGAAGCTTGGTCTCAGTCAGGCGGACAAGAACGATCTGGTCGAGTATTTGAAGTCGATTTGAGCCGCGCGGTTGTCGATCCGACCATTGGCTGTTCGGTATTAGAGTGTGCGGCGGGATCGACCCGCCCCAGCCAAGGAGAGACGTACGATGGCGCGCTACATGTTGTCCGTTCACAGTGGCCCCGGCGAGGTTCGGGAACCTATGAGTGCCGAGGAGATGCAGCACTCCTGGCAGGAGATCGGCATCCTCGAGGCCGAGATGAAGTCGACCGGCGCGTGGGTCTTCTCGGGCCGGCTGCATGAACCCGACACCGCCACGGTGGTACGCGTAGCCAACGGCGAGCTGCTGACCACGGACGGACCGTTCGCCGAGGCGAGGGAACATCTGGGCGGCTTCTACATCATCAACGCCGACGACCTTGACGCCGCGCTTGCCCTGGCCGCGAAAGTCACCCGCGTGATCGGGGCGCCGATCGAGGTGCGTCCGTTCGCCGATTTCGCAGACGAACCCACGGGGACGTAAACGCTGATCTTGCCGGGACTTGACCAGGACGCGATCGGGCGGATCTTTCGCGACAACTCCGGCCGATCGGTCGCAGCGCTGATCCGCGTCTTTGGCGATATCGACTTCGCCGAGGATGCGGTCCAGGATGCGTTTGCCGTGGCGCTGCGCAAGTGGCCACGCGACGGCCTGCCGCCCAACCCCGCCGGCTGGATCACGACGACGGCGCGCACTCTTGCGATCGACCGGCTGCGTCGTGAGTCGCGTGGACGAGAGCTGGCCACAGAGGTGGCACAGCGCTCGACCCAGCCGGACGATGCCGCTACCGCCGAGGAGGTCGGGCCCGTGCCGGACGATCGGCTTCGACTCATCTTCACCTGCTGCAACCCGGCCCTGGCGACGGAGGCACAGGTCGCGCTGACCCTGCGCCTGCTCGGCGGCCTGTCCACTGACGAGGTCGCGCGCGCCTTCCTCGTTCCTGAAGCGACCATGGCCCAACGCCTGGTCCGGGCCAAGCGCAAGATCAAGGCGGCTCGCATCCCGTACCGCGTGCCCGAGGATCACGAGTTGCCCACGCGCCTGCGTCCGGTGCTGGCCGTCCTGTACCTCGTCTACAACGCCGGGCTGAACAGCCCGGCCGAGCCGAGCCTGTGTTCCGAGGCGATCCGGTTGGCGCGCATCCTGGCCACGCTGATGCCCGACGAGCCAGAGGTCGCTGGCCTGCTGGCGCTGTTGCTGCTGACCGAATCGCGCCGCGCTTCACGAACTGCGCCCGACGGGTCGCTCGTGCTGCTCGCCGAGCAGGATCGGACACGCTGGGATCGGGCCTTGATCGAAGAGGGCCAGTCGATCGTCCGCTCGTGCTTGCGGCGCAATCACCCCGGTGCCTACCAGCTCCAGGCGGCCATCAACGCCGTGCATGCCGATGCCCCGACCGCTGAGGACACCGACTGGTCGCAGATCGTCGCCCTGTACGACCATTTGCTCGAGCTCGCGCCCACGCCGGTCGTAGCCCTCAACCGAGCCATCGCCATCGGCGAGCTGCGCGGACCCTCTGTCGCGCTTGCGCTGGTGGAAGCATTGGACCTGGCGAGCTATTTCCCGTTTCACGCCACACGCGCGGATTTGCTGCAGCGACTCGGCCGGCAGGCCGAGGCCGCGGCCGCGTATGAGCTCGCGGCCGCGATGGCGCCAACGGCGGCCGAGCGGGAGTTCTTCAGGCTCGGTGGCCGCGCCGCGCGCACGGCGCGTTCGTGACGATCCTGGCCCGGATTGGAATTAGCTCGGTGCGCTGTGCTGGGTCGCGATGCGAATCGGTCGGCTCGCACTCTCGCGGCGGTATTCGCGGGGCGACTGCCCGAACGCGCGCTTGAACGCCTTCGATAGGGATGCCTCACTATCGTAGCCGGTGCTCTGGGCGATCGAATACAAGGTCGCGTTGGTCGTCGTCAGGTAGCCGGCCGCCTGGCTCAGCCGGACCCGCGCGAGATAGCGGATGGGCGACTCGCCAACGAGCGCGCGAAACCGCGTGGCGAAGAGAGTGCGTGACATGCCCACTTCGCCGGCCAAGCCGGCAACGGTCCATGCTCGATCCGGCTGCGCATGCACGAGCTCGAGCGCGCGGGCAATACCCGGGTCCCTGAACGAATCAGCGTGGACGATCCCCGCTGCCTCAGCACCGACCAGATAGGTGCGCAGCACCTGGGTCAGGAACACATCGGCCAGCTTGGCCAGCACAGCCCCGGTGCCGGGTCGGGATCCGTCAACTTCGTCGCGCAGCAGCTCGAAAACAGGCTCCAACCAGCGCTGGACTCCGCTCGCGCCAGCATCCAGGCGCAGGACTCTCGGCAGCAGGCCGAGAAGTCCGCCCGGCAGCCCGTCCGCCAGGACGAACCCGCCGCACACCAGCCGAGTTGGAGTGCCGCTGCCACCGTAGATCAAGGAAGCATCGTCGTCCGCGCGGTATTCGGCGAGAATCCGGTCGAGCCACTGGACCTTCGAGTCGAGCCGGTCGCGAACGGCGTGTCCCGTCCCGGCCGGTAGGAGGACCATGTCGCCGCACAGCAGGGCCAGCTGCTCCCCGCTCTCGAGTGACAGGATGCATGACCCCTCGAGCACGAGATGGAACTTCGCGACGCTCGAGTCCTCGACGCGAAAGCCCCACGGCGCGGACAGTTCGGATACGCAATACACGGTGCTGTGGACCTTCACCGCCCGCAGCAGTTCGGTCAGCGCGTCGTCTGGCAGCCCGTTCAAGCGCCGCACCATCGATTCCCTTCGTCGCCAGCCGAGCGTACCGCGTTACGCGCGTGATTTTCAGGTGCCGTGAACGCTCGGACAACATATGTGTGCGCTCGGACATGGCCCGCCGAACGCGAACGCGCAATAGTCGAGTCATTCTCTCGAGCGAGGACTGATGACCATGGCGAGCGACGCGCGCGGTGTCGTCGAGACGTACTTCAACGCCTGGAAGCGCAACGATTTCGCGACGATGCGCTCGGTCCTGGCCGACGCTCTGGACTTCGCGGGACCGATTGACCGATTCGACACCGCGGACGCCTACCAGCAGGCGATCCGCGGACTGTCACAGCTGAAGACGGATATTACGGTGCACGTCTGCATCGCCGATGGCCCAGATGTCATGACGTGGTACGACCTGCATACGCGGATCGCCCCGCCTGCACCGGTGGCCGAGTGGAGTCGCGTCGAAAACGGCAAGATCACCCAGGTGCGGGTTGTATTCGATCCACGGCCATTCGCCGCGGCAGCGGCTGGAGCAGGTCCAGCCGCCGGCTCCGCGGCGCCCTGAGGTTCCGCGAAGTGAGCCGCTAAGGCATCAGGTACTCGGCGTGAGCCGAGCCTCGGGGCGCTTCGGCTGGAAGAGCTCGATCGGGTTGCCGGACGGGTCCTCCACCAGCGCCTGATCGCCACCCACCCCGCGGATGATGTCGCTCCGGAAACGGGCGCCCGCCTTGCGCAGTCGCTCGACCATTTCGTCCAGGTCGTCGACTTCGACGGCGAAGCGGTTCCAGCCACCGGGCTCGGGCGCCCGACCATCCGGCAGGGTTGAGCCACCACCGACATTCTGGCCGCCGGGACGGGACAGCACCAGGCGCAGGTCGCCACGCAGCAACATGGCGAACCGCGGCGGATCATACATGGCTTGGGTAAACCCGAGGTGCTGGCAGTAGAACGCGATGGCGGCTTCGACGTCGTTGACGATGTAGCGGACCTGAACTGTGGCCATAACCATGTTCCTCCTTGTCGAACATCAGCGCACCCGCTCGCGATACCCGGTCGCGGGTTCGAACAGCTCGATCGGATTGCCGGACGGATCCACCAGGAGGACCTGCCTGACGGCAACCCCGCTCGGCCGGTCGTCGAGAAAGTGCACGCCGGCGCGCCGCAGGGCGTCGACCGTGGCGTCGAGGTCGGCAACTTGAATCAGGATGCGATTCCATCCGCCGGGTGATGGGAGCGTCCCGTCGGGCAGGGCGTGCCCACCTGGGTGCGTGCCCGGCACACTCAGCAGCAGGCGCAGGTCGCCACGGTACAGCATGGCGAACACCGGACTGGGCCGCAGCTCCTCCTCGAAACCGAGCTGTCGGCAATAGAAGTCAACCGCGACATCCAGATCCTTGACGAAATAACGCGTCGTGGGCGTCGTGCGGCGCTCCGGTTGATCGACGGCCTGCATGCGTCGAAGCAGGGCTTGTGCGAACTCGGATCGAGGCTCGACCGGCACGATCGGGAGGCGAAGCGCATCGAGCAGATCAGCTGGCATCACGGTCTCTCTCTCCGTACAGGCGGCGCAGCGCGGCGCGCGAGCGCACCAGGAGCGTCTCAGTGGCATGGACGCTCCGTCCGAGGTGCTCGGCTACATTCGCGACGGGTAGCCCGTCGAGGTAGCGCAGCGTGAGTGCGGCACGCTGTGGAATCGGTAGACGCGCCAGAGCCGCATACGCTGCCTCGGTATCCAGCCACTCGTCCCACGGGTCGTCGACCGCCGCGATCGACGGTTCGACCGCGGCCAGGCCGCGTTGCTCGCGCTCCAGGCGGCGCCAGTAATCGACCAATTTGTGGCGCGCCACGCCTACGAGCCAAGCGACATTGACTTCCGTGAGCCTGCCCTGGCGGCTGGCGCTAATAGCTGCCAGGAACGTCTCGCTGACCAGATCCTCGGCGATCGAGGTGCTCCCGCAGCGCGGCAGCAGGTAGCCGTACACCTGCGGTAGGGCCACCCGATAGATCGCCACGACCGGGTCAGTGGCAGTGGGCTGCTCGATGTCGCCTCCCATACTCATTCCATCGCTTGGCAGCCGCCGATTCCGAACATACACGGTTCGGCGGATGCCGGGCTCGGCAGTCTGGTGACGGGGTGTGATGCGCTCGACAAGTTGATGGGGTTGCAACGGAACGTGAACGAATGGTCCGGCAGGGCGTGTTGACATGCTGAATGCAGTCGAGTAGGGCGAGCGCGCTGCGCGTGAGCTCGAACTGACCGATACGCGGGGTCATGTAAGAAAGGCGCGGTCGCGTGTGTAGTAGTTGATGGACCACACGTGGCCTTCACTCAGCTGAGCCTGGACTCGACCCAGCACCTCGTGCGACGCAGCCGCGCGGGCGACGACTCGGCCTTCGCGGAGCTGGTCGAAGCCCATCAAGCGGCGGTGTTGGGCACCGTGTTGCGCCTCGTTTGCGATCGGGAGACGGCTGCCGAGGTGACCAATCGCGCGTTTTTCAAAGCCTACGAGCATCTCGCGAGCTTCGACGACGCGCGTCCGCTGCGCGCGTGGCTGGTGCGCATCGCGGCCAACGAAGCGCTGAACGAGCTGCGCACTCGCCGCCGCGACGCCACCTACACCTTCGGTGGCGCCCAAGCCGAGATCGCGCTCGAGCAACTGCCTGGCGCGCCCGACCCCGGCGAGATCATCTCGCGCCGCGAGCGCGGCACCACTATCCGGGCTGCCGTCAACCGGCTGCCCGAAGCCCAGCGTGTAGCGGTCGTGCTGCGCTATTTCGCCGATCTTGCGTACAGCGACATCGCCGAGCTGACCCAGCAGAGCGTCAACAGCGTGGGTGTCACGCTGCTCCGCGCTCGCGAGCGACTGCGCCGCGACCTCGAAGGACAAGGAGTGGCAACCAATGACCTGCCCTGACGAGCTGACCCTGGACCTGTGGCTGGCAGACGCGTTGCCGTCCGACGAAAGCGCGGAGCTGGCCACGCACACGCGCACCTGCGCTACCTGTACGGCGGCCATACAGGCGGTGCACGCGTTCGACACTGAGCTCCATGCCGCACTCGCACTGGACGCCGAAGAGCTGACCTATGGGTCAAGCCTCGAGCTGAGCTCGACCTGGCGCACCAGCCACGCCGCCGACCTGTCCTGGGGCTGGATCGTCCTGGCAGGCGTGGTGGCCGCATTCGCGGCCTGGATAGTGACCGCGCCGCTACTCGGCGCGGGGCTCGCCGTGGCCGTGCAGGTCACTCTGGGCACGGTGCTCCTCAACGCCGCACTCGGCCTGGTCTTCGGCCTCGGACAGGTGCTGCTCGACCTACCACAAAATCCCGCTCTTGGCCTGAGTCAACCGTTGCTGGCGCTGCTCGCGCTGGCACTGCTGGTCTGGCCGCATCAGTTGATTCCACACAGGAGAACCCACTCATGAACATTCGATCTTCGTTCCACGCGCTCGCGCTCGGAGGCGCCCTGCTGCTGGTCGCACTGCCAAGCGCGGCGATGGCCTCCGAGGTGCGCAGCGGTACGGCCGCCGTGGTCGCACCCGGTGAAACGGTCGACGACGACCTGTTCGCGTCTGGCCAGACGATCACCATCGCCGGCCGGGCGACCGGCGACGTGTTTGCCGCTGGCCAGACCGTCGTGGTCACCGGCACGGTCGACGGCGACCTGATTGCCGCGGCTCAGCAAGTCGTGATCGACGGTACGGTCAATGGCGATGTACGCGCGGCCGCCAGCGTGGTGACCGTGAACGGCCATGTCGGGCGCAACGTCTCTGGCCTGGCACAGCAGGTCAACATCAGCTCGAGTGCGCGCGTCGACGGCAGCCTGCTCGCAGCGGGCGAAACCATCAGTGCGTTCGGCCCGGTCGGTCGCGGAGTAACCGTCGGCGGTGGCACCGTGCAGCTTGGTGGACCTGTTGGCGGCAAGGCCGTAGCGTGGGCCGAGAACCTGTCGCTGGGGCCGAACGCGCGGCTCGCGGGCGATCTCGAGTACTACTCCGAGCGCCAGATTCAGACGCCCAGCGGGGCTGTGGCGGGCACGGTGCAGTACCACCCGGTTCAACGCGAGGCTCGACAGGCGCCCGTACTCAACGGACTGTTCGACTTCGGCAGCCTGATCTGGCTGGTCGGCAGCGCAATCCTGGGCGCTCTGGTCATTGTGCTGGCGCCACGCGCGTCGGCACGCGCGGTCGAGCTCGGGCGCCAGCAGCCCCTACTCACCTTCGGGCTCGGGCTGCTGGCGTTGTGTGCCGGGCCAATCGCCGTCGTATTGATCGGCGTCACGCTGGTAGGTATTCCACTCGCGTTGGTGCTCGCGGCGGCGTACGGGCTCGGGCTGATGCTAGCCTGGCCAGCGATGGGTCTGGTGGTCGGCACGGACCTGGCACGGCGGGTACGCCGCGATCAGCCGCTTCCGGTATTGGGTGCGCTCGTAGTCGGTCTGATCGTGCTGCACCTGGTGACGCATCTGCCGATTCTGGGTGGTCTGGTGGCGTTCCTCGGCCTCACCTTCGGCCTTGGCCTCATCGTGCAGACCTTCCGCCGCGGGCGTCGGCCGATAGAGCCAGCCCGCGCGGCGGTGCCGGTGGCCGTGCCCGCGTAAGGCGGGGTGCAGGGCCGTGTCTTTGCGGTATTTTGCTGCTATCCTGTGCCCGCTGGCTCGTTCCCTCTTCTGCTCTGGTCGATCGTTGTTCGTGTTGACGGAACCCGCTTTGTCCGGATCGTGACTTTCCAGCGGGCGCGATCCTTTCGTGAAAGGGGACGGTCAACGATGACACGCAGCAACTGCACGCACCCGAAAGAATGCCCTGATCAGGCAGCGGCAAGCGTCGACCGCAAGAGCCACGAGGCGGCCGCGAAGAAGCGCGAGGTTGATCAGCAGCGCCTCGCGCGTGCCGCATGGTTCGAATGGTTTCCACCGCGCCGGGTCCGCTAGCGTCGGCCGCTCTGGCCCGCGGCGGGCGCGCTGGCATGGGCTAGCGGTGGATCGAGCCCTTGTCGGCTTCGGCGACTTCCTCCGGCGTGGCGAGCTGGCCGGGTGTGATGCCGAGCGCATCCGCAAGCGCGCGTACGGTGCGTGTCGCGGGTTTCGCGCGACCGGCTTCGAGACGCGAGATGGTGAGCGTGTGCAGGCTGGATCGGCGTGCCAGTTCGGCCTGCGACAGAAACTGAGCCAGGCGTAAACGTCGAAGGTTGACAGGAAAGGGCATCGGGCCTCCGCGGAGCAGCGGGTGTTATGACAGCACTAAGTGGATGTTGCTGCAAGTCTAACATAATGTTAGTATGAAGTTGAACCTCTCAATCGACTCGGGCTGTTTCTAAGAACCTCGTCGCTAGAGTCACTTGCCGACTCGACTGAGCTGTTGTGGCGTTGCCGCACGCTCGCCAGGAAAGGCAGACTCTTGCAGACACACACCGAGGTCGGCGCGACCCCAGCTTCCTCGAGCACCGTCATTTCCCCCGTCACGCCAGGTACGGCGACCAACCAGAGCGTGTCGACCGCGTACGATCCGTACGCCGCTCGACGCGCGCGCTCCACCAGAGTGGTGCAGGCCATCTACCTGGTGTTCGGTCTGATCGAAGGCTTGTTGCTCGTTCGCTTCTTGTTGCGAGCGCTAGCAGCCAACGCCGACGCCGGCTTTGCGCAGGCCATCTACGCCATCACCGGCGTGTTCGTCGGTCCGTTCAATGGTTTGTTTGGGACTCCGCAAATTGCCGGTGGCGCGGCGTTGGAGCTGTCCACGCTGATCGCATTGATCGTCTATGCGGGCATCAGCTGGCTACTGGCCAGGGCAGCGTGGCTTATGTTTGGCGAGAGCCGCTCGAGCAGTGTTGCCAGCGTCAGCAGCAAACAGACACGGGTCGGGTAAACCAATGTCCACATCTACGGTAATCCACGACCCGATCACGGCTGAACACCTGCAATCACAACGGCTCTGGAGATTCGCCCTGGTTGGGCTCGGGCCGCTCATGACGCTCGGCGTCATCGCGTTCTGGATGGGCTTGATCCAGCGTCTAGCGTGAGCCTGTTCGCCTCCTGCTCCGGTTCCTAAACCTTCACATCGTCTGAAATGTCGCGGCGAGCGACGAAAGCAGGGATTACAACATGATCAAGATCGAACGGACCCTCACCATTCACTGTCCGGTGGACGAAGTTTTCGCCTACGTGTGCGACGTCGAGCACGCTCCGCGCTACATCTCCGGACAGCGCGAAGGGCGCAAGACGTCCGCCGGTCCGATTGCCCTGGGGTCCACGTTCGCGACATCCGGCAAGTTTCTACGCCGCGGGGCCGCGTTCGAGATCACCGAATATGAGCTGAATCGCCGCATAGCCTGGAAGGCCACCTCCGGCGCGCGTGCGACGACATCGTGGGGTTTTCAACCGTCCGGTCCCAGCACCCGAATCACGTTTTCGCGAGTTGCCGACGCGCATGGCCTCTCCGGATTGGCGGAGTCCGTGCTGCAAGGGGTCGCGGACGGGCAGGTTGATCGGGATCTAGGCGCACTCAAGGAATTGCTGGCTGTGACACGCAAGCCGGCTGCCAAAGGCTGGTAGGAGCGACAAATCCATGACCATCACCCTCAAACCACTCGGCGACCGAGTAGTCGTCAAACCCAAGCCCAAGGACGAGATGACCTCAAGTGGCATCGTTTTGCCGGATACGGCAAGCGAGAAGCCTCAGGAGGGTTCAGTCCTCTCTGTCGGGCCGGGCCGCGTGCTCGATAACGGCAAACGTAACGAGATGGACGTCAAAGCTGGCGATTCAGTGCTCTTCGCGAAGTACTCCGGCACGGAAGTGAAGCTGGACGGTGAGGAGTACCTCGTCGTCCGTGAGAGCGACCTGCTGGCCATCGTGACCAACGGAAAGAAGTAAACAAACATGTCCGCAAAGCAACTCATCTTCGACAGCGACGCGCGTCGACAGCTCAAGACCGGTATCGACGCGCTCGCGAATGCCGTGAAGGTCACCCTCGGGCCACGCGGTCGAAATGTGGCCATTGACAAGAAGTGGGGCGCTCCGACCATCACCCATGATGGAGTGACAGTGGCCAAAGAGATCGAGCTCGATGACCACTTCCAGAACATGGGCGCGCAGATGCTCAAGCAGGCCGCGATCAAGACCAACGACGTGGCTGGCGATGGAACGACGACTGCTACCGTGCTGGCCCAGGCGATCGTCACCGAAGGCCTGCGCAACCTGGCGGCCGGCGCCAATCCGATGCTGCTCAAGCGCGGCATCGAAGCGGGCACGCGGGCGGTCGTGAAGGAGATCGAGCGACTGTCGATTCCCGTCAAGGGGCACTCCGACATCGAGCACATCGCCGCCATCGCGGCCAACGACCCCCAGATCGGCACGCTGCTGGCCGAGGCCATGGAGAAGGTCGGCCATGACGGTGTGATCACCATTGAGGAAGGCAAGAGCCTGAAGATCGAGGTCGAATACACCGAAGGTATGCAGTTCGACCGGGGCTACATCTCGCCATACTTTGTGAGCGATCTGCAACGCATGGAGGCACCCCTCGACGAGCCGTACGTGCTCATCACCGACAAGAAGATCAGCGGCACGAGCGATCTGATTC
>DASXRR010000165.1:0-6300 GCA_036506475.1 Chloroflexota bacterium
CGCTACGTCCTGACCCCGACCAAGATCTGCGCCGCCCACGCCCTGGACACACCCTTCCATATCAGAAGTTCGGCCGACAAGCCGGGTTTCGCTTCAAGTCGCAGTCGGCCGAACTTCTTTCGACAGCTTGCGCCTAGGAACGCGGCAAGGGCGCAGAAAGCAGACGTCGGGTATCGGCCGCGTTCCTAGGCGGAGGTGAAGCTCGGACTCTTCGCAGTCAATGAAGGACCATGTCTCGATCCCGCGGTCGCCGCGCGCATCGCGCAACAGGCTGAAGCGACCGGATTCGAATCATTGTGGGTCGGCGAGCACGTCGTGCTGCCCGATCCACGCGTGGCACCGTCGCCGATGGAGCCAACGGATCCGATCCACGATCCGCTGATCAGTCTGACCTTCCTGGCAGCGGTGACCTCGAGCGTCCTGCTGGGTACGGGCATCATCATCCTGCCCCAGCGCAACCCGCTTGTGCTGGCCAAGCAGATCGCCAGCCTGGATGTGCTGTCCGGTGGCCGGGTGATCTTCGGCATCGGCGCTGGCTACTTGCAGCCCGAATTCGAGGCGGTCGGCGTGCCCTTTGCCAACCACGGCCCACGCACCGACGAGTACCTGGCGGCTATGCGCGCCTTATGGTCCGACGACCACCCGTCGTATGCTGGCCGGTTCGTGGCGTTCGACAACGTCAACGCCTATCCGAGGCCTGTTCAGAAGCTGGTGCACACCGTGGTCGGCGGTCGGTCAGCAGGTGCGTTGAAGCGCTCCGTCGAGCAGGCCCACGGCTGGTACGGCTACCGCCTCGACCACGAAGCCACCCAGCACATGATCGCCTCGATCCGTGACGCTGAAGCGAAATTCCAGCGCCCGGCCGAACTTGGCCGCCTGGAAGTCAGCATCACCCCGCCGCGCATGACCCTCGATGCCGCCGCCGTCAATCGCTATGCCGACCTCGGCGTGGACCGCCTGATCATCCGCCCCTGGGGCATCCACACCGCCGACGAGCTAACGCGGTTCGTCGCCGATGTCGGCCGGTTGATCTGACTGCACCAATTGATAACGCAACGTCCCCGGAGGCCGCCGCCTGGCCGAAGCGGCGCGCCCCGATGGCGTCCGGGCTCGGCAATGAGCGTGCGGCGCGGGCCGTTAAGGCTTCCGCTGGTGCGCGTTCCAGTTCTGCTCCAGGTTCCGAATCAGCTGCGCGCTGTAGTGGCAATACGCCTGCTCGCGGCAATACACGGCCATGTACTGCCGGAACAGGTCGACCGGCTCCTGGCCGATGCGCATCGCTTTGCGATTGCCAGCGGCACTGACCACGCCTGACTGCGTCAACGCCGAAACCGTCCGCTCGAGGGCAAGATCCATCTCGCCATCGGGCACCACCTCGTCGCAGATCAAGCGCCCTTCGGGGGAGTCGGCCTGAAACTGCCGTTCGAACAGAATCGCTTCGCGCGCCAGGCGATCGCCGACAAAGCGCCATAGGCGCATGTTCGAGACGCCCGGAATGATCCCCTCCTTGCGCGCCGGCAGATTGAAGAAGCTCGACCGCTCGGCAAGCACGTAGTCCATCGCCAGCAGCAGCTGGCAGCCGCCGCCGATCGCGAAGGTCTCGACGGCCGCAATCCACGGCTTCTCGAGCGTCTCTTCAATTGCATCCGGCCAGAACTCGGCGCCCGAGAGCCCACGAAACATCTTGTGCACGTAGCCCATGTCGCGGACGATGAAGAAGTCGATGAACGAGACCTGGCCGTAGTACAGGTGCGTCAGGTTGATGCCAGCGTTGAAGACGCGCCGCCCGGCGTACTTGGCGTGCTCGACTATTTTGCCGCGCAGCACACCGACCTCGATGTGCGGATCGAGCAGGATCAAATCGGTCCCGATCTCGAGGGTGCGAATGACCGAGTCATCTTCGGCATTCAGAAAGCGCGGGTTGCCGTGCAGCAGGTAGCCGACGCTGCCGCGCCGCTCGACGGTGGTGGCCTCGAGAGTGAGCCGGCCCGTGCGCTGAAACTCGGCCAGATAGTCGAGCGACTCGGGCCGCGGCCGCTGCATTGCATGGATCAGGTGAGCGCCACTCGGTTGGTGGCTGAGCACCAGCGACAGAAACAGGCCCTGATCGATCTCGTAGCCTTCCTTGTCCTTCTGCGCATGCTCGCGCTCGGCGCGCACTTGCGCGCGCGTCGGCACGAGGCCGGGGACCAGATCGGCGGCCAGGTAGACCAGGTCTTCGATGCGCACGAAGCGAGTGCTGGACTGTGTCAGCGCGCTGTACACGGCCGGCCCGTGGTGGCGCATGAAGCCGGTGCGCACGCTGCGCAGCGAGGCGTGCACCGCGGTGGCGGCCGCTTGCTCGCGCTCCGAGCGCGCCGCGCGCTGGGGCAGCCGATCGAGCAGCGCCTGGCCAGCGCTGAAGTACCGACTCGCGGCCACGCCATCGGCCTCGAACTGCTCGGCACTGGTGAACGTGGGGACCGAGCTGGCGAACCGCTCGAGCTCATCTGCTGACCACCCGACGCTACTCGCGATAGCCATGCACGCAACTATATGGTGAACACTATGATCTGGAACCGTGAGGCGGAGACGCTGCCGCGCGATCGCCTCCAGTCGCTCCAGCTACAACGCCTCAAACAGACCGTTGCTCGTCAGCTGCAAGCCGTGCCGTCGCGCCGCGCCGCGCTCAACGCCGCGGGCATCACGTCCGCCCAGGACATCAGCACCCTCGACGATCTGACCCGCCTGCCGTTTACGCATAAGACGGATCTCCGTGAGACGTACCCGTTCGGGCTGTTTGCCGTACCCAGAAACGAGGTCGTGCGCATCCACGCCTCGAGCGGTACGCGTGGCAAGCCAACCGTCGTCGGCTACACCCGCAACGATCTCGGCATCTGGTCAGAAGTGATGGCGCGCACGCTGGCATTGGGCGGCGCGCAACCGGGCATGGTCTTTCACAACGCCTTCGGCTATGGGTTGTTCACTGGGGGCCTCGGCTTCCATATGGGCGCCGAGCTGATGGGCCTGACCGTCATTCCCATGTCCGGTGGGTTCACGCAGCGCCAGGTACTGATGCTCGAAGACCTCGGCGGCGAGGTGCTCGGTGCGACGCCTTCGTACGCACTCAATCTAGCCCAGGCGATGGCCGAGCAGGGCGTCACGCTCGATCGCCTTGCGCTCAAGATCGGCTTCTTCGGCGCCGAGCCATGGACAGAGGAGATGCGCACCGAGCTCGATCGTGTGCTCGGCATCACCTCACTGAACGCATACGGCCTGTCAGAGATCGTCGGACCCGGCGTCGCCGGCGAATGCATCGAAACCCGCCAGGGCGCGCACATTCAGGAGGACCACTTCCTGACCGAGGTGATCGATCCCGATTCGGGCGCGCCCGTGCCGCCGGGCACCGAAGGCGAGCTGGTGTTCAGCACGCTCACCAAAGAGGCCTTACCGATGGTCCGCTACCGAACGGGCGACATTTCGTCCGTTGACCAGCAGCCCTGCCGGTGCGGTCGGACGACGGCGCGCATGTCCAGAATTCGCGGTCGCTACGACGACATGCTCATCATTCGCGGCGTGAACCTGTACCCGTCCGAGGTCGAGCGCATCCTGCTCGGTCTGGGCGAGATCGCACCGCATTACCAGATCGTGGTCGAGCGCCCAGGTGCCATGGATGAGCTGACGGTGCTGTGCGAAGGCGCCGGCGAGGCGGTCGACGCTTCGGGTCTCGAGCGACGCGTCGCGCAAGCGCTGCAGGCCGCCACGGGTTTATCCATGAACGTGCAAGTCCTCGAGCGGGGTGGCGTACCGCGCAGCGAAGGCAAAGCCGTGCGCGTGATCGATCATCGACCGCGCTGAGCGGCGCTACGGCGTCGTGTAGACGTCCTGGAACGCTCGCTCGACGGGCGGAACAGATGCTTGCCGAGCGTACTCGACACCGTCGACTACCTCGGCATCAGCCCGCTCGGCCAGCTCGGCATCCCGCGCATCGTCGAGCAGCCCGACATGGCGCAAGTAGCGCGCGAAACGGGGGATCGGATCGGAATGACGAGCCGCGGCCGCGACCACTTTTGCGGTACGCAGGTCGCCGACCTGGCTGGTGTGCTGCCCGAGCCGTTGGACGCGTGCCTCGATCAAGGCCGGACCATGCCCCGCCCGCGCGCCATCCACCGCCTCGCGCATCACCCGGTACACCTGCAGCGGATCCGCGCCATCCACGCTGATGCCGACCAGGGCATAGCCGACCGCGCGATCGGCCACGCTACGTACGCCCGACTGCTTCTCGAACGGCACCGAGATGGCCAGGCCGTTGTTCTCGCAGAACAGGATGACCGGCAGCTGGTGGACCGCGGCAAAGTTCAGTCCCTCGTGAAAATCCGACTTCGACGAGCCGCCGTCGCCGAAATAGGCCACGCATACGGTGTCTTCGCCGCGCAGCTTCGCCGCCAGCGCCGAGCCGACGGCGTTCGGAATCTGTGTCGCCACCGAACCCGAGATACTCATCAGGTTCAGCTCACGTTTGGCCCAATGACCGGCCAGGTTCTTGCCACCCGACGATGGCGCATCGGCGCGCCCGAAATAGTCCAGGAAAATCTCACGCGCAGTCAGCCCACGGGCATATGCCGCGGGCGCGCTTCGGTAGAACAGGTACACCGGATCGGTGGGTCGCAAAGCGCGCATGCTGGCGATCTGCGCCGCCTCGTGCCCGTCGGACGGAATCGCCACATCGATCGAACCCTGGAAGGCCAGTCGCAGTGCGTGTTCGCTCAGGCGCCGGCTGACCAGCATCTGGTAGTAGAGGTCGAGCGCTTCGGAGTCGGAGAGGCCGAACTGACGATGGACCGCCGGAGCGCGATCGGCACTCGACCGCCGCGCTCCCGCCGAGCGGGACGCGACGCGGTGCATGTGCCTATCCTAACCGAGCATGAGTGAGGACGAGCCTCGCCCGAACGCCAATGCCGAGGTGGCGCGCCTGTTCGCCGAGATCGGCGACATCCTCGAGCTCAAGGGCGAGCAGCCCTACCGCTACAACGCCTATCGCACCGCCGCGCGCAGCGTCGGCAACGCCCGCGAGCGGCTCGACGTCCTGTTCCAACAAGGCCGCTTGCGCGAGCTGTACGGGGTTGGCTCGGCCCTCGAAGCCAAGATTGTCGAGTACCTCAGCACGGGCCAGATGGAGTACTACGAGCGCGTGCGGCGCGAGTTTCCGAGCGCGCTCGCCTCGCTGCTCCAGGTACCCGGTCTGGGACCCGGCAAGGCGCGCGCGCTGTATCAGGAGCTCGGAGTCTCGACCACGGCCGAGCTCGAGGAGGCCGCCCGCTCGGGACGTATCAAAGACGTGCCCGGCTTCGGCGACAAAGTCGCCGAGGTGATCCTCGAAAATCTCGAGAAGCTCAAGCGCCGCACCAGCCGGCATCTGCTCGCCGATGGCTGGCTCGCCGCGACCGAGATTCAGCAAGCCCTCGGCAATCCGAGCGACGCGGATCGCATCGCCCCCGTCGGCAGCGTGCGCCGCATGTGCGAATCGATTGGCGGACTCGACCTGCTCGCGGCGCGTGACCCAGGCGAAGATGGCGACCGCTTGCTCCAGGGTGTGCTCGCGCTGCCGAACCTGGTCCAGGTCCTCGAGCGGACTTCAGAACATGTGCGGGTGCAGATCTACGGCGGGCTCGAAGTGCAGCTCATCGTCGTGCCGCGCGAGGCGTGGGGTAGCGGCCTGGCCTGGTACACCGGCTCTCAAAAGCACGTCGCCCGGCTCGAGGCGCTCGCCGAAGGGCGTGGCTGGCAGTTGTCCGATCTTGGGCTCGAGGACGCGGACACCGGCAAGCGCATCGCGGGCTCGAGTGAGGAGGAGATCTACGAACGGCTCGGCCTGGCGTGGATCGCTCCCGAGCTGCGCGAAGACACTGGCGAGATCGAGGCCGCACAGGCGGGCACGCTGCCCAAACTGATCGAAATCGACGACATCAAGGGCGATCTGCACTGCCACACCAACTGGACCGACGGCACGCAGACGCTGGACGAAATGGCCAAAGCGGCCAAGGCGCGCGGCTACCAGTACATGGCGCTGACCGATCACACCCAGAACCTGACGCTGACGCGTGGTCTGTCGCCGGAGCGCTTGCACGAGCAGCGCGCGCTGGTCGCGCGGATCAATCACAAGCTGGCGCCCTTTGTGGTCCTGCTGGGCACCGAGATGGATATCTTGCTGGACGGTCAGCTCGACTTCTCGGACGAGGTCCTCTCCGAGCTGGAGTATGTTTCGGCGTCCATCCACAGTGGATTTCGCCAGAGCGAGAAGACGATGACGGCGCGCATCCA
>DASXRR010000166.1:0-2367 GCA_036506475.1 Chloroflexota bacterium
AGCTGCGGCGCCGCGAGCAACCCCATGGGCTTGAGCTGGTATTCATACGACCAGTCGTCGCCGGTGGTGCGCCAGGCGTTCGGCCCAAACCACGACCACCGCTCGTCGGCGTTATGCACGCAACCAAACGCGTTGATGCGATTGCCGTACGCGGTAATGTCGAGGGCATGTGGTCCATCCGCGAGCACCCCCAGCTCAACCTGGAATGGCGCGAAGGCAATTTTGCCGATCGTCTGACCGTCCAGCGCGACGGACAGCAGCGGCGACTTGAACTTCGGGGCCTTGACGGCCAGCCGCGCGCCGCGCCCTTGAACCGTGCAGTGGTAGATCACGTTGCCAGCGTAAAATGGCAGTCCCTGGCGCGTCCAGTCGCCAAAGGCCAACTCGCGCACTGGCGCGACGATCCGTGCGTGCCGGCCGCGCACCTCGATGCCGAAGTCGCCCAGCAGGTAGCACCACTCGGGGTTGGCCTTGCGCCCGTACGGCATGGTCAGCACGATCCGGTGCGTCCCGGCCTCCATCCTGGGCAGCCGCACGGTTTCGATTGCCTCGTCCACGAACCAGCCCGTGACGTCGCTCGGCACCGGCAGGCCGTCGAGCTCGATGCTGGTCTGCACGGCATTCTCCAGCGCCAGAGCCGGCTCGTCGACCGGCACATCCACATGCACGGTGAACATCAGGCTCAATGTGTCGGTCGGCGGCGCGGGGTTGGGGTCGGTCCACGGCTGCGCGACCCAGGCCATGCGCAGGGGCAGACCGAGCCGCCGCCGCAGAGCCGTGTCGAGTCGCAGCACTTCCTCGGCCGGCTGCCATTCCTCGTCGTTGAGCCGGTAGGCCGCCTGGTCGAGCAGCAGCACGTTCGGCTCGGAAAGCGTCACCGGTACCGGGTCGCCGAGGCGGCCGATCTCTTGCCAGTTTGGCCCCGCTTCATCCGCGGCGGCTTCGGCGGTTTCCACCGACGCGCTGGTGGCTAGCGGAGCCAGTTCCAGCAGCAGGCTGCCATGCGGCGCGAACGACCACTCGACACACGTCGCGCCGCCTTGCACCCGCGCGCGCAGTGGGGCGGTCGTGCCAGTGATGGTGTCCAGCGCCGTCACGCGCCACTCGCCGGCGAGCGTGATCTGGGTTGCTGGCCGGGCGCGCTCGCGATCGGTGTTGCAGAGGAACACATAGCGGCGCTCGCCATCCACGCGAATCTGGTGCAGCAGCGAGTCGGCCGGGCCGCCGTCGGCCTGGCGCGCCGTCAGCTCGCGCGCTGGGTCGAGCGCCTTCAGGATCGCGCCGCGCGCGAACGCGACTCGCCGGCTGCGCTGCGCCAGCTCGCGCGCCCGCTCGGAAGGCATGGCATCCACCAGATCCGGCGCCTCGCCCGCGAAGATCACCATTCCGCCGGCGGCCTGAAACGCCTCCAGCCGCTCCAATGTCGTCGCACGGATCGTCCGTAGCGGCGGCACTAGCACCGCATCGTAGCGCATTTCGCCAACCGGGAAGCCGCCCGAACGTTCCGACGTCAGAACGTCCAAACGTTCCGACGGGCACAGTTCCGGCAGCAGCGACTCGGCGATAAAGTCGAAGTCGATCAGCCCAAACAGCAGCCAGTTGGTTAGGTCAGCAAAGGCGCGCTCGCGCTCCGCGCGCTCGACCGCGGTCTGTTCCAGCGGGCCATAGCACAGCCAGTACGACTCGATCGGGTGGATGACGCCAACCCGCACCAGCGGCCGTCCGCGCGTCAGCGCCGTGTTCAACCGCGCGAAGTGATCTTCGACCAGCCGGTACTCTTGCCACCAGGGCGATTGGTAGCCGATCGCCGCCGGGTAGTCACGCTTGGCCTCGCCAGCCATCGAGACCCAGGCCAGGTGATGGACGCGCACGGTGACACCGAGCGCCGCCTGCCAGTCGCCCTGCGTCTTGTGCCCGACGAAGTCGAAATCCCAGTTGGTCACGCCATACAGCTCGCTGAGCACGCCCGGCCGGCCATACTGGTGCGCGGCACTCTGGGCCTGCTTCGCGGTGGTATACTCGCGCCGGTCGCACAGCATGTCGATCCCCGGCAGCCCGAAGCCGCGATATGAGCGCATTGCCTCGCCGATCGCCGCCGTCTGCGATTCGAGCGTGGGCTCCTCCATCATGTGGCCGGTCAGCATCAGGCCGTGGGCGTCGCACCAGTCGCCGAGCGTGTCGGCGAACGCCTGGGCGAAGCGCTCGGTCACATGGTCGTGGAAGCGGTAGCGCGCCAGCGAGACCAGGCCGTCGGGTAGTTCCCAGAACAGCTCGGGCAGGTGATCTTCGAGGCGCTGGCCGTAGGCCGCCAGGTAGGTCGCGGGCAGGTCGGGCGTCCACGGGATGACCAGCTTGCCCATATCGTTG
>DASXRR010000167.1:0-6564 GCA_036506475.1 Chloroflexota bacterium
CGACCTCAGCGCCTCCGTAACCAGCTCCACCTCGCGCTGGCCAATGCGCGGCTCGTTGACCGGGATCATGTCGCTCGTCTTGGCAGTCACCTGTAAGTGCTCACGCTAAGAGCTATCTATCCTCGCGCTGCGCGCGCCGGCCGCCCGCACGGGGGTGAACCCCTTGGCACCGGGTCGCACCGTGCAGCCGGCACGCCTGAGCCGCGGGCGCCGGAGCCATCCTCGCGCTGCGCGCGCCGGCCGCCCGCACGGGGTAAACCCCTTGGCACCGGGTCGCACCGCGCAGCCGGCATGCCTGAGCCGCGGGCGCCGGAGCCATCCTCGCGCTGCGCGCGCCGGCCGCCCGCACGGGGGGGAAACCCCTTGGCACCGGGTCGCAGCCGCGCAGCCGGCATGCCTGAGCTGCGCGCGCCGGAGCCATCCTCGCGCTGCGCGCGCCGGCCGCCCGCACGGGGGGAAACCCCTTGGCACCGGGTCGCACCGCGCAGCCGGCATGCCTGAGCCGCGGGCGCTGGAGCCATCCTCGCGCTGCGCGCGCCGGCCGCCCGCACGGGGTAAACCCCTTGGCACCGGGTCGCACCGCGCAGCCGGCATGCCTGAGCCGCGGGCGCCGGAGCCATCCTCGCGTTGCGCGCGCCGGCCGGGTGAGCGGTCGAGGCCTGGGGCTTTGTCGGCATCCGGCGGAGGACGTTGGACAGCGTAGCTTTCAGAAACGCTCCTTTTCGGCGCCGCCGGGGTAGGGGCCTTGCTTGATCTCCAGCAGCACCAGGTCTTCGAGGACGCGGAAGCCGTGGCCGCCGCTGACGGCGATCACCATATCGCCTACGCTCAGCTCGCGCGTGGTGACGAGCTGACGGTCGGCGGTGAAGACGTCGACCGCGCAGCGGCCTTGCTGCACCAGCAGCACTTCCGTAGGCCCGACGATGTGACGCTCGAGCGGCAGATGGATATGGCGGGCAATCTCGCCGCCCGACGGGTAGACCACCTGGCCGACTTGCAGGTTGCACTCGACTGGCGTCAGGAAGCGTGTCTGGTCGGGCATCGCCCGAACGCTGACGAAGTAGGCCAGCACGGTGCCATCCGGCGAGCACACCGTGTCGATCACGCGCGTACCGCCAGCGCGTCAATACGTTCGATCACTCGAGCGAAGGCACGGGCGAAGTCCAACTGGTCATCGAAGAAGGCGCACGCGGCTTCGCTGAAGGCGTCATAACGCAAGCTGACGCGGGTCAAAGCGTCGGCGACGCCCGCGGCATCGGCAACAGCCACGCCACAGCCGGCCGCCTCCAGTGTCGTGCCAATCGACGCGGCCTGATTGACAATCACCGGCAGGCCTGCGCGCAAGTAGTAAGCGAGCTTGCCCGACGACAGCCCGATTGTCTGGATATTGCGGCCCGTGAACGCAGATTCGTCCGAGGCCACGTAGAAGGCCAAGCCAACATCGGCCCCATCGACGAGCGCGTCATACGCCTGGCGATCGACGGGTTTCAGCGAAAAATGCACGCGCCTCGAGTCAGCCGATGCCTGCAGTCGCGCGACATAGGGCGACGTTTCGGCGTCGTAGCGCGTATGCACGACCAACACCCACGGCTCAGGCCAGGCCGGCACCTCGCGGACGAGGTCGTCGATACCGGTCCAGTCGCCCAGGCTGCCCGCATGCAGCACGACCCGTGCTTGCTCGGGCAACCCGCAGCGCCCATGCCACGATCGCGAGGGTCGACGGCGTGCTGGGCCTGGTGGCGCGTTCGGCACCAGGACGAGGCGGCTGGGGTCAACGCCGTTTTCGGCCACCAGCAGGTGAGCGCGGTCTGCGTCCTGGACGACGATGAATGGCGCGGCCTGGCTGAGTGCCCGCTCTTGCTGCTTCAACCGCCGATCTGCTGACGACGTGAGCGCCTCGGTGAGCAGGAGTTCGAGCGAGTAGTAAGCGACGGGCGCGCCGCCAGCAATCGACTGCGCCAGCACCAGACCGTCCGGGTCGACGCCGATGACACACGCGTAGTGCTCGGGCCGCGTGCGCACCCGCGCCATGAACCGCGAGCCGTGCGCGAGCCCGGCACCCAGCGCCGCATAGCCGCGCGCCAGCGGTGCACGTGCCGCCCGCGGCAGCCAGCCGGCGCGACGAACCGCACTGCGCAAGCGGGCTGTGGACTGGTCAGCCAGGCCCTCGACACCAAGTGACCGCACATGGATGCGCTCGTGCGCGAAACGAGGCGGAGGTTGGCCAGCGCCATTCAGTGTGAACACGTCAACGGCATAGCCGTGCCCGGCGAGTAGCTCGGCCGCCCCAACGAGGCTGGGAACCGTGTCTATGTTGGCGCGCGGGTAGACGATGGCAACGCGGCTCATACGGAGGCGCGGTCGCCCACGCCGATACGCGCCAGGACTGACGCGACCTGCCGCTCGGCCGAGCTGATGTCGTACTCGCGCCGCACCAGCTCGAACGCCGGGCCCATCAGGCGCTCGCCCACGGCGGCTTCCTCGACCACGCGTAGCATCGCCAACGCGAAGGCCTCAGTGCCGTCGGCGAGCAGAAGGTGAACGTCGTGCTCGACGGCGAGGCCTTCGGCACCAAGCGTGGTCGAGATCACTGGCGCACCACAGGCGAACGCCTCGAGGATCTTGAAGCGCGTGCCCGATTCCCAGCGTAGCGGGACGACGGCCGCGGCGCAGCCGCGTAAATAGGGCACGATGCTCGGGACCTCACCAGTCACGTGCACGCGCTGACTGCGACGGGCCGCGACCTCGGGCGCGGGGTCGCGGCCGACCAGGTACAGGTGCACGTCGGGCCGTTTCGCCCACACCCGCGGCAGGATCTCGTCGACCAGCCAGCAGGTGGCATCGACGTTGGCGGTGCCACGCGACAACGAGCCGGCAAACACGAACGCAGGCTGCAGTAAATCCGCACGCGGCGCGTCAGCCTGGTAGGCAGCGACGTCGACGACATTGGACACTTGCACAACGGAGCTCGGGTCGGGCGCCAGCGCCCGGAAATAGTCGGCATCAACTTCAGATACGGCGGTGGTCACGTCGACGTGCTGGGCTGCGCGGCGTTCTTCGGCCTCTTTGGCGACACCTTCGCGCTGGATGGCCGCGCGGCGCGCTGGATCTGCTGCGAAGGGCAGCTCGCGCAGGATGAAGCGCGACCAGACGCACTCTGTTTCCAGCACCAGCGGCAGTCCAGTGCGCTCCTTGAGGGGCACGAGGTCGTACGAGATACCGCCAAAGCCGAGCCAGATCACATCAGGGCGGTGCTCTGCTATCCAGGACTCCAGGTCGTCCAGCAGGGCGGGTGCCGTGCTCTTACTATCAACAGGCGCTTCAGCATCGGAAGCACGCCGCCGACGAATGGCCGCCCGAACCGTTTCCGGCAGCACTGCCCGGGCGAGACGGCGTACGAGACCGTTCGGCGGCGATGTCGGCGGCGCAGGCCACACGACATCGCGCAGGAATGTCAATAGGTGCGATCGCGTGGCTGCGCGGTCCGACGTGTCGGGCTGGGCGGTCAGGTACAGCGATACGTCGGCGCAACGTGCCAGCGCAAGCAGCGTGTTGTAGGTGCGCAAACGTGGGCCGCCCAGCGCCGGGTAGCCGAAGATCGGCGTCACGTACAGGACGCGCGGCTTCATGCTTGGGCCAGCGCCTTGAGCACCGAGCCAGCATGACGCGCGGCGCCGACGAGATTGGTACTCGCGCGCGCCTCGCGGAAGCGCACGCGGAATTCGCCCAGCGTGGCGCGCGCGATCGAACCCACGTTCGCCGAAGGCGTGTCTCGGTAGCCTAACTCGCTGCGCAGTCGATGCGCGGCCTGGGCGACGAGCCACGCCTGGCCGGGCGACATGCGCTGGCGCCACACGCCCTCGCGGTTGAGCAGCACGCCGCCCGCCACGTCGCCTTTCCAGGTCTCCGCGCGGCCGATGTTGCGCTTCGCCTCGCGGCCGAACTCTTCGAGCATGGCCGACTCGAATGGCAGGTCCAGGAACGTGCACAGCTCACGCGTGGTCGATTCTGGCTCGTGAATCAGCGTTTCATAGTGCACCGTGAAGGCGCCGAAAGCGCGCGCTGCCAGCACCGACTCGGTCCAGCGCTGGGCATACGACAGCACCGATCGCGATGACTCGAAGGGCACCCCGAGCAGTGAGCTGGCAACGTCCACGGGATCGCGGATGACGTTGACAAAGCGTGCATCGGGGAAGCACTGGGCGATCGTCGCCAGGTGCAGCACGTGGCGCGGTGTCTTCTCGATGGCGCGCAACGCAGCCCCGCCCTCAGGCCGGTAGTGCTCGACCAGCGCGACGAAGATATCCAGCGCCCGCACTGCCGTACGGCTGTGAAGCGCCGTCCAGACGTCTGGCAACGGCGGGAGATCCGCTTCGGCCTCAAGGGCGGCGCGTGCCGAACGCAGCCCGTCAGCATCGACGATGCGCGACGGATCGCTGCCCAGGCCCTCCAGGACGTATGAGAAGAAGTGCGTCTCGGGCAACGAGAAGGCATGCGAGCTCGCGCTCAAGATGCACTGCACCAGCGTCGTGCCCGAGCGCGGGCAGCCGACCACGAAAATCGGCTGCCGCAGCTCGTTCACCCGGCGACCTCCATCTGACGCGTGCCTCGCGGCTGCGCGGCACGCAAGTCCCACTCGCCACGGATCAGCACGGGTCCATTGAGCTGGTGCGGCAGGTAGCCACTGTCGAAGAAGTCGCGCGGCTCGACGCTGAAGCTGGCCACATGCTCGAGCAGGTCCAGCTGTCGCTCGCCGCTCAGGCAGCCGACGGTGAGCAGGTATTCGCCCGGCACGAGCGGCACGCTGTCCAGGCGGCACACGACTCGGCCGTGCCGAGCAGCCTTCTCCCAGACACCCAATTGCGCGCGCGTTTGCAGAAAAAACAGCGGCGTGCCCATCCCATTCGAGATGATGACGCCGAAGCTGGGATTGACGATCTCGGCTGGCGCCGAGTACGAGAGCACGAACTCGAGTGGCTCGCCACAACCGACGACCGAGGCGGGCACGCCCGCGCCGTCGCGCAGCTCGAGCCTGCTCAAGACCGGTGTTAGACGCGGATCGAGGCGCGCCACCGCTCCAAGATCGATCCCGGAACGTGGCTCTGTTCTGGAGCCGAGGTAGCCCGCGATACACGTCACCGGATCACCTTGCAGCGTGATCCGACCACCGTCGATCACGATCACTCGACCACACAGCTTCTCGATGCTGGGCAGGTTGTGGCTCACGAAGAGCACCGTGCGCCCCTCGCGCGCGACGTCGCCCATGCGCCCCAGGCACTTCTTCTGGAACGCGGCGTCACCAACCGCCAGCACTTCGTCAACCAACAGGATCTCAGGTTCGAGGTGCGCCGCCACGGCGAACGCCAGGCGCAGGTACATCCCGCTCGAATAACGCTTGACGGGCGTGTCGATGAAGCGCTCGACTTCGGCGAACGCGACCATCTCGTCGAAGCGGCGCGCGATCTCAGCCCGTTTCATGCCCAGGATCGCGCCGTTCAGAAAGATGTTCTCGCGCCCGGTGAGCTCCGGGTGGAAACCCGTGCCAACCTCCAGCAAGCTACCAACGCGTCCGTGCACCTCCGCGCGACCCTCGGTCGGCTCGGTGATCCGCGACAGAATCTTGAGCAGCGTGCTCTTGCCCGCGCCGTTGTGGCCGATCACGCCCAGCACTTCGCCTGGGCTCACCTCGAGGGAGATGTCGCGCAGCGCCCACACCGTGTCCTGCGTGGTGCGGTCGTGCCGCCCGCTGCGCAGCCATCTGAATGGTGCAGCCGCCACGTCGACCAGCGTTTCGCGCAGCGCGCGGTAGCTCTCCCGCTGGCCGAGCCGATAGCGTTTGCTCAGGTGCTCGACCTTGATCGCGTAGTCACTCACCAGCGAATGGGCACCTCGCGTACGTACTGGTAGCGATTGTTCTCCAGCCGCGGCAGGAGTTTTCCGCGCGCTCGCCGAATCACGCTTGCCAGCCGCAAGGGTAGGCCGTCTTCGAGCCGCGCGAACGCACGGAAGAAGGCCACATTGTTGCGCGTCACGGACGTGTTCTTGGAGAACGCGCCATAGTGGATGAAGTCACGCCTGAACTGTCCGTGCAGGTACTCGAGGCGCAGTCCCTGATCGCGCAGCGACTTCTGGAAGTACGCCGCGCTGTCCCAGCAGTTCCGTTCGACTGGCGCGCCGGGCAGGATCTCGCGATGGAACGCGTGACTGACCTGCGAGCGTTCGAAAGCAGCGCGCTTGTAGATACAAAACCAGGTGTGGTTGCGCTCGTTGAGCACGATCGTGTTGCCACTGTACGGCTCGTGAACAACATCCGTGGCCGAGTAATCGGTCGAAAAGCCGACCAGGTCGGGTTCCGCCCGCAGCTGATCCATCATCTTGCGCACGAAGCGGGCTGAAAAGACTTCGAAGTCGGCGTCGACGGTAGCAATAAACGGGGTGTCGATCTTGCGCAGCTCGCGGTCCCACAGCGGGTCGCAATACTCGAAAGGTCCCTCCAGGGCATCGGCATGGATGCGCTCACCAATGCCCTGTGAGTCAGCGTCATGGTGCGGGTTGCGCACGATG
>DASXRR010000168.1:0-5600 GCA_036506475.1 Chloroflexota bacterium
CAGCTCATCGATCGTCTGGTTCATACGGCCGTCTTCGGCAAGGATGACGCGCGCGCCGCGGCGCGCTGGCTCATCTGGGAAGCTGGGTGGGAGCTCGGCATTCAGAGCGCCAGCATCGACGCCCTGTATCAGGCGCGCAGCCGGAACGAATACGAGGGCATGACCGTACCGGCCGTAAACGTTCGGGCAATGGCCTATGACGTGGCGCGCGCGCTGGTCGCGTCGGCAAAGCGTCGCAATGTCGGCGCGTTCATCTTCGAGCTCGCGCGCAGCGAGATGGAATATACCGAGCAGACGTGCGAGGAATTCGCCACGGTCATGATGGCCGCCTCGATCAAGGAGGGCCATCGCGGCCCGATCTTCATTCAAGGCGACCATTACCAGGCCAACGCCAAGAAGTACGCGACTGATCCCGAAAGCGTCATCGACGGCTTGCGCAAGCTGATTCGCGAGGCAGTCGCGGCCGGCTACGGCAATATCGACATCGACACCTCGACACTGGTCGATCTGTCATTCCCTACCGAGCGCGAGCAGCAGCGCCACAACTACGAACGCTGCGCCGAGCTCGCCGCGTTGATCCGTGAGATCGAGCCGCAAGGCTTGACCATCTCGATTGGCGGTGAGATCGGCGAAGTCGGCAAGAACAACAGCACCGTCGGCGAGCTGCGCGCCTTTGTCGAAGGCTCCAACGAGATGTTCCGCCAGAGGGTAGGCGACAAACGCGGCCTGTCCAAGATCAGCGTCAATACCGGTTCGTCGCACGGTGGCGTGGTGTTACCCGATGGCACGGTGGCACGTGTGGCGATCGACTTCGACACGCTGCGCGATCTGTCTGGCGCGGCGCGCGAATACGGGATGGGTGGTGCCGTACAGCACGGCGCGAGCACTCTGCCGTCCGAGTATTTCCACAAGTTCCCTGAAGCGGGCACGGTGGAAGTCCACCTCGCGACCGAGTTCCAGAACATCCTGCTCGATGGCGGCGCCTTCCCCGAAGACCTCAAGCAGCAGATGTACAGCTACTGTCGCGACAAGCTAGGTGATGAGCGCGGCGCCAAAGACACCGACGAGCAGTTCATCTACAAGACGCGCAAGAAGCTGTGGGGCCCGTTCAAGCAGCAGGTGTGGATGCTGCCCGAGTCCACGCGCGCCGCGCTGCGTGGACAGCTCGAGCAGAAGTTCGAGTTTCTCTATGAGCAGCTCGGCGCGATCGACTCGAACAAGCTCACGCAGCGCTATATCAAGGCGCCGCCACGCATTCGCAAGCCCCAGCCAGAAGCGCTGAAGGCCATGGCCGTCTAAGAAACGGCGACTGTTATCGCGTGGTACCCCGTCGAGCCCGATGGGAACGGCGGGGCTTCCTCACGTAGTTGCGGTACGCCCCGGCCGTCGACCGCTCGGACGCGGATATCGCGAACAGCCTTGTCGACCGTCAGGTCGGCGCGCCAGAGCTGCCACGTATACGGCGATAGGCCCGGTTTGACCTGGCCTGGTTGCCATGTACGCCCTTGATCGGTGCTGACTTCGACGGACTGGATGCCGCGATCGCCGGCGAAAGCAGCGCCGCCGACCGACACGGGTCCCGCGGCGAGCGTCGCGCGCGAAAACGGCACGTCGATGCGTGACGCGGTCTGGTAGGGGGCCGCGTCATCCCAACCCTGGTTCTGCCAGAACCCCTTGAAGTCGGTGGCGAGAATCGTGATCCCGGTCAGCCACTTGACGTTCTTCATGCCGTAGATGCCCGGGATCAGGAGCCGCGCCGGGAACCCGTGCTCGCGGGCCAGCGGAGCGCCATTCATCTCCCATGCCAGGAGCGTGTCCGGGTGCAGCGCTCGATCGAGCTTCACCGAGTCCTTATAGTCATCGGCCGCCGAGAATACCGCCTTCACGCCGTCGGGATGCACGCCCGCCTGCTCGAGCAGGTAGCGCAGTTTGACCCCGCGCCACACGGCGTTGCCCCACAGATCGCCGCCGACCTCGTTGCTGATGCACATCAACGTGTAGTAGCCCTCGCTAGCGGGCAGCGCCTGCAGCTCGTCATAGGTCAGCTCGAGGGGCCGATCAACGAGGCCGTCGATCTTCAGTCGCCAGCTGCTAGCGGCCACACTCGGATCGATGAAGTTCTTCGAGACGGTGTAGAAGTCGGATGTCGGCGTGACTTCAGAGCTGATGCCCTTGAGATCGAATGGTGCGACATTCGGCGTCGCTGGCAGTCGAGGACCACCTGCGACGGGCCCAGCGCCAGTCGTCTCGAAGCCAGTCGACATCAGACGCCACACGCTGCCTAACGCGAGCGTGCCGACCATCGTCGCGCCAATATTCCGCAGCAGCGCCCGCCGACGAGCGTTCGGTACGTCGCGCTGAGCAAGCAGCGCATGCAGCTCGACCAGTGACACGCCAAAGACGGTAAACACCACCAACAGCGACAGCCCGTGCCAGATCGGTCCTGCCGACAGCGCCTGGCCAAAAATGCCTGCGCCCAGGACCGTGTAGACCACCAGGCCGAACACCAGCCATGTGCCGATCACCAGCCGCAGCGCGGATGTCCAGCCGGGCTGTGCGCCATACCAGCGCCCTAGTAGACCGCCCACGACCAGCATGCCGATCCCAACCGTGACGTAGAACAGCGGCTTGGCCGCGTGTTGCAGGGCATCGAGGACCGTCGAAAACAGCGCGCCAGGCAGGCGCGCCAGGATGCCCTCGGCCACGATCTCAGGCAGCGACGACACCCCACTCAGTGCGCGCAACAGCGCAATCGCCAGGAGCATGATCGCCGCCGCGGCCAGACCCGCCGCGAAGCCAAATCGGCGCGAGTTGTACTCAGTCAGATGGTGCATTGTCTACCAGATGTGACGCTTGCGGGTATAACAACATTAAAGGATCCAACGCTGGTTACTACTCCCATACCAACCGTCAAACGCCCGGCGCGCCCCGGCGCCACACATTCATCTTCGGCCAAGCGAGCCGCGATCGTCCCTCCACCGGCCAGTCCAGCTCCACAACCGCACGTATCAGCGCCACAACCTGCCCGCAGCTTTTCCGAGCTCACGTTGTGCAGCGAAGTGTCGCGCGCCATCGCGGAGATGGGCTTCGTCAATCCCACCGAGATCCAGGCGCGGGTCATTCCGCTGCTGCTCGACGGTCTCGACGTGATCGGGCAGGCACAAACGGGTACGGGTAAGACCGCCGCGTTTGGCATTCCGCTCATCGAGGGCATCGACGAGAGCCAGCCGCACCCGCAGTCGCTCGTCCTGGCGCCAACGCGCGAGCTGGCGCAGCAGATCGGCGAAGAGCTGCGCAAAATTGGCAAGTACATTCCGGGCATCAGCGTCGTCACGCTGTACGGTGGTGCCGGTTATGGACGTCAGTTCGAGGATTTGAAAGCTGGCGCACATGTCGTCGTGGGCACACCGGGCCGTGTGCTTGACCACATCTCACGCGGCACCCTCCTGCTGGACGAGATTGACTATCTCGTGCTCGACGAAGCCGATCGCATGCTCGACATGGGCTTCCTGCCCGACGTCGAGCGCATCCTGCGCCGCACGCCGCGCGAGCGGCAGACGTCTCTATTCTCGGCGACCATGCCCACCGTGATTCGGATCCTGTCGCGACGCTACATGTTCGAGCCGTCCACGGTGCACGTGCAGCCGCAGCGGCTGACCGTCGAAGAAGTCGAGCAGGTTTACTACGAGGTCGCCGACCGCGACAAACTGGACGCCCTGGTGTCGCTGATCGAGCAGGACCCGCCCGAACGAGCCATGATCTTCCGTCAGACGAAAATTGGGGTTGACCGCCTCGATAGCTCGCTGCGCCGACGCGGGCTGCCCGCGGCGGCGATTCACGGCGACATGAGCCAACGCATCCGCGAGGATGTGCTGCGCGACTTCCGCGCGGGAAAGCTCAAGTTTCTGATTGCCACCGATGTGGCCGCACGCGGCCTGGACATTCCTGAGGTCTCGCACGTCTTCAACTACGACATTCCCGAAGACGCCGATGCCTACGTGCATCGCATTGGGCGCACCGCGCGCGCCGGCCGCTCAGGCCTCGCCGTCATGTTCATCGGCGAGTGGGATGCTGACAAGCTACCGCCGATTCAGCGCCTGGTCGGCGACCATCTCGAACGCCGCCTCCTGCCGATGTACCAGCAGGGCACCTGAGGCACGCTCGCGGTACGCTCCTGAGGCGCAGCGACATCGCCCATGTCTGACTTCACGTACGACATGCTGGTCATCGGCTCGGGCCCAGCTGGTCAGCGCGCAGCCATTCAAGCCGCCAAATTGAATAAGCGCACTGCCCTGGTCGAGCGCAAGACGGTCGTCGGCGGCGTGTGCATCAACAGCGGCACCATCCCCAGCAAGACCCTCCGCGAGGCGGTCCTGTATCTGTCTGGGTTCAGGCTGCGCGGCCTGTACGGCGCGTCGTACACCGTCAAGCAGAACATCACGATGGAGGATTTGCAGTTCCGCACGGATCACGTGGTCCGCCACGAGATCGACGTGACCCGCCATCAGCTGTTACGCAACAACGTCGAGGTGTTCACCGCCGAAGCCGCCTTCGTCGGTCCAAACGCGCTGCGCTTGACCGATGTCAATGGCGCCGGACCGCGCAGCACCCGCGAAGTCAGTGCCGAACGTGTGGTCATCGCCACGGGCACGGAAGCCACGCGCGATCCCGGCATCCCGTTCGATGGCCAGCGCGTGTGCTGCAGTGACGATGTCCTCCAGCTCAAGCGTCTCCCGCGTTCGCTGACGGTCGTCGGCGCGGGCGTCATCGGTCTCGAGTACGCGAGCATCTTTGCTGCGCTCGGTGTGCGGGTGACGCTGATCGACAAACGTCAGCGCCTGCTGTCCTTCGTGGACAGCGAAATCATCGACATGCTCGCCTATCAGCTGCGCGAAAACCGCGTCACCTTGCGCCTTGGCGAAGAGGTGTCGGGCATGGAGCTGATCACCGACACGTACGGCGACCGGGTGCGCATTCATCTCGCCAGTGGCAAACAGGTCGTGACCGACGCCGCCCTGTACAGCGTTGGGCGCACTGGCGCGACGGCGATGCTCGACCTGGCAGCAGCTGGACTGAATGTCGACGATCGTGGTCGTCTGCCAGTCAACGCGAACTACCAGACGAGCGTTCCGCACGTGTATGCAGTCGGCGACGTCATCGGCTTCCCCTCGCTGGCTTCGACCTCTATGGAGCAAGGGCGGCTAGCGGCCTGCCACGCCTTTGGCATCGACTCGTCTAGCGTGCCGGCGCTGTTCCCGTATGGCATCTACTCGATTCCCGAAATCTCGATGGTCGGGCGCACTGAGGAGGAGCTGACCGAGGCTGGTGTGCCGTACGAGGTCGGTAAGGCGCACTATCGTGAGATTGCGCGCGGTCAGATCATTGGCGATACCAGCGGCCTGTTGAAGCTGATCTTCCATCTCGACACGCACGCGTTGCTGGGCGTGCACATCATCGGCGAGGGGGCCAGTGAGCTGGTCCACATTGGTCAAGCGGTGCTCACGTTCGGCGGCGCGATCGAGTACTTCGTGAATACGGTGTTCAACTACCCAACGCTGGCTGAGTGCTACAAAACCGCCGCCTTTGACGGTATCAATCGG
>DASXRR010000169.1:0-6097 GCA_036506475.1 Chloroflexota bacterium
CAGCTGTGCCTATGGGAAGCCATCCGAGTATGATGGCTATCTCTTATGACGCGGCGATGCGAGACTGGTGTCATGAACCCACCGCAAGTGGCGGCCGACGCCGATCCCACGCGTGACGCGACTCCCCCGATCGAGCCGGAATGCGAGTGCGAGGACGTGGAGCGCTGTCCCGTCCACTACGGCTACGACTAGCCCGCGGGCCTCCAGTTGCGTGGTACGCGCGTCGGATACGTGCGGCGCACGCGTACGATCAGTCCAACATGAACATCTTCTTCGACGTCGACGAAACGATCCTGGGCTATGACGGTTCGCTTCGCCCGCTCGTGCGCGAGACGTTCAAAGTACTGGTCGACGAAGGCCACCGCATCTACATCTGGTCGGGCGTGCGGACGCCCGAGATGGGTGCGCGGAGGTCGTCGAGCGGCACGGCCTCGCCGCGTACGTGACGGACTGCTTTCAAAAGCCGCGGTTCGATTACCGGGCGCAGTGGCAACGCAGTGGCGTCGACATCCAGCCGGACTTCGTCGTGGACGACTATCCGGAGATTGTCGAAGCGTTCGGCGGAATATTGATCAAGCCGTATTCTCGGTCGCAGCCCGACACCGATCTCGAGCGCGTCCGGTCGGCAATCGAAGTTGCCGCCGCGGCGTTGCCGGCTGGCTGACCGTGTACAGCTGCCGACGCATCGGAAGCCAGCCACACCACCGGCGCTGGATGCGGCACGGCGGCTCTGGCCATCATGACGGTCCCAGATAGTTGACCGCTGCGACGCGGAACCAGGCCTCGGGAGCAACCTTCCAGAACCCGGACGCGTCGTATCAGCCGACAGTCCACTGCTGGACTGGTGTAGCGAGCGGTGCGGGCAGCCCGCGTTCATCCGGAGTGGGATAAGAGCAGCGGTGGCACCCAGGCCAGGTGCAGTGCAACCAGAGCGGCGAGCATGATGGCGGCGACGCCGGCCACTGCCCCCACCCGTTGTCCATGGCGGCCGACCTTCTCATAGGTCATCAGGACACCGAGGGCTGCCATCCATACCAGGTCCGCGACACCGGCTGCGAACATGACTAGCATGAGCGCCCAGCAGCAGCCGAGGCAGTACAGCCCGTGGTCCAATCCCATCTTGAACGCCGCCCGCGGACCGCGCCGGTAATGCCGCAGCATGTACGCGGCCGGGTGGCGGCACTGGGTGAGGCAGCGGTCCTTGAGCCCGGAGAACTGAAACGCCCGGGCCAGGGCGAGTGCCGCCGCGCCCACGAGCCACGGTCGGTCCGCCAGCCACGGCATCGCGTCGACGGCGCGATGGACGCCGCCGTCGAAGCCAAGCGCCATCCAGCCGAACAGCGACCAGACCATCAGGTAGCCTGCGATGAGGCACGCGACCATCCGGCCTGGATGCTTCTGTGCCGCGGACGCGCCAACGAACAGCCGCAGCGGCGGCACCGTCGACGGCAGCATCCTGGCAGCGACCATGATGGTCCACAAGCCAGCGAAGCCTGCGAAAGTGGCTTGCGCGAAGGTGTTTGGACGCTCAGTACGGAGCAACTGCCCGCTACGTGTCGGCTGGTCAAAGACCTGGAGTGATGCCGCCTACGACAGCGGGGCGCCGCCGCGCTGTATACGGCGGATGACGACGTCCTCGGCGAGTACGCGCGGCACCAGCAGCTCGTACGAGTAGGGCTGCTCGTCCCGCGTGCTTCGACCGTGCCCGCGGCTATCGATCGCCACGACCTGGTACCCGGCTGCTGTGAGTGCCAGCACCTGATGCCCCCAGTTGCTGCCGTGCCCGAGTCCACCATGCAGCAACACGACCGGCCAGCCGCTGCCATGCCACGAGTACCAGATGCGCGCGCCGTCGTTCTCTACGTACCCCTGCCGCTCCGGCGCGGGCAAGGGCGGCGCGCCATGCGCTTCGAACGTGGTCAGGTCGTCGTCGTAGGTTTCTTGCACCCGGCGAGGAGCATAGAGCCGCCGGTCGGCGACGCGCCCGGGTAGAAGAACGCGGGCGCGATTACTCTTCGAGAAAAGCGCGCACGATCGGTGCTAGCTCGGCGGCCGAGGTCAGCAGACCGAGATGGCCATCGTCGAAGATGTGCAGTCGCGAATTCCGAATCACCCTGGCCATGATCCAGCCGTTGATCCACGGCACGATCGGGTCGTCGCGACCCGACATGATCAGCGTCGGCTGGCGCAGTCGCCATAGCCAGTGGATGCTCGTCCAACCCACGCTCGCGAACAGCTGCCCGTAGTAGCCGCGCGCGCCGCCGGACCACGCGCTGCGCGCATACTTCCGCGCCAGCTCCGGAAGCGACCGCATGCGTCCGCCATACAGGTGCGGCGCAACCGAAGCCATGTACGCCGGGTCCAGGTAGCGACGCGGACTCGCCAGCATCAGCAACGCGTCGGGACGGCCCGGCACCATCAACGCCCCGGTGCCGGTACTCACCAGGATCAGTCGCCGGCAGCGGCGCGGATACTGATACGCAAATTGCTGAGCGAGCGCTCCGCCCCACGAAATGCCGAGCACGTCCACGTCGGAGTAGCCGACGCGCTCGAGCGCGCGTGCCACAAGACGTGCCAGTCCAGGCATGCGCAGCGGTAGCGGTGGCGGCGGCGAGCCGCCCACGCCTGGGAGGTCGATGCGTATCGTGCCAACGTTGTCGCCGAGGGCGTCGACAAACGGCTCCAAGAGCTCCAGGTTCGCACCGAGTCCGTTGAGGAGCAGCAGCGGCGGAGTCGCGTCCGCGGCGGGTTGCACCGCTAGACGGAGAAGCTGCCCGTCAACGTCGATCACGGTCGCAGTCGATTCAGTTCTGGAGCACATACGTCCCTGGAGCAGGTGCGCTCGCTCGATAGCGACGATTGCCCGGCCGACTGGATGCGCGTTTGCGTCCAGCGGAGCGTGCCGTCAGCCAGGTGCGCCAGTGTTCCCACCACGAGCCCGCATGTTGCTGCGCACCAGCCATCCACGCATCCGCGTCCTTCGCCGGCTGCGCATTCAGGAGAAAACTCGCCTTGGGATTGCCGGGTGGATTGATGATGCTCTGCACGTGGCCACTCGAGCTCAAGACGAATTCGGACTGCCCACCAACCACCTGCGTCGTCTGGTAACAGGACTGCCACGGAGTGATGTGGTCCGTCACGCCAGCAATGACATACGAGTCCAGCACCACATCAGAAAGGTCGATCGTCTTGCCGAGCAGGTCGAGAAAGTCGCTGTGCAGCCTGGCCGGCAGGTTGGTCGTGTCGTTGTTCCAGTACAGGATGTCGAACGCGCGCGGGTCCTCGCCCAGCAGGTAGTTGTTCACCCAGTACGGCCAGACCAGGTCGTTGGCACGCAGCCAGGCGAACGCCTGCGCCAGCTCGTGCCCCTCCAGCATGCCTTTCTGGCGCGACCTGAGCCGAGCCGCCTCGATGGCAGCCGGCGTCGCCAGCAGGCCGAGTTGCGATTCGATCCCGCCGTCGAGCGCGGTCACCATGAACGTCGCCGAATGGACTCGCGCGTCGTGCGCGGCCGCGAGCTTGCGAAGCAGGAGCGCGGTGCTAATTCCGCCTGAGCAGGCGCCCATCACATTCAGATCGTCGCTGGCGGTGATGTCGCGGACCGCATCGATCCCCTCCATGACCGCTGCGAGGTAGGTATCCAAACCCCAGTCGCGTTGCGCGGCGGCCGGGTTTCGCCAGCTCACGACGAACGTCTGCACGCCGCTGCGCACCAGGAACTCCAGCAGACTCCGGCCAGGCGCCAGGTCGAGCACGTAGAACTTGTTGATCTGCGGTGGAATCGCCAGCAGCGGTCGCTTGAAGACGGTCGGTGTCGCGGGCGCATACTGGATCAGCTCCAGTACCTCGTTTCGATACACAACGCTGCCGGGCGTGCACGCGAGATTGCCACCAACCTTGAAGGCGCTCTTGTCGACCTGCGACGGCATGCCGTGGTTGGTAGCCACGTCCTCGAGCATGTGGGTCAAGCCGCGCGCCGCGCTTGCTCCGCCCGTATCGAAGAATTTTCTGAGCGCCGCCGGGTTGCCCAACAACGTATTCGTTGGAGCAAGTGCGTCTGTCAAGAGACCGAGCCCGAAGCGCGCTCGGCTCGCGTCGGCGGGCGCCAGACTGGAGGCGTCGACCAGGTCGTCCAACCCGCGACACCAGGCGAGGTAAGTTTGCATCCAGGTCCGGTAGAACGGATTGTCCTGGAAGGCTGGATCGCTGAAGCGCTTGTCGTTGTCCATGGCTACACAAACGCGCCCATCCCGGTGATGGCGCGCCCCACGATCAAAGTGTTCATTTCGCGTGTACCTTCATATGAGTAGATGGCCTCGGCATCGGCCACGAAGCGCCCGACGTGGTGCTCCAGCAGAATGCCGTTGCCCGCCAGAAGCTCGCGCGCCAGCCCGGCCGTTTCGCGTGCGCGCACCGTACAGAACGCCTTCGCCAGCGACGCATGTTCATCCGTCATCTGACCCGCGTCCTGCAATTGCGCCAGACGCAGCGCCATGCATTGGGCAGCGGTCACGTTGCCGAGCATGCGCACAAGCAGGTCCTGAACGAGCTGAAAGCCGGCAATTGGTCGGCCGAACTGCTCCCGCTCCATTGCATAGGCGAGCGCCAGCTCGTAGGCGCCCATGGCACATCCGACCGCCTGCCAGGCGACGCTTGCGCGCGTCATCCGCAGCACGGCAGCGGTGTCACGGAAACTGTTGGCGGCCTGCAGTCGATTGGCCTCCGCAACCGCGCAGTCCTGCAGGGTGATGTGCGCGTTCTGGACCACGCGCAACGCCATCTTGCCCTCCATCTTCTGCGGGCAGAAGCCGGGCGTGCCCTTCTCGACGAGGAACCCTTTGACCTGGTTGTCGTCGACGTCTCTGGCCCAGATGACCGTCACGTCGGCGAAGGTGGCATTGCCGATCCACTTCTTGCGGCCATTGAGCACCCACGTGTCTCCGTGGCGTTTCGCAGTCGTCGCCAGACCGCGGGCGGCGCCGGAGCCGACCTCCGGTTCGGTGAGACCGAAAGCGCCAATTAATTCCAAGCGCTGCATCGGAGGCAGCCAGCGCTGGCGCTGCGCCTCCGAGCCGCACAGGAAAATGGAGCCCATTGCCAGGCCGCTGTGGACGCCCAGGAACGTGGCGATAGAGCAATCGACACGCGCGACCTCCATGCTGATCAGTCCATCGAGTACCGCGCTGCCGCCGGTGTAAGGAAGTCCCGCAATACCCAGCTCGCGCATCGGCGGCAGAATCTCGAACGGAAACTCCGCGCGCAGCCAGTAGCGGTTGATGACCGGAGCGACGTGCTCCTCCATGAACGCCTGAACGCGGCTGAGCAAAGCCCGATCGGCTTCGGGTAGCAGACATTCGATCGCGTAGAAATCACCCGGGCGGTTCATGCGTATTTCTGCCGCATCAGCTTCTTGTCGAGCTTGCCAACGCTGGTCTTGTCGAGCGTGTCCACGAACAACACGCGGCTCGGCACCGCCCACTGCGAAATCACGCCGCGGATGGCGAATTGACTGACGTGCGCCTTCAGGTCGTCTTCACTCACGGGTGACCTGGCGACGATGAGCGCCAATGGCCGCTCGCCCCAGCGCTCGTCGGGAACTCCGATGACGGCGGCTTCGCTCACCGATGCGTGTTGCAACAGAATGTCCTCCACGTCGAGCGACGAGATCCACTCGCCCCCTGACTTGATGACGTCTTTGATGCGATCGGTGATCTGGAGGTAGCCGTTGTCGTCGATGGCGCCGATGTCGCCGGTGTGCAAATAGCCGCCGCGCCACAATGTCTCCGAGTTGTGGACTTCCTTGTAGTAGCTCTGCGTAAGCCACGGTGCGCGGACCACCACCTCTCCGCTCGGCCTAGAGTCGACCATCTCGTCGTCGACCGTCCGCAGCTCCACCATCGGAATCGGCCGCCCCGCCTTCACGCGCGTCTCGAGTGCGACTTCGGTCGTGGGTGTCAGCTGAGCGAGTGTGAGAATTGGGCAGGTCTCGGACATGCCGTAGCCGCCGAACACGTCGATGCCGCGATCGACCGCTGCCTGGGCGAGCGCTTTGGGCAGCGCCGAGCCGCCGATGATGACCTTCCATGTGCTGAGGTCC
>DASXRR010000170.1:0-11777 GCA_036506475.1 Chloroflexota bacterium
TGAGCGGGTCGCACATCTCGGCGAGGCTTCGACCGGCCAGGAGCTCCGGGACGAACGTATTCCAGCGGATCACAGGGTCGACTAGGGCTCGAACGTCCCAGTCCGAGCACGGCGATGGCAGGTGCCACTGGTCCCAGGGGCGATTGCTCGTACGTGCTCGACGAAGTGGCGACTGGCGCGTTCGTGGAGCGGGCGCAGGTCTGGCGCGGGTGCAGCCTGATCGGAAGCGCATGCGCCCTGGCTTCCGCTCACGGTTCCCGAAGATGTCACGTGTTTCAGAAACTCCCGGGGCCAATGCTGTGGCGGGGTCAAGCCGACGACGAGTCGCCCAGGTTGATCGCCCCAGAGCTCGACACATCCGTGGTGTGCGGATGCGCCCCCGATCGAGGAACACGTCCGCGCCAACGCCCCAGGGCGGGCAGGTAAATCCAGCTTGCCGCATCCTCGATACACCGGCTCAATCCTTTTGAACTTTCGACGCAGCCAGCAACAGGGCGGTCCACCTTGAATGCGCTCGACGCAGCAACAGGCATTACAGCTGACATCGCGTCGCATGATGGGCCGCCGCCCAACCTGCCCTACTTTGCCAGATTCGCCAGTCCAGCAGACCGTGTTGCCTGCAAATGACTGCCAGTGCCGCCACAAACCAAGCATGCCAGGAGCTCGACATCAACTGAAGCGTCGAGGCGTGCGATGTTATCCGTGGGGACATGCAGGAGGTGCGCCAAGAGCACACGAGAAGTGGAGGCAGCGGCAGTACTTGATGGCGACTGATGTTGCCCGCGCATGGCGCGCGTAACCCCAGGCTTGCACGAAGTTTTGCAGCGGACCCTGTAGCGGCATGTGTTCGCGCCGCGCCGCGGCGCAAGTCAGGACTCGCGAGCTGGACGTTGCGCCGTGGAGCGGTGCATCAATCGGCGCGGGCGCGAGGATCGTGTCCGGGCTGGATGAGGTCAACTCGGCAGGCGCAATGCTGTGTTGAGGGCAGTTGACAGACGAGCAGGTCGTTCGCGCCGGCTACAGGCCGCCCCTGGTGGCTCGGGAGTAAATCAGCACGTCGGCAACCTCGCCATCCCAATGCGGGGCTGGTGCACGATGCCCGACCACGGTGAAACCGAGTCGCTCCAGGACCCGTCGGCTGGCAGCGTTCTCCGAAGCGACGTGCGCCTCGAGGTAACGCAAGCCAATCATGTGCTGTGCGTGCTCTGCGAGCGTCTCGAGTGCTTCCGCGATGAAGCCGTGCCCGCGAGCGCGCTCGCGAAGCCAGTAGCCAACCTCGCCAACATGACGCTCATGGTCGATGGTATAGAGACCGATTTCGCCGAGGAATTCGTCCGTCGATCGATCCCAAACGCCCAGCACGAAGCGGCTGCAATCTTTGGCCGCGGCCGCGCTCAGAAACGCGAGTCCTGAGCGGACGTCCGCGACGCTGCGGCGGTGGCCGATATCGGGCACCCACCGCTCGAGCGATGCACGCGTTTCTTCGATCGCAGCGAAGACCGTCGCCGCATCGTCCAGTCGGTATGGGCGCAGCAACAGCCGCGAACTGAAGAGAGGGCCGCTGGGAGCGGGCAACGCTGACCGCTCCCAGCGCGCGGCCCGCGGGCTGACCGAGGTCAGTCCCACGTGCCGTTGCCCCAGCGCGCGCCGTCGAATCGGCTGTTCCCCCAGCGCGCGCCGTCAAACGAGCTATTACCCCAGCGGGCGCCGTTCCAGTAGGCTGCGCCCCAGCGCGCGCCATCCCAGTAGGCTGCGCCCCATCGGGCGCCATCCCACTCGGCAGCACCCCAGCGCGCCCCGTCAAAGTAGGCGTTGCCCCAGCGTGCGCCGTCAAAGTAGGCGTTGCCCCAGCGGGCGCCATCCCAGAGCAGTGCCTGAGTATCACGGGGCGGCATCACACCACTGGAAGGTACTGGCACGTATACCTTGGGCGCGCTCGGATGTTCCGCCGCGGCCAGCGCCGCCGCGATGTTGAGCGCGCCCGCGCGGTCGAGCTGGCCGGGATAGCTCATGGCCGTGCTGGTCAGGATCTGCTTGATCTGGCCCGGCGTCAGGTCGCCTTTCCGTTGGAGCAGGAGGGCGACCGCACCAGTCACCATCGGCGCGGCCATCGACGTGCCACTCAGCCGAATGTGCCCATCCTTGGTGACACGATCGGGAAACTCGGCTGCCAGCGCCGGTTCTTCGCCAGCAACACCGGACGCCAGCGCGCTCAGAATCTTGCGCCCAGGCGCAACGAGATCCGGCTTGGCGAATCCATCTTCCGTCACACCGCGGCTGCTGATCGGACACAAGCTATCGTCGCCTGGCGCAACGGTGCCATTGTCGTCGAGGCAGCCGACCGTGATCACGTACGGGTCGTTGCCAGGCGCATACCAGACCGCGTCCTGAGCGTCGCCAAGGTTGCCGGCCGAGGCGACGACGGTCACATCGCTGTTCCAAAGGCGCTCGACCGCCGCGTTGACGGGGCTGGTGGCATAGCTCTCTGGAATCGCTACCGAGACCGACAGATTGAGGGCTTTGATCTTGTAGCTATCACCATAGAGATAGACCCAGTTGAGCCCGCGGAGGAGGTCCGATTCGAAAGCGGTACCGTCATCGTCGGCGATCTTCACACTGATCAACGTGGCGTTGGGGGCGATGCCGAGGTACTGCAGCGCTGCATCGTGCCCGTTGATCACGCCAGCGACGTGCGTGCCGTGCCCATAGCCGTCCTCGGCCGAGCTCGAATGGCGATTGACGTTGATTGCCAGCACCTGGCCAGCAAGATCCGGGTGATTCGGGTCGATGCCGCTGTCGATCACCGCGACGGCAATTTCCGACCCGGTGATGGCGTGACCATCGATCTGCCCTGACCAGGCATCCGTCGCGCGCGTATCGAACGGGAACGTCGTCACCAGCCTGGTCGAGTCGATGTGCTTCTTCGACTTGACAGCCCTCGGCGCCTTCGGTTTGGCGAGATGCTTGTCTTTACCGGGCGCAGCATTCGAGATGACTTGCACGGCGCCATCGGGCGACACGTACCGCACGCTTGGCAGGCTTGCCAACAGCGGCAGAGTGTTGTGCGGCACGCTGGCGACAAACGCCGGAAGCACATCGAAGTCCTCGTCGATGCGCAGCCCCGGCACGCGCGCTGCGATGTCGCGTGGCTTGACGTCGGCTTTGGTCATCTGGACGATGACACGTTCCGACGCGAGCGGGTCAGCCTGGGCGCCATATTGCAGCAGCGGGTGCATCTTGACTTTGGGGTCGAGGCTCACCTGCGGTGCCGGTTCGGCGCTGGCCAGCCCAGGCAGCAGCGCCGAGCTCAGCAGGACCCCTGCCAGTAGTGCGGACCAAAGACGTGTTGGTGTGCCCAATGGGTTAGCTCCTCAGGGCGCGACTTGTAGCGCCCGATTCGTGCGTTCGGCGGCCCGGCGATCGTGCCCCATGCAAGCTGAGGTGTAGACCCGTGGCTTTGCGTCCCCGCCTTTCGGTGGGTTTGCCGTTTCGTAGCTTGGTTCAATGGTCGTCCAACTGAGTTGAGCCAGCCGCCCCGCGACGGGTGAACCTGGTACCCCCGCACGGGGGATCAAACCAGTACCTAATCTGAGTGGCACACGTGCCGATAGTCGGTACGTGGATCGCCCGCCACCTCGACTGCCCGTGCCGTACTTCATCGCCCTGGTTTGTGTGGCGGCGTGCGTCGTCCTCGGCGGGTCCGTCGCCCTACCGTTCGGCTCACTCAACTGGTCGTGGTGGGGCGCAGTGCTGCTGTTTGCCGCGATCGTTTTCAGCGAGGCGGGTGGCGTAGAGCTTTCACAAGCCAACGACGACGAGGAGGAAGGCGGTCGCTACGTCGTTTCTGTAGCGACGATCCCGCACATTGCGGCCATCCTGCTCCTCCCGCCACCCATCGCAGCGCTGCTCGCCGGTGCGGGGATGCTGGTGGACGAGCTGCGCGGACGAAGTCCTTTGCAGCGTCTGGTGTTCAACGTCGCTGGCACCATGTTGAGCGTAGGCAGCGCTGGCATCGTTGCCGCAGGGTTGGGCGTGTCAGGCGATGCGCTTGCCGATCAGGATTGGTCGCGCGTAGCGGGTTTCTTTGGGGTCATCCTGACCTATTACCTGGTCAATACCCTGCCAGTAGTTGGCATCACGGCCCTCGCTAGCGGCGGATCCTTCTGGCGTCTCCTGGCCACCAACGCCCGACATTCCGCGCCCGCCGAGTTCGCGGTCGCGGTTGTCGGCGGGCTTGCCGCGCACGAGTGGGTGCAGGGACCCGCGTGGCTCCTGGCGGGCCTCTCACCGGCGCTGATTTCTCACCTCGCCCTGCGGTCGATCGGCGCGCGCAATCGCAAGGCCAACCAGATCGCCTCGCTCGACCGTCTTGGCCGCGCGCTCTCGGCGGCATTCACCGTCGAGCAAGTCTTTGAGGTGGCGGCGGCCCATCTGCGCACCGTCGGCACCGTCACCGGCTGCTTTGTCGAGCTGACGGAGCCACCAGTCCACCTGGCCGATGGCACCGCCTCCGGGCCCGACGCGCGGCGCATCGCATCGCAGCTGACTGCGCAATCGATGGGCACTGGTGAGCTGGCACTCGTGATTACGCCACCTGGGGTTGACTCCGTCGCGAAAACCTGGCACGTCGTGCCATTGAAACAGGGCGACACGGCCGGAGGCGCTTTCGGCATCCTCTCGAGCAGTGTGAAGGCATCTGACTCGGACGACCAGGCGTACTTCGTTCTGGTCGCAGAACGAATCACTGTCGCTTTGGAGAACGCGCGCCACGTTGCCGAATTGAGCCGCATGGCCTTCCACGACGCGCTCACGGGCTTACCGAACCGGGCGTTGATGTTGGACCGCCTTGACCAGGCGTTGCTGCGGAACAATCGCCGTCGACGGCCGGTTGGCGTTGTGTTTGTCGACCTCGACAACTTCAAGCTGGTCAACGACAGCTTGGGTCACGATGTAGGTGACACCCTCCTGCGTCGTGTCGCCACACGACTGCGCGAGGCCACGCGGGCGGGGGATACGCTTGCGCGCTTCGGCGGAGATGAATTCGTCGTGCTACTGGAGGACTCGGCAGACGCGTCCGAAGCACTTGCCGCGGCCGACCGTCTAGCGGCCGCACTACGCGCACCGATCGAGATCGAAGGCCGGTCCATGGTGATCGAGGCAAGTTTCGGCGTTGCCATGAGCAGATCTGGTCGAGAACGACCCGCCGACCTGCTGCGTGACGCGGACCTCGCGCTGTACCAGGCCAAGACGAGCGGCAAGGCGCGCAGCGCATTGTTCCAACCCGGCCTGGAAGCAGCGGCCATGCGCCGACTCGACCTGGAAAACGAGCTTCGGCGCGCGCTCGGCGCCGGTGAGTTCCGGGTGTTCTATCAGCCGATTGTCGAACTCATCAGCGGTGAACTGGTCGGCTGGGAAGCGCTGGTCCGCTGGCAACACCCGAAGCATGGTCTGGTTCCGCCCAATGACTTCATCCCCATCGCCGAGGAGACCGGGCTGATCGTCCCGCTCGGACAATGGGTACTCGAACAAGCTTGCCAGCAGGCGCGTGTGTGGCAGCCGCAGGCCGGCTCGCCGGCGCTGGTCATGAATGTGAATCTCTCCGCGCGCCAGTTCCAGCACCCGTCACTTGTCGACGACATCAAGCGGGCACTCAAACGGGCCGGCCTGGATCCTCGGTCGCTGAAGCTGGAGATCACCGAGAGCGTCATCATGCACGATGTTGATGAAGCCAATGCGACGTTGAGCGCCTTGTCCAGGCTGGGCGTACGCATCGCCATTGATGACTTCGGCACTGGGTACTCGTCGCTGGCCTACTTGAAGCGCTTCCCGATCGAGACGCTGAAGATAGACCGATCATTTGTCTCAGGCATCGTGACTGATCCCCATGACGCGGCGATCGTGCGCAGCGTCCTTGCGCTCGCCAAGAGCCTGAACCTGACCGTCACTGCCGAAGGGATCGAGACGGTATCGCAACAGGCTTTGTTGGTCGAGGTCGGCTGCGAGCTTGGTCAGGGTTACCTTTTTGGACGACCAGCACCCGCCGAAACCTCAGTCCAATCGCCTCGAGCCGCGTAGCGCGCCTGCGGAAAAGTGGTGAAGGCGCCGAGTCAGGTGCTCTGCAAGTTGATTTCGACCGCCCACTGGGCCTGTGCCGTCCCCAGAGAAGCGACTCGCCTGGCACTGCGGGCTTCGCGACGATGGCTGAGTTCCTCGCTGCTCCCGCGAGATGATCGTGGCGCGCTTCGAGTTGTTCGACGAGCGTGTGGTGTCGATTTGGATACGTCGGCCGGCTATTGACTGCGTGAAGGGGTGGGGCAGATAAAACCCCGCCCCGGCGCGCCATGGGGCGTATATATGGACCCCCTTGACACCCCTTCGCCCAGCGCCACATCCGGGCCAGCTTTGCCGCAAATCTGCGAAAACACCTCATCCATTTCGTGACGCGCTCGACCGGCATCCTGCCCAACGCTAGAACGATTGTGTGGATTTGAACTCACGTGTCGGCGGCCATGACAACCTGGCTCTGGCACACTTTCGATAACGCTGGTTTGAAACGAGTGTGGAAACCTCTTGATTTCTGATTCCACAGAATCCGCAACAAGGCCACTAAGTCCGGCTACTACGGCCGCTGACGGGCGTGTCGCAGCGCCGTGGGCGCGGGCGTGGTATCACTCGAATAACCAGCACGGCTGACTGAGATCGAGCGCAGCAAGCGCAACAGCAGGAAGCGGAAGTTGCTCCGCGCTCAACTAGCCGTCGCCTGAGCACGACTCAGGCGTCTCCAAGACGTTCCGCGCCTGGCACGAAATACATATTTTTGTCGTGCGGCCGAAACCACCGTCTCAAGTTCACAATTGGCCAAAAACTGGGGGATTCTACTCTTCACTTAAGTTAAGTCGTTGCTCGATCACTGGTGATCGACTGGGCATACAACGGGACTGGGCTTGTACTGACCGACCGCGTCGTGCACGACAGTACAGCCTGGCTGCACATGCCGGAGTCTGATGCGGAGATCGTCGTCCAGACAGAGCGGCCGGAGCTGGAGGCCAACCTGACCGTGACGTCGGCCGACGACGCGGCGGCGGCAATCAGTCGGGCGGGTGGACGCGTCATTGTCGAGCCATTCGACATTCCAATCGGCAGATGCGCGGTGGTCGAGGATCCGTGGGGTAACCGACTCGTCTTGTTGGACACCAGCAGACGACGGTTGGTCACGAATGACACTGGTCGTGTGCTGGTTTGATGCCGAAGGCAAGCCGCGCGTGGACTCGGGCGGTCAGGAGGGGAACGGGTAACCGCGGCCGGCGGTGGCGCGCGCCAGACGTTGCTCGATCCTGGCGAGCGCGTTGGCGATGTGGGTGTCTGCGTTGAAGTCGGCCACCGCCGAGCGCTTATTGGCGATCGCGTCGGGGCTCAGTGCGGAGGCGTACACGGCCACCCATTCGACGTCGAGGATGCGGCCGACGCGCTCGTAGCGGGCTTGTTCGGCGGGTGAGAGGCGGGCGAGGCTGGCAAACGCGCCCAGGAAGGCGGTGGCACGTTCGGGCGGCAACTCCTCGGTGGCTGCGTGGGCGACGAAGCCCATCACCGCGTGGGCGGGGTCGTCCCAGCCGGCGGATTCGAAGTCGCACACGGTCAGCGTGCCGTCGGCGGTGAAGAGCATGTTCTGCGGTCCGAAATCGCCGCTGGTCAGGCGCCAGAGATGACGCGGCAATTCCTCCGCATCGCTCAACTGGTCGAGTAATCGATCGACCTCGGACGGAACCCCTTGTGGCAAGCGTTGCGACGCGGCCGCCAGGCGGCCGTCGATCATCCGGCGGTACGCGGCTGGCGAGACCATGGCGTCGACCGCGGGCACCAGCGTCGTCGACGCCAGATCGTCAGGGCCGAACCGGTGCAGGGAGACCAGGAACGCGGCGATGGCTTCGACATTGGCCCGCGTTAGCTGGCTGGCGGATCGGATTTCACCGGGTTCGAACGAATACACCCCATATGACAGGTCATCGTCGCGCAGCAGTGCCCGCGGTACGCCTGCCAGGTCACGTTCGTTGAGCGCATGGAGCGTCGCATACTCCGTCTCGAGCCGCGGCCAGCGATCGACCGCGTACAGCTTGGCGAGCAGCAAGGGCCCCTCGTGTGTGCGGAGCTGAAACAACCGGTTCTGGGTTCCGCCGCTGACGCGTGACCACGCTCGAACGGTCAGGCCCAGGCTCGCCGCGACGCGGCGCTCGATAGCGCCGCGTACGTCGGACGGAGCGAGCGTCACGTCTCGGGGTTGGCGATCTCGCCCTGCAGCGGCCGCACTTCAACAGCCAGACCGGAGCGCTGGTCGAACGTGAGCGCCTGGGCGAGCTTGCGCGCCCAGCCGAGCGCCGCGTCGAGGTCCGGAGCGCTGACGATCGTGAAGCCGCCGATGTACTCCTTGCCCTCGGCATACGGACCATCAGTCATCAGCACGTCACCGTCGCGCAACTGCATGACGGTGGCCGTGTGCGGAGGATGGAGTCCGGCCGTGAACACCCAGGCGCCCGCGGCCTGAATCTCCTCGTTGAGCGCGCCAATGGTGCGCATGACGGGCTCCAGCTGCTCGCGCGACGGTGGTGGTCCATCGGGTTGATAGATCGTCAGGATGTACTGCTTCATCTGTTATTAACTCCCCCTCACGGCCAGCCAACGCCCGGCGCTGGCGCGCGGACGGTCAGCACCTGCCCCGTCTGTTCGCTGAATATTTCGGCCATGCGCTCGATCCCGCGCCACTCCGCGACCATCATGAACAACGTCTGGCGATCCTCGCCGCCGAGCATACAGGCGAAGCAGCCACGGTCAAGATTGACGCGCTGGAGCACCTCGCCGCCCTCGCGGACGCGCCAGCATGCTGGCTGGCTCTCGTAGAGCACCGAGCACCAGATAGCGCCTTCGGCATCGAGGCAGATGCCGTCGCCGCCGCCGGGGCCGCCGCCCAGGTCGGCCCAGATGCGACGGTTCGCGAGCAAGCCGTCGGCATCGATATCGAACGCGGTGAGGTGGCCCTTGAACGACTCGGCGACAATTAACGTCTTATTGTCCGGCGTCACGACCATGCCGTTCGGGAAATGGATGTCGTCGGCCACCTGGCGGGATGTGCCGTCGGGGGTGACCAGAGCGATCATGCCAGGGCGAAATGCCTCCTGGCCAAAGTTGAAGCCGACGCTGTTGACGTAGATATTGCCGCGCCCGTCGACGACGATCTCGTTCCAGCCGTACTGCGACAGATCGCTGAGGTCGGCGTGCCTGACGAACGAGCCGTCCGCCTCACGGCGCTGCAGCTCGTGGCCGGTCATCAGCAGCCGGCCGTCCGGTAGCCAGTCGATCGAGTAGCCCGCCGGCGCCGAGTTGTGGGCGATGACCTCACGCTGGCCGTGCACGTCCGCGGCGACGACCTCCTGGGCGCCCCAATTGCAGAACCACAGCCGCCCGTCATGCCAGCGCGGCGACTCGCCAACCACCAGACCACTGAGCAGCGTTCGCGGCTCGATCTGAAGAGACATCAGTGACTCCTTTCCTGCGGTGTCACCTGCTACACGAATGGGATCGGCCCGAATCGACACCGGCCGTATGCTGTTGTAGACGAGCCCGAGAGGAGATTGCGCGTTGTTGCGGAGTACGGACCGAATCCTGACCACCCATCCCGGCCGGCTGCCCAATCCGGAGAACTACGCCGCGGTCCTGCAGGCGCGGCGCAGCGGCGACGCGCGGCGATTCGACGAGCTCGTCGGCGACGGCATCCAGGAGATGATTCGTCGCCAGCGCGAGATCGGCCTCGACATTCTGAGCGACGGCGAGTTCTGGAAGGTGCGCGACCAACGCTGGTACGACGACCGCTGCAGCGGGGTCACGGTTCGGTCGCTCAGGCCAGGCGAGGCGGGCTTCAACAATTTGAGCGCGCGCCGTGAAGGGCGCATGCCCGAGTTCCGCGCCTTTTATGAGATCTACGACCAGCTCGGAAATACGCCCATGCCAGGCGGCCGCGCTAACCCGCCGGCGGACATGTACCAGGTGATCACCGGTCCCATCCAGGTCACCGACGGCGCCGCGGTGCGGCGCGAAGTGCAGCGCACCAGGGACGCCATCCTGGCCGCTGGAGAACGCGTCGAGGACTTTGTCTTCCCGGTGCTCGGTCCAGGCTGGCTCGGCCACGCGCTGCACGACGAGTACTACGTCGACCGCGACACCTATAACTACGCGATGGCGGACATCCTGCGACTCGATTACCTGGCCGTGATCGAGGCCGGCTTCACGTTACAGATCGACGATCCGGCACTGTGCACGCGCAACACCGTGGTCGAGCCGCCGATGAGCCGCGAGGAGTACCGCGTGGATTGCGAGGCGCGCATCGAGGCCACCAACTGGGGGCTGCGCGACATTCCGGAGGAGCGCATTCTGTATCACACGTGCTGGGGCAGCTTTCACACGCCACACACGACCGACATGCCGTTCGAGTGGGTGGTCGATCTGCTGCCCAAGCTGAACGTGGGCGCGTATTCGGTTGAAGCGGCTGACGTGCGACACGTACTGGACTTTCAACTCTTCGAGACCTTCAAGCTACCGGACGGCAAGGCGTACTTTCCGGGCGTCATCGCGCACAAGACGACGACCGTCGAGCCGCCGGAGCTGGTGGCGTATCGCATCGAGCGCTACGCCGACCTGATGGGCAAAGAGAATGTTGTCGCCAGTGTCGACTGTGGTCTGGGCGGGCGGTCCTATCCGGATATTGGCTGGGCCAAGCTCAGGTCGCTCGTGGAAGGCGCCCGCCTGGCCAGCACCCACCTGTGGGGGAGAGTTAGACCGGTCGGGCCTCGAGCAGCTGGACATCATGAAGAACCGCGTGTGCCGGTCCATCGGTTGGATGGAGCTTATGAAACCGCCATGCCCATGAATTCCGCGTAGCACGCGAAAGCCTCGTCAAACGCGGCGGCCTGCCCGGGCGTTGGCGGGTTGAACCACTCCGGCTCGATCGACAAGTGTCCCTTGCCCACCGAGCGCTTCCAGATCCCGAGCACGACACCGTCGCCAACGATCACGTTGCCGAATGGCGCGTCGTAGCGCGGCCCGGGCGTGTACGTGATCTCGCGCGGATAGAACAGCTCGCGCGAGCGGTACGCAACCGTGAACTCGTCATAGTTGGGCAGGAGCATGAGCCTCGGGCAGCCCGTTCCGCTGAACACGGTGCGAGGATTGAACCAGCAGGTGAGCTCGCCCACCTGTTGGCTCGTGAAGCGACTCCCGAACGCCGCGAGCGCCTGGCGCGCAGCACCGACCGTCAGGCCCGACTACCTGGCAAAGTCATTCAGCGTGGCTGGCCCGTGACTCGTGAAGTAGCGCGCGACCAGCTCACCGATCGCTTCGTCACGTGGGAGCGACTGCGCCGCTGGAATGTGCTCGTCGAGCAGCGCCTACGTGTGCTGCGAACCCTTGAGCGGGCCACGGCAAATGACCGCTTCGAGCTCGGCGGCCGGGGCGAGATGCGCGAGCAGTCCACGGTCGTTGCGCCAGTCGATGCCGTCCTCGGTGAGCGCGACGCCGAGCTCGGAGCGGGTGAGCGCGCGTCCGCCTTCGAGTGCGCGAGCGATGGCGTCGTTGGCGCGGCTGACCAGCGTCGGGTCCAAGGGCGAGGAGTCTGGGCGGGACTGCCCTCCATTACATGGGAGCATGTGGCCACTTCAGAGTGACGAATCGACCGCAGGTCTGGAGCACGAGAAATAGTCAAGACGTGTGGATCGGCGTGTCACGCGACTTGC
>DASXRR010000171.1:0-14840 GCA_036506475.1 Chloroflexota bacterium
CCGCCCCGTGACCGCTTCGTCGACGACCGTCAGTTCGCCAGATGTTGCTTCGCCTGTCTGAAGCTGCATTTCGCCAGTGCCGTTCATCCTAGGTGACTGCCGCCACGCTGCGTCCGCACCTGAGACGAACTTTCTTCACGCTGCCGCGGACGTCGCTGCGAACCAATGCAACTATCCAGCTGGGAGGTCACGTCGCTCCTTGTGCCTGGGAGCGTAGCAGCGCGGCTTCGGCCTGACTGCGCAGGTGGAGCTTGGTGCGACCTTGCTTATTGGTGGTGATCGCGCTTGGGCTGAAGCCTGCGCCGTCGTCTTCCGCGCAGACCTGCCACGCCTTGTCGGCGGACAACAAGCGGACCGCAACCCGCCTTGCCTGGGCATGTTTGCGTACGTTGGCCAAGGGCCTCCAGGACAATCCGTAGCAGCTGCACTTCGGCGACCGGCGGCAGTTCGGTGCCGGCGACGTGATTGATCTTCCGCAACCAGGTCATCCACCCGGTGCGAGCGGCCATCCTCCACGGGCGCTCCAGCCCGGTCAACCGATCACCAGCGCGCGCTTGCCACCGCCCTGGCGCGGATGCCACGGCTGATGGAAACATCCGTCGCCCATCGTGTGCTCAGCCGATCGCGTGCCCTGGGCCCCCGATTGGGGCGCTCGCGTCCGGCCACCACGAACGGCTCGATGGCTCCGGTCCTTCCGCGGTCTCCCGGCGTCTGGTCTGCTGCCGCTCGCCCGGTTCCTGGCGACCGCCGACTTGTACCGGGCGCTGACCGAGCCTCGGCGTTACCGGCCATGCGCCCCCGGGGAAGCCACCCACGAGCTGCGCAGCCACAGACGCGCCCAAACGCCGGGAACGACTCCGCGGCCAAATCGACGTAGGATAGCCCGCACGAAATGACGTCTTCACGCGAGCTTCCGACCGGGACACTCACCTTTCTCTTCACCGACATCGAGGGGTCGACCCAGTTGTTGCAGGAGCTGGGCGAACGGTTCCGCGCCACCCTGGAAGATCACCACCGCCTCATTCGCGAGGCGATTAGCCAGCATGGCGGGCAGCAGGCGCGCTTGGAAGGCGATTCGTTCTTCGTCGTGTTCACGAGCGCCGTGCGCGCGGCCGCCGCGGCAGCCCAAGCCCAGCGGGCTTTGTTCGAGCACACCTGGCCAGACGGCCGCCCGATCCGCGTGCGCATGGGTCTGCATACTGGCGAGGCGGCTCTGGGCGGCGGTGACTACGTCGGCATCGACGTGCACCGCGCTGCGCGCATCTCCTCGGCGGCCCATGGCGGCCAGATCCTGATCTCCGACACCACCCGCGCTCTGATCGAGAGCAACCTACCCACGGGCGTCTCGATTCGCGATCTCGGCGAGCATCGCCTCAAAGACCTCGCCGGCCCGGAGCACCTCTTCCAGCTCGATGTTACGAATTTGCCCGACGAGTTTCCGCCGCCCAAAGCGTTGGACGCTACCCCCAACAATCTGCCGACCCAGCTGACTAGCTTCGTCGGACGCGATCGCGAGCTGGCAGAAGGCGAGCGGCAACTAGCCGGCACACGTTTGCTCACGCTGACCGGGCCCGGGGGAACGGGTAAAACCCGTCTGAGCTTGAGGCTCGCCGCCGAAGCAGCCGACCAGTTTCGCGATGGCGTGTACTTCGTCGCCCTGGCGTCGATTAGCGAGACGATGCTTCTGGCATCGACCATTGCTCAGACCCTCGGACTTCAGGACACGGGAGCGCGCAGCCCGCGCGATCGGCTGCTCGATCATGTGCGCGACAAGAGGCTCCTGCTCGTCCTTGACAACTTCGAGCAGATCCTGCCTGCCGCTCCGCTCGTCGCGGACCTGCTGAAGGCCTCGTCAGGGCTGAAAGTAATCGTGACGAGCCGTTCTCCGCTGCGCATCTCGGGCGAGCACGAATTCCAGGTGCCGCCGCTCGGCCTGCCTGACCCCCACGCACTGCCAGAGAGCCTCCAGAAGGTCTCGCAATACGAGGCGGTCGCGTTGTTCATCGAACGGGCTATGGCCATAAAGCCGGATTTCCACGTGACCAATGAGAATGTACCGGCCATCGCCGAGATTTGCGTTCGATTGGACGGCTTACCGTTGGCAATCGAGTTAGCCGCCGCACGCATCAAAGTACTGCCGCCCGAGGCGATGCTGCGCCGTCTGACCCATCGGCTGGGCCTGCTTGGAGGCGGACCGCGCGACGTCCCAGCTCGCCAGCAGACGTTGCGCGGCGCGATCGCCTGGAGCTACGACATGCTGGACGACAGTGCGAGGCGCTTATTCGCTCGCTTCAGCGTGTTCGTCGGCGGTGCCTCGTTCGAGACGATCGAGCGGGTCTGTGGCCCGGCAGATGAGGTCGGCGGCGATGTATTCGAGGGCATCTCCGGGCTGGTCGATCACAGCCTGCTCGTGCAACACGACGAAGCCGGCGAGTCCCGCTTCGCCATGCTGGAGACGATTCGCGAGTTCGCCCTCGAACGATTGACAGAGGGCGGCGAGGCCGACGAAATGCACGCTCGACACCTCGCTACGTTCGTCGATCTTGCTGAGCGCGCCGCGCCGGAGCTCACCGGCGTCCAGCAGAAGACATGGTTGGACACCCTCGAGCGCGAGCACGATAACTTGCGCGCGGCGCTCGATTCGGCCGTCAGGGGAAACATGGCCGGTATCGCGATGGGATTGACCTGGACCTTGTGGCGCTTCTGGCAAATGCGTGGCCATCTGCACGAGGCCAGCATGCGCGCAAGCGCGGTGCTCGCTCTACCGCATGCCGCCGAGCACCCCGAGGCTCGGGCACGGGCGTATGAGGCCGCGGGCAGCATCGACTACTGGCGAGGTGATCTCCATTCAGCGCGCAGACACTACGAAGACGCTCTGCGTGTGAGCCGCGAGATCGACGACGCGAGTCTCATCGCCAACGCCCTGTACAACCTGTCGTTCCCCTACGCATTCACGCAAGTCGAGCAGGACCTGGCCAGTGCCAGATCGCTGCTCGAGGAGGCGCTGGCGATATTCCGCAAGCTGAATGACCGCGGTTCCGTAGGCAGAGTGTTGTGGGCACTGGGCAACGCCCTACTCACCGAGAAGCAGTTTGCGGCGGCGAAGCCGGTCTTCGACGAGGCGTTGGCCACGTTCCGAGCCATTGGTGACCGCTTCCACACCGCCTGGACGCTCCACGAGCTCGGCCTTCTCGCGATCCGCCTCGGCAATCTAGCCGAGGGACGCCACACCCTGTCCGAAGCCATCGGAGTCTTCGCGGATGCCAGGGATGTCTCGGGCGTGATATTGCTGCTCGACGATTTCTCAGAGTTGACTGCGGCCGAAGGTCGGCCGTTGCAAGCCATTCGTCTGGCTGCCGCCGCATCGGCCTTGCAGGCGTCTAGCGGTACCAACCTCGCCGAGGTGAGCAACCGAATCATGGGGCGCGAGCGGCTCACGGCAGGCGAAAGCGACGAAGCCATGGCGGCATGGGCCGAGGGCAAAGCCATGAGGCTCGAGGCCGCGGTCGAGTGCGCGTTGCAGCCGCTGGAATCAGAAACCGCTCCAACGCGTTTGAACCCGGCATCATGGACCGCTTGAGTACTGAGGAAAAGACGAATCTCTTGCGTCGCAGCGACCTGTTCGCGGAGCTGGAGCCGGATGCACTGCGTGAGCTGGCTACGCGCGCACGAGAGCTGGAATTTCCAGCGGGACATCTTCTTGTGCGGCAGGGGGAGATCGGCACGGGTTTCTATGTCATCGTCAGCGGTCGAGCACACATCATTCGGCACAACGAGCGAGTGGACATCCTCGGGCCTGGCGACTCGTTTGGTGAGCTGGCCATCCTCGACCAGGGGCCTCGTACGGCGAATGTACGCGCCGAGGAGCCGCTCACCGTGCTTGGTCTCGCTTCCTGGGAGTTGAACGCACTGCTCGAGGAGCAGCCGAAGGTGACGCTTGCCCTGTTGCGCCAGGTGGTGCGCCGGCTGCGTCCGCATCTGACTGGTCATCGACATTAGGAGCCCCCAGAATGAACGCGAAGAACTGGACACTGGTAGCGGCAATTCTCGGGTCGGGCATCGTCTTCCTGGACTCCACTGTCGTCAACGTGGCGCTCCCGCGGATTGGCGAAGAGCTGCCCACCAACGTGCTCGGCGTGCTGGAAGGTCAGTCGTACATCTACAACGGGTACCTGCTGACCCTCAGCGCCCTACTGATCCTGGCCGGCGCGCTCAACGATTACTACGGACGTCGGCGAATGTTCTTACTGGGTCTGGCGGGCTTCGGCGTGACCTCCGTGCTGTGTGGGCTGGCGCCCAACATGGAGCTGTTGGTGGTGTTCCGCCTGCTGCAGGGCGCCGCCGGGGCGGTGCTGGTGCCCGGTTCCCTATCGCTGATCACCGTTACCTTTACGGATCGCGAGGAGCAAGGACGCGCCTTCGGTTTGTGGGCCGGCGCGTCTGCCGCGACTACGATCTTTGGGCCGTTCGTCGGGGGGCTACTGGTGGACGCGATCTCCTGGCGCATGGCATTTCTCGTCAACGCGCCACTCGTCGCCGCGGCATTGTGGGCAGTCCTGGTCCATGTGCGCGAAAGTCGCGATGAGACTGCGTCGTCTGCGTTTGACTGGTGGGGAGCCGCCGTGGTCGCAATCGCCGTCGGTGGTCTCACCTTTGGGCCGATCTACGGACAACAACGCGAGTGGCGCGATCCACTGGCATTCGTCGCCATCGGCGTCGGCGTTGTCGCCGCGGCGGCGCTGCCGTTCATGATGCTGCGTCGCACGCATGCGTTGGTGCCGCCACAGCTGTTTCGGTCCCGCAACTTTACGGTGACCAACCTCTCGACGCTGGTCATCTACGGCGCGCTGTACGTCAGCTTCTATTTCATTCCGCTGTTCATGCAGGGCTCGCTGGGTTACACCGCGTCCGCGGCTGGTCTAGCCAGCCTGCCAGCAACCGTGTTCCTGGTGTTCCTGTCCTCGCGTTTCGGAGCGCTCGGCGGACGCTACGGACCGCGCTGGTTCATGGCCATCGGTCCACTCGTGATGGCGATCGGATTGGCCTTGCTGGCACGCGTGCCGCCCTCGAGCCAGGCGTGGGCGCTGCGTGTGGACGCCCCCGCCACATATGTACCACCGGTGAGCTACTTCCTCGATTTCCTGCCGGGCCTGACGGTGTTCGGTATGGGTATCGCGATCCTCGTGGCGCCGCTGACCTCGGCGCTGATGTCATCAGTGCCAGCGCACAACTCCGGTGTCGCGTCCGCGATCAACAATGCCATCTCGCGCGTCGGTCCACAGCTCGCGGGTGCGCTCATTTTCGTCGCTATCACCAGCAGCTTTTACGCCGGACTCCAGTCACGCCTGCCACAAATCGACTCCGGCTCTTCGGAGCTGCGCCGCCAGGTCGCGCCGCTGAATCGCCCGGCTGACGATATGCCGACCGCCGTCGTCGCCGCTGCGCAGGACGCCTCCGCGGACGCATTCCACCTGGCAGTGCTGGTCAGCGCCGGCCTCCTGCTGGCCGGAGCAACCATCAATGCCGTGGGCATCCGCAATCCGTCCGCGGCGCCGGCGACAAGGGAGCCAAGCGAGGCACCGGCAGTCGCCTGAGCGCGGCGCGCGCTGCAGTACTCTGTGCACCAGTGACTGAACCCGCCCTGGCGCGACTGCAGCAGTACATTCCCAAAGAGCTACTTGCCCGGCTCGAGGCGGCCAGGAGCCGGAGGAGCATGGAGGGCGAGCGACGCATCGTCACCGTCCTGTTCTGTGACGTCCAGGGCTCGACCACGCTCGCCGAACAGCTGGATCCCGAAGAATGGGCGGAAATCATGAACGGCGCCTTCGAGCGCCTCATCGCGCCCGTCTATCGCTACGAAGGCACGCTGGCGCGGCTGATGGGCGATGGCATCCTGGCATTCTTCGGCGCCCCCATCGCTCATGAGGACGACCCGCGTCGCGCGGTTCTGGCGGGTCTGGACATCATTCGCGACATCGCGCCTTACCGAGAGCAGATCCAGCGCGTTCGCGGCCAGGATTTCGACTTCGGCGTACGCGTCGGAATCAACACTGGACTGGTCGTCGTCGGCGAGGTTGGCTCTGACCTGCGTGTCGAGTACACCGCAATGGGCGACGCGGTGAATATCGCCGCGCGGATGGAGCAGACCGCACTTGTCGGTACCGTCCAGGTCGCATCGAGCACGTTTCGTCTGGTAGGCGCGCTGTTCGACGCAGAACCGCTGGGCGGCGTCGAGGTCAAAGGCAAATCACAGCCCGTCGAAGCGTATCGGGTCCTTGGCGCACGCCCCGGCGCGCAGCCGGTGCGAGGCATTCAGGGTTTGCAATCGCCGCTAGTGGGACGTGAGCGCGAGCTAGCCACGTTGCTCGCCTGCGTTGAGGAGATGCGCGCCGGTCGCGGCCGCATCGTCTCACTTGTCGGCGAAGCCGGGCTCGGCAAGTCGCGGCTTGTCGCGGAGCTGCGGAAGTCGGTGCTAGGTGAGCCGCTGGTCTGGCTCGAGGGCCGCTCGTTCTCGTATCAGACGTCGCTGCCGTATGCGTCGTTCAAGGCCCTTTTTAGCGACCACTTCGACCTGGCAACACGCACCGCGGCTGATCAGTACGCGCAGCTCAAGACGGAGCTCGGGCCGGGAGCACCGCTTCTCGCAAGTTTGCTGGGTCTCGCGATCGCACCCGAAGACGCGGAGGCAATCCGCTACCTGCAGCCGCCCCAATTACGCGCGGCGATCTTCCAGACCGTGGAGGAATGGCTCAACAGACTAGGGCAGACACAGCGTGTGGTCCTCGTCATCGACGATCTGCACTGGGCTGATCCGAGCTCGCTCGCGCTAGTCGAGCACCTGGCAACCGCGGTCGAACGACTCGGGCTGCTGCTGATGGTCCTCTTTCGCCCGGACCGCTCCGAGCCATCCTGGCAGTTCCACGAAGCTGCGGCGCGCGCACACCCTCAGACGTACGTTTCAGTGCACCTCACAGCGCTCGACGGCGATCAGGCGCGAACGCTCGTCGGCAACCTGCTGCACGTCGAGGATCTCCCGGAACGTGTTCGCGGTCTCATCCTCCAGAAGGCCGAAGGCAACCCGTTCTTCGTCGAAGAGGTCATTCGTTCGCTGCTCGACGCGCAGCTGGTCGTGCGTCAGAACGACCGCTGGCGGGCAACTAAGGAAATTCAGTCGATCGCTCTACCCGAAACGCTGGCCGGGGTGATCGCGGCCCGCCTCGACCGCCTGGCCGAGGAGCCACGTCGGGCGGCGCAGTCGGCGGCTGTAATCGGACGCGAGTTCCGCATCGACACGCTCGCCGACGTCTACGATCAACCGGAGCTCCTGACGGACTGCATGGCCGAGCTCCATGCTCGCGAGCTGGTTCTTGCCCGCGCCATCCAAGGCGAGGCCGTGTACGGATTCAAGCACGGCCTGACGCAGGAATCCGCATATGCCTCACTCCTGCTGAGCCGCCGGCGTGAGCTCCATCGCCGCGTCGCGGACTGGCTCGAACGCTTCGAGCCGCACCGCGCTGCCGATCTGGCGCACCATTTGTTTCAGGCGAAGGAAGATGCCCGCGCGCTGCCATACGCTCTGGCAGCTGGTGAGCAAGCAGCGCACGCCTACTCGGCGGTCGAGGCGATCGATTGGTTCCGGCGCACGATGCCACTCCTGAGCACAGTCACAGATAGCTCACTTGCTCGCCGCGCATACCAGGGGTTGGGCGCGGCACTGGAGTTGACCGGTCGAGCCGAGGAGGCCGCTGCGACCTATCGCGAGATGCAGCAGCTCGCCCGCGGCTGGGGCGACATCCCGATGCAGGTCTCGGCCCTGAACAAGCTCGGGTTTGTCCAGGCGCTCCGTCTCCGGCAGTTCGAGGCCGCCCAGAACACCATTCTTGAGTCTGAGCGACTTGCCCGCGAGTTCGGCGATGGCCGAGGTCTCGTCGAGGCGGCGACGGTAAAGTGCGGCTTGTGCCTACCCATGGGTGATTTCCCGGACGCCGTCGAGACGCTGGGTGACTCAGTCGCGGTCGCCCGTGCTGCGCCGGACATGCGCGAGGAGTTGGCGACGGCCCTCGGCCACCTCGCCTTGACGATGACGTACTCGACCCGCTTCGACGAGGCGTGGGAGGCAGCTCAGGAGTGCCGTCGCGTAGCTGAAGAACTGGGTAATCGCTCACACGTAGCTGAGGTGCTGGTGTTTCCGGTCCCCGTGTACCTGCTGCGAAGTGGTGATGCCGACGGGGCATTCAGGGCCGCGGAAGAAGGCCTGCACATCGCCACCGAAATCGGCGATGCCCAGAACATCGTGTACGGCTCGCTGATGCTGGCGCGGCTGAACAACCTGCGGGGCGAGTACGCCGCGGCACTCGCGGCGGCGGGCACTGTCGTAGGTATGGGCCCATACCTGGGAGACTTCGCGACGTACGTCCTGCCCATGGGCCTGGCCGAGCTGCTTGGCGCCTCAATGGCAGTCGGCGCTTCCACGTACGAGCAGGCCATGCAAGAGCACACTGCGACGTATACCGCCATGGAGCCGTTCTTTGATGCCCTCTCGTGCGCGGAGCTCGGCTTCTGTGCCCTCGCCCAGAGCGATCTGCCACGCGCGGAAGCCTGGTTTGGGCGCGGTCTGGAACAACCCTCAAGCACGTGGCTGCTCGAGCGGCCGCGGCTGATGGCGGGCCGAGCGCTGGTCGAGATCGCGCGTGGCGATCCGAGCGCGGCGGCGCGCCTGCTCGACGAGGGCCGCGCCTTCGCAACTGAGCGCGCGATGCGCCACATGTACCCGCTGTTGGACCTGGTTCAGGCACGCGCGGCGGCGGCAGCCAACGAACCCGACGCAGCCCTGGCGTTCCTGCGCGCCGCCGAACGCGGTGCAGCCGCTTTGCGCATGCGGCCGATTCTGGAACAGGTCCAAGCGGGAGTTGCCTGAGCCGAGATGGCGAAACCGGTCATCCTTGCCGTCGACGACGAGGCCGAAGTACTCAACGCCATCGCGCGCGATCTGTCCCGCCAGTATGGCGAAGAGTACCGTGTCCGTCGCGCGGGGTCCGCGCGAAGCGCTCTCGATCTTCTCAAGCGTCTGCAACTGAGCGGCGACCCGGTCGCGCTGTTCGTGATCGATCAGAAGATGCCAGGCATGACGGGCGTGGAGTTTCTCGCCGAGGCAATAGCACAGTTTCCGGATGCGAAGCGCGTGCTCCTGACGGCGTACGCGGATACCCAGGTCGCGATCCGCGCCATCAACGAGATCCGACTCGACCACTATCTGCTCAAACCGTGGGACCCGCCGGAGGAGCACCTGTATCCGGTCCTCACCGACTTGCTGGCGGACTGGAAGGCCGCGTTCCACCCACCCTTCGAAGGCATTCGTGTCATCGGCCACCGCTGGTCGGCAGCCAGCCACCAGGTCAAAGATTTTCTCGGGCGCAACCAGTGGCCGTTCCGTTGGCTCGACGTCGAGGAGAACGCCGAGGCGCAGCGCCTGGTGGAGCTGGCCGGCGTGGAACCAGCGCAGCTGCCGCTGGTGGTGTTTCCCGATTCGACGCATCTCGCTCAACCAACCATTGAGCAGCTCGCAGCCAAAATTGGACTCGCGACTCAGGCGCTGCTGCCGTCGTATGACCTGGTAATCGTCGGCGCCGGACCGGCCGGATTGGCCGCCGCCGTGTACGGCGCATCAGAAGGCCTGAGCACGCTGCTGATCGAGGGCGAAGCTCCAGGGGGCCAGGCCGGCTCCAGCTCGCGGATCGAGAATTATCTCGGCTTTCCGGTCGGCTTGAGCGGGGGCGACCTGACGCGGCGCGCAGTCGCACAGGCCGAACGGTTCGGGGCCGAGTTTCTGCGCCCGCGGCGCGTGTGCGCGGCAACGGTTCGCGACCCATATCGGTTTGTGCGGTTGACCGACGGCACAGAGGTTGGCTGTCGCGCGCTGCTGGTAGCGACCGGTGTGTCGTATCGCCGGCTGGACGCACGTGGAGCCGACCGACTGACGGGCTCCGGCGTGTATTACGGCGCAGCCATCACAGAGGCGCTGGCGTGCCAGGGTCAGGACGTGGTGGTGGTCGGTGGCGCAAACTCCGCCGGCCAGGGTGCGATGTACCTGTCGCGCTTCGCTCGCACTGTGACGATGCTCGTGCGTGGTAGTTCGCTCGCGCACAGCATGTCGCAGTACCTGGTCGCGCAGATCGACTCTACACCCAACATCAGCAGGCGTTTTCACACGCACGTAGAAGAGGTGGTGGGGCAGACCAGCCTCGAGTCGATCGGCATCGTCAATACCGTCACCGGTGAGTCTGAAACACTTGCCGTATTCGCTATGTTCGTGTTCATTGGGGCGGCGCCCCACACCGATTGGCTGGCCGGAGTGGTCGAGCGTGATGCTCAGGGCTACATCCTCTCGGGACCGCACCTGCTGCGTGAGGGCAAACCACCGATTGGCTGGCCGCTCGTGCGTGACCCCTTCTGGTTGGAGACGAGCGTGCCCGGTATCTTCGTCGCGGGTGACGTGCGTCACCGCTCAGTCAAACGCGTCGCATCGGCCGTGGGCGAAGGCGCGATGGCAGTACAGTTCATTCACCAGTACCTGGCGGGCATATGAACCAGCACGATACCGACGATGTCGTAACGATTGAGCGCATGCGACACCTTCCGCTGTTTGCCAGTTTGTCTGGCGGTGACCTCGACACCTTGTATCACATGACGCGAACCGTCACGGTCGCGGCAGACCAGGTGCTGATGGAGGAAGGTGGTCCACCTGACGCGGCGTACGTCATCGTCGACGGCGAAATGGAAGTCACCACGCGACGCGGAGACGAGGACCTTCTGATCGCGGTCCGGCGTGACGGTGACCTCGTTGGCGAGATGTCATTGCTGGAGCAAGCGCCGCGGTCCGCGACGGTCCGTGCGCGGCGCCCAACGTGCCTGATCGAGATCACGCAGAGTGCGCTGGAGACGCTGCTTAGCTGCAGCCGAGCAGCCAGGTGGGCAATACTGGCTGGCGTCGCGTCTCGTCTGCGAAGCACCCAGTCGTTACTCGAGCAAAACGCGCGTCTGGCGCAACTGGGTGAGCTGGCGGCCGATCTGGCCCACGAGATCAATAATCCGGCCGCGGCGGTACGGCGGAGCGTGGGACAATTGCGCACCGCACTCGACACGCGCGACGAGTTGACCACGCGAATTGCAGGTCAACCGCTTATCACAAGCAGCCTGGAGCGCGTCCGCCAGAGCGCAGTTGAGCACGCCGCTCAGCCGACGGTGCTAGACACGCTCGCGCACGCCGACCGTGAGGATGAACTCCTCGCATGGCTGGAGGAGCACGGCGTCGACCGCGCATGGGAAGCCGCGGAGGTGCTTGCGTCGTACGGCTGGACGACTCCTGAGCTGACCCGCCTGATCGAGCCATTCGGTGATGCCGACGCGGGGCCGCTGGTCCAACTCGCGGCAACCTGGACACAGGTGCACGGACTGCTGGGCGAGATTGGTCGCAGCGCGAAGGCGATCAGCGAGCGGGTGCAGGCAGTGAAGGAATACGCGTTCCTGGATCAGGCGCCGGTGCAGCGCGTCGATGTGCACGACGGCCTCGAGAACACGCTGGTCATGCTGCGGACCAAATTCAGTCCTGGCGTGGCCATCAAACGCGAGTACGCGCGCGACTTACCTATCGTCGAAGCCTACGGCAGGGAATTGAATCAGGTTTGGGAGAACCTGATTACTAATGCGCTGGACGCAATGGGCGAGCGTGGAGAGCTCGTGTTGCGGACCTGGCATGAGCCAGGCTGGGTGCACGTCGAGGTTGTTGACACGGGTGCGGGAATTCCGAGTGATGTACTGCCGCGTCTATTCGAAGCTGGCTTCACTACAAAAGCGCCAGGCCAGGGCACCGGCAGAGGACTGCACATCGCCAGGAATATCGTGGAAGACAAGCACCGCGGAAAGATCGACGTCACCACAACGCCCGGCAGGACACAGTTTCGGGTGACGCTGCCAATCGAGCTGCCGAAGCGTTAGCTCGGCGCGGTCCAGCTGCGCATCTGCGGCTGCCCCACCATGGCATCCACGTTCACGTCCGCAACGGCAGTTATGCCGCGCGTCCAACGCTCTTCATCGGCGGACCTGAGACCGCGGCATACTACGTCTCCTACCGATCAGACGTCGGCAAGAGTTCATTTCCTCAACTCGCTGCGTTCGATGCGTAGTCCGCGGCGCTTGCCAGATACGACCTGCACGGAGCGCAACTTGCGCGATTGGAGCTGAAATACAATTTCCCGCACACGCCGGGCCCGCCCAGAGTCGCACGACTCGATACGCACAGCGACGCGGTGCCAAGCGCCCCGCGGATCAAGACGTTCGTATCGGCACCGGTCGGGAAACCGGGCCGCGAGTTGCCAATTTGGCCGTCTTTCACGCATCGCTTCATGACCTCCACCAGGAATGGCTCGAGCGCCTGCAGCGCCGAGGTGGGTGGACGTGCGCGCACATGGACATCACGTTCAGTAGTCCCTCGTTTCGAGGAGCGCAGCTCCTGGCGACATGAGCATGGAGCGCTCTGGGACCTTGGGCCGCATGTCCTGTCGCCGCTCGTACCGTTGCTGGGTACGTCAGACCTTCATAGTCTCGGACTGGCGCGCGCCCAGATGGCTGCCCCACAGCTGCTCGCTGGCAATCCGCGCCCCCTCAACCATCGCGCGGTACTTGGCCCACATTATTTCGGGGTGCACCCGTGGGGCCCAGGCGCTGAACGTGCCGAAACCGCAGTCGGGCGCGGCGATGACGTTTTCGCGTCCGACAATGCGCGCGTATTGCAGGATGCGCTGCGCAACCAGGTCAGGGTGCTCCACGAAGGTCGTGACGGAGTCGATTACGCCGGGGATGAGAATCTTTCCCTCCGGCAACTTGACGTCTTGCCAGACGTCCCACTCGTGCGCATGACGCGGGTTTGCCGCCTCGATCGAGTACGCCTGCGCTCGGACCGTCAGCACCAGGTCAACGATGTCTTTCAATGGCACGTCGTCAGCGTGCGGCGCGTCCGTGTTGCCCCAGCAAACGTGGAACCGAATACGCTCCTCAGGAATACCGTCGAGCGCGTGATTCAACGCTTCCAGCCGCAGCGCCAGGTGCTTGCGGTAGTCCGGGAACGGCACGTTCCAGAGCTGTCGGTTGCGCATCATCGGCACGTCCGGCGCATCCACTTGCAGCAGGAAGCCCGCGTCGACGATGGCGCGGTACTCGCGCTTGAGCACGTCCGCCAGGTCGTACAGGTAGGCCCGATCCGATGTGTAGTAGGTGCTCGGAATCATGAACAGCACCTGCCCGACCCCTACCGCGGGCATGAACGCTTCGACGTACTCGAGACCGTTGAGCGCGACCTGCAGGTTGGAAATGTCGCGTTCCACTTCTGCGAAATTCTTCCACCCGAACGGCTCGGTGTTGAGAGGACGCACGCCTAGTCCCGCCGCTGCCGGACTGCCGGTGGACGCGCGGCTGCGCAGGGACTGCGCGTACTCCGGAAACAGTGGCGGTGGACTGGGGTACGGATCCGGGTTTACGGCATCGAGGCCGCTCAGGCGATCCTTAACGTAGTTGGTGAAGCTGCTCTTGCTCAGCTCGCCGTCGGCGACGATGTCGATGCCGACCTCCACTTGTTTGCGAACTGCCTCCGCCACGGCCTGCTTGACGCGAGCTTCAAACGCGGCTTCGTCGTACGGCTCGCCGCGGTCTTTGGCTTGCAGCGTCTGGTGCAGGTCGGGTGGGCGCGGCAAGCTACCGACGTGCGTCGTCAGAATACGATCGGTACTGCGTTGCATAGCAGGGTCTCCAGTGAGCGAGATGGTGACAACGCGGCCGCGCGCGCGTGAGTTGCAAGGAAGTCCGTGACGACATCTGGCCGGCGAGCCCGCGCAAATCCGCATTCCGCGGCGATGCCGAACTCCGGAGCGAAGTGCTCGGCAACCGCGATGCGGCGCCGAGTGCCGTCGACACCGTCGGGCGTGTAGGAGGCCAAGATAGAGTTCGGTTCCGTCAGGTAACCGGAGCCTGTGCAACGGTGCGTAATGGTCGCGATCATCGCGATCGATGGGGACAGGAATGCGGAGCCAGTTCAGCGGGCGATCAATCCTCTTCAGGACAAGCGTTGCAAACTCGACCAGCTTGCCTGAGTCCAGGGGTTCGATGAAGTGGTGGCCATCGCGGTCGCCGTAGCACAGATGGATGCCCGTTTCGACCTCGGCCGGCACTGCTGCGATGAGCCGCGCCGCATTGTCGGCGAAGTACTCTGCCATGCCCGGAAACGGGCGCCACATCTCGTACGGCGCGTGCCACCGGCCATCGAAGATGATCATCTCACGCGGGATCGCGCAACAGAGTCGGGCCAGTTCCTCGAGCATGGCACGTTCGTACGCACGGAAGACATGCTGAAACTCCGCGCGGCCGAAACGACCGACGCCGACGATCGCCCAAGGCGTCGGAAGCGAGACTTGAAACCGTGCGGCCGAGGGCAAATCGCCACGGCTCTGCGCCGCAAGAAAGTCCAGGTACGATGCGCGCGCCTCGCGCGCACAGCCGAGCTCGCCGAAGTGGATCCCTTCCGGATCAACACCATCGGCAATGCGCAAGGGTGCGAAGTCGGAGAGCTGTGGGCTAGACGAGTCCACTTGCAGGAACGGGTTCGCACGCAAGAGCGGAGCCTGCCAGCTAATCCATATGCGCCGTCCGCCGACCTCGCCATCGGGCACCCGCCTCAAGTACGGGCCAAGGAGTCGACCGACGGTCGTGAACACCTCGTCGACGGTGTCCAGGCCGATGCTGCCTACCAGACGGACGCGGCGGCTCATCTTTTCCGTTCGGCATGCACGGCT
>DASXRR010000172.1:0-10300 GCA_036506475.1 Chloroflexota bacterium
CAATCGATTCCGTGAACGGTGCGCCGACCACGAGGACGATGAGGCTGAGCAATACGCCGGCGAGCGCCGACAGGAAACACGGATGGGCACGGTTTGATCGGCCAATCCCACTCGACAGCTCCCCACTTCGCTTTGGGCAGCGAGGACCTGTACGACCTGATCATCGAGCGCCATCGTCGCGCGAGTTGCTCCACATCGACCACACTTGCGCTGGGCCCCGAAAGTTGACGTGGTGGGCCGAGTGCGCTCGTATGTCCGTGCCGGACTGGTGGGTCAGGCCGCCTGGCGCTTATCAGAGCCTTCGATGCGGCTCTCGTCTGGCCAGCGAATGTCGCCCGCGGGCAGCGGCCGCCCGAGCGCATACCCCTGGGCGAGATCGCAGCCCAGCTCCCGCAGCAGCGTCAGGACGCGCCGATCCTCGAGGCCCTCGGCGACCACGGCCAGGCCAAGACTATGGCCCATGTCGATCGTCGCGCGCACCACGGCTGCCTGACGGCTACCCTCCGCCAGGTCGCGGATGAAGCTGCCGTCGATCTTGAGGGTGCTGGCCGGCAGTGACGTGAGATAGCTCAATGAGCTGTACCCGGTACCAAAATCGTCGATCGCGATTTGTACACCCAAGCGGTCCAGCGCGACCAATACGTCTCGTGCTCGCTGAGCATCAGCCATGACAGCGGTCTCGGTCAACTCGAGCGTCAGCATGTCGGCGGCGACACCAGACTCGGCTAGCTGAGCGGCCACCCGCTCCGGCAGCGCGAGATCCTGGACATCGTGCGCCGACAGATTGACGGTGACACGGATGTTGCGGCCCTGCGCTTGCCATGTACTGACCTGCTGCAGGGCGGTCTTCACGACCCAGCGCGTTAGCGGAGCGATCAGGCCGGTCTCCTCGGCAAGTGGAATGAAGCGGTCTGGCGGGATCAACCCTTGAGTCGGATGTTGCCACCGCACCAACGCCTCCATGGCGACGATTTGCTCGGTTTCCGACTCGACGATCGGCTGATAGTGCAGGACAAGTTGCCCGCGCTCGATCGCCGTCCGCAGCGCGCCGATCAGGGCCAGACGGTCTGATGCCGGCTGCTCGGTCTCGATTGTCGCCAGCGCGTGCCCAGCGCGGTTGCGCTTGGCCGTGTACATTGCCGCGTCGGCACGCCGCATCAGCGTGTCGGCATCCTGTCCGTGCAGCCCGTGCACAGCGATGCCGATGCTCGCGCCAATTGCCACTGGCTGGCCGTCGAGCGTGATGGGCGCTTCGAGCACTTCGATCAGCCGCGTCGCCACCATAGGCGCGGTTACGGCGTCGGCATCGGGCAGCAGAACCGCGAACTCATCACCACCCAAGCGCGCGACGGTGTCACAGGTCCGCAGCTCCCCGACGAGTCGTCGCGCCACCTCCTGCAGCAATCGGTCGCCCGCCTGGTGGCCGAGCGTGTCGTTGACCTCTTTGAAGCGGTCGAGATCCATCAGAAGTAAGGTAAACGGACTGTGTCCGCGCTTCCCCATCTCGACGGCGTGGTCGAGTCGATCCTGGAGCAATGCTCGATTGGGCAGCGAGGTAAGCGGGTCGTGCGTCGCCTGGTGCATGAGCGCCGCCTCGGCTGCGGCCTGGCGCTGTAGCGACGCTCGCAGCTCGTTGGCCATCTGGTCGAAGGCGACTCCAAGTTCGCCAATTTCGTCGTCGCCTGAGATGCCAGTCGTGTGCTCCAGCTGACCCGCGCCAACCGCCGCCAGCGCCTGCGACAGTCGGTGCAGCGGCGCAAGCAGGCGCGCCGAATACCAGATCATCAGCACGACGGCAAGGCACAGCAGCGGAGCCGCGATGACGAGCGTGTCGCGTAGCAGCTGGGCACCTGGCTGGTAGATCGCGGCGTGCGAGAGCTCGGTCGCAACGATCCAGTGGTCACCAAAAACTGGTTGGTACACCACCTCGAACGCATCGTCGCCGCCGTCGTACGTGCCGCTGCCGGCGCGGTCTTCGATCATCTTGCGAGCCAGCCCACGGAAGCCGCTCGTGCCCCAGGCGACGGCATGTGGAAAGCCCATACCGGGTTCGCCATGATGGGGGACTTCCTCGTCCTCCGGCTCAGGCACGGGCACCGCAAGATTCTTGTGTACGAGCAGGTGGCCATCGCGATCGAGCAGGTACGACGTGCCGCCAAGTACGGGCGCCTCTTGCACTTTGGTCGCGAACCACTCGAGTGGAATCTCGAAGTGCAGCAGGCCGACATGTCGGCCGTCGCCGAGCACGATCGGCGTTGCATGAGCAACGACCCAGCGATTCGTGTCCGGCGACAGGTACGGCTCAGTCGAGCGATACACCTCGCCGTTGTTAAGCGCGATCGTCGGAGCGAAGAACGGCGTTGAGGCTTCCTCGTCCGACAGGTCTTCCGGCCCGGCCAGCTCGCCGAGCACGCCTCGTGCGATTTCGACACCGTTGGCATCGATCACGCAGATCTCATCGATGGCGAACGTGCGCTGTAAGTACACCACCAGTTGCTGAATATCTGCTAATGCGGCTGACCGCGCGGCCTCGTCCTCCGGGGCTGTCTCGAAGTAGTGATCGAACGCTGGCGTGTTGCGCGCAATGAGCAGGGAGGCCACGGCGCGGTCGGTGAGGTTGTCGATCTCGTGCGCGACCGCCTGGTTCTGACGCTGGAGATCGGCATGCGCCTGGCGCACGAACAACGCATCAGCAGTCGAAAACATCAGCGCGCTTATGGCAACGGCCATGCTCGCCATGCCGCCCAACACGAGAAACCCCAGCCGCACGCGAATTGGCCACGTGAGTGGTCGAAGCAAGCGACGAAGAAGCGGACGTGGCGAAACGAGAGGCGGCCTCACGCACCCACCATCGGCAGTCCTCGCCTCCTTCAATAGGGAGTGCTTCTTTTGAAGTCGCTGCTCAGGTCAGGCACGCAGACCAGTTCGAGCCTGTGCCGCTGATCTGGCGATAGGTGATCGAGGGCGGAGCCCGGACCTCGGTCCGGCATTTCGCGGCGCGCAAGTGGCGCGCCAGGTACCAAGCAGCAACAGCAGACGTATCGATGCTTGTCCCGCGCACACATGCCGATGCGCCCGTGAGGAGCATGCCCATTGGCTGGCGCCATCCTTTCGACACGACGACCGACCATAAAGCGAGGGCCGGCACGACAACGAAGCGGGCGGGCGACGGCGCCCGGAACGCCACGGCCGCAACACCGGCAGCGACCCCTGCGATGGCGGCTATGATGGCCCTTGGCTCATTCCGCGGCATCAGCACGCGTGTGGCCGGTGAACAAGTTGGCCATGATCGGTGTCGCGTCAGTCGCCACGGCGGGACGCAAGGCACGCTGCTCAGCGGGATAGCTGGCCAGGTATGTCCGACGCCATCGACGACAATCGACTTACCTTCCGAACCCGCGCGGCACGCACATGTCCGCGTCGTTACGGCAGCTGCTATTCGACGACAACGCTTTGGCGCGGCCGTTCAACTGCCCGCCGCCACCAGCGTGGTTGTAGACGATGTCGAAAATCACCGCCATGCCATAGACGTGACACAGGTCGACCAGGCACTTGAGCTGGTTCGGGCCTGCCTCGATGTCGTTAATCGAGAGCGGGGGTTGTCCGCGCTTGATTAGCAGGTCGTTGGCAATCCGGAGGTGGCGGGCCAGCCGACTGGCATCCTCGACCTGGTAGGTCATCTCGGGCGAGAAGAAATCCAGGCCAGCGTAGCCCCGCCCGTACTCCTGGTCGTACTCCGTGATCGGCGTCAATTGTATCGTCGTGACGCCGAGCTGACGCAGATACACGATCCGCTCGAGGACATCGAGGAAGTGGCCATACATGGTGCGACAGTCCGCGCCCTCAGCATCGACCCTCCAGAAGGCGCCGACGTGCAACTGGTAAATAATCACGTCGTCGGTTCGCGGCTGCCGCCAATTAGCGTCATACCAGGAATATGAGTGCGCGTGACGAACGAGGCAGTAGCTCTTCGGGAATTTCGGCCGAGTACTGAGCTCGCGTGCGTACGGATCGCGTTTGAAGCCTCTGTCGCCAGGCCATCAATCCCAAAAAGGTAGGCGGCGCCGTCCGCGAGCCTGGGCACGAAGCCAGCCCACGTGCCGTCCCCGGGCTCGGCCATGCGGGTCCGCCGGCTTGAGTGTCCAGCCGGGCTGCGTCGAGGTCTTTGCGACGATCGGAGACCCGTCAGGGTTGGCGGCTGGTTTCGAGGGCCTCGCAGGGCTCGCGCGGCAGCGCGGAGACATGGAACGGACAACCCGGCTGGCCGCGGGGGCGAGTGGTTTGCGCGAGTCGGCCGCCAGCGCGCTAACGCCAGCGGAGCGGCGGGCCGAGGGGGACGAAACTGCGCCCAGTCGGGGAAGTACTAACTGTGAACTGCGCTGCAGAACTGCTGTGAGTTAGTTCACTGACCAGGTGTCGATCTGCCTGTAGCGTGGCAAACGTTCATGGCCATCGCTACGCTGGCGAATGGAGCGGCGTTTGTCACGGACGGTTTGCTCCGCAAATCCGTGGTGGTCGCCCAGTCCCTGGGCGGACACGGGGTGAGCGTCTCCGCCGGCAGTACGACGCGCCTTTCACCAACGTTCTTCTCCCGCCACGTCCGTAACACGCTGGTGTACCCGTCACCGGTCAGCCAGCCGGTAGCGTTCGCTGAACGGTTGCTCGAGTACCTGAGACGAGAGCCCCACGACGTCCTGATCCCGACAGATGACGCAACTCTGGCAGTCATTGCTCGCTATCGCTCCGATTTCGAGCGCGTGACGCGATTGCCCGTTCCGGATGCGCCTCAACTCGCGTACGGGCTTGACAAAGCGCGCGTCATGCAGCTTGCGGAACGGCTGGGCATTCCGCACCCCACAACGCGCTTGCCGGCCAACTCCAACGAGGTCGCCGCATTCGCGGACGAAATCCGCGGGCCGCTCGTCATCAAACCTCGCGGGAGCTCCGGCGGCCGCGGCATCGCCTACGTCGGCTCCGACGTCGACGTCTCGGAAGCGTGGCTCGCCGCACATCGCGAGTATCCATTTCCCATGCTCCAGGAATGTGTGCCGAGCGGACCGAAGTTCGACGTGGGCGTGCTGATGGACGAACGCGGACACGCGGTCGCCTCCTTTGTACAGCGCGAGCTACGCCACTTCCCGGTGCGCGACGGACTCAGCACGATGCAAGAAAGCGTGTGGCGCCCGGACCTCGTCGAGCGGGCAGTCACGCTGCTGCGCGCGATCGGGTGGTACGGCCTGGCCGAAGTGGAGTTCATGGAAGATCCGCGCACAGGTGAGGCCCTGCTCTTCGAAGTCAACCCGCGCTTCTGGGCATCGATCCAACTCGCGATCACGTGCGGAGTCGATTTTCCGTATCTACTTTACCAATTGGCGATGGGCCGGCCGGTGCCCGAAACACACGTGTACACGGTGGGCCGTCGCTGTCGCTGGCTCGTTCCGGGCGACCTCCTGCACTTCCTGGTCAACCCAGACCGAGGCAAGCTTGACCCGCCGTTCTTTGACTTCAACGATGCCACTATGGTCTACGACGGCTTCTATGCCGACGACAAACGGGCCACGCTCGGTGTGCTGCTGTCCACCGGTCACTATCTGTTCGACGCCGACCTGTGGCAGATGCTGTTGGGTCGCGGACGCTCGGGTGCAGCAGCGGCCACTCGGCCGGCGCCAGTTACGAGAGCGCTCAGCTGGTTACGTCCGGGGTCTGCCGGCTCAGCGACGGAGGCGGCCTGAACCGAATGCTCCAGAACGCGTATCGCCAGGCAGCCTTCATTGCGCAGGCTCTGCGAGACGAGCGCCGGTCGGCTGACGACGTGCAGCGTATGCAAGATGCGCGGCTACGCGCCATGGTCCGGCACGCTTGGCAAAATAGCCGCTTCTATCGCGAGAAGTTCGACGCTGCCGGCCTGAAGCCGGCGGATATCCGGACGACTGCCGACCTGGTCCATTTGCCGCCGACAACCAAGTCTGAGCTGCAGGCGCTGCCGGTCGGCTTCGCCCGCGCGTACGGTTTTACCGATGAGAACACAGTGCGGGAGTCGACCTCGGGATCCTCCGGCAAGACCTTGCAAATCGACCACTCGTCGGCCGCGTACGACCGGTACTTTGCGTTTGCGTTTCGCCATCTCTGGGATATCGGCTATCGACCGTGGCACCGGGTCGCGTATACCGCCTACGACCCACTGGTGTCGGTGCCCTGGGAACGACTGGGACTCGGTACCCGTCAGCAAGTGGACTTGCGGCACAAGGATCCGCGTGGCTACCTCGAGGCGCTGTTGCGCATCCGGCCGGATGTCATCACTGCCTACCCGTCCATTCTGCGGCTGGTGATCCGCTCCGCGACCGCATCGGAGCTCGAGCGGATCCGGCCGCGGGCCATTCATCTTCACTCGGAGCTGCTCACCGAAGGCATTCGCGCCGAGATCAGCCAGGCTTTCAGCTGCGAGTGCTTCGACGATTACTCCACGTTCGAGTTTCACCACGTCGCATACGAGTGCCGCGAGCACGCGTACCACATCGCCGCCGATAACGTGATCGTCGAATTCGTCCGCGACGGCCTGCCGGTAGCACCCGGTCAGCAAGGTGAAGTTCTGCTGACGGGCCTCACCAATAACGCGATGCCATTGCTGCGCTATGCGATTGGCGATGTCGGCGCAGCCGGCACGCAGCCATGCAGATGCGGCCGCGGCTTTCCTACGATGCAGCTACTTCAGGGGCGCGTGGACGACTTCATCGTCCTGCCCAGCGGGCGGTATTTCAGTCCGCGGATGGTCAATCCCGCATTCGAGAATCTGCCCGGAATACTGGAGCACGTGCTGGTCCAGGAGGCGCCCGACTGGATCGTCGTTCACCTGAACGTGCGCGAGAGCCACCGCTCGACTACACCCGGTATGGTGGAGCGGGCGCTGCGCGAGCTGTTCGGCGAGCCTATCCGGTTGGAGGTGCGGCTGACGACGCAGCTCGAGCGAGGACGCACTGGCAAGCTTCGCTGCATTGTCTCGCGAGTAGGTCGGGTGGCGTAAAACGATGCGCTTCAAGGTTGTCGATTCGATCCACGACTTCGACGCGGAGCGCTGGGACGCGCTGGCTGGGACGGAACCGACGATGACGCACCGCTGGCATCGAGTCATGGAGGCAAGCCAGGTTGCGTATCAGCCGCGCTATTTGCTCGCGGAGGACCAGAACGGTCCACTGGCGGCGATCGTCGCCGAAAGGTCTCCGTCGTTCGGAGGCTCAGGCTTGCGCGAGCTCTTGCTCCGACGCCTGACGCTCATCGTGGGCGCGCCATACTCGAGTCGGCATTGCGGCATCGCCACGCGTCCAGGTGTGTCGCCCGAAAACGTCGACCAGCTGCTGCGGCACCTGGCCGGGCACGAGCGCCGGCCGTTGCTGGGCGTCGCGAACGTCGATAGTGCTGACCTGGCCGGCTGGAGGCAACGACACTTCCACCCGCGGCGTCAACCCCCGCGCATGGTGCTGGAGCTCGAGTCGCCATCGTACGAGCAGTACCTGGAGCGCCTGTCGACGCGGGCGCGACAGGAGCTTCGGCGCGCGCGGCGCCGCGCCGCCGAAGCGGATCTTGTGGTGCGGCAGACCGCGCTGGACGGTTGCGCCACTGAGCTGTATCCGCTCCTCGCCGAAGTCGCCCATCGCCACAGCTCTGTTGTCTTCTCGCCGGAGCTCTTCCCAGCTCTTGCCCGTGAACTGAATGACCGCGCGCTGGTGCTCACGGCCTCCGCGAAGGGCAAGAGCGCCTGCTTCTTCCTGTGTCTGCGTGACGGCACGTCGCTGCTGGCGATCGTGGCGGGACTGCGCTACGCACTCGCGTACCCGAGCTCGGCGTATTTCGTGTTGCTCGACGAGCTTGTGCGCTGGAGCCTGGAGCACGGAATCAAGCGGATTTATGCCGGCCTGTCGAACGAGGTCCAGAAACAACGCCACGGCTTTTCTCCGCGCGCCCGATGGCTGTGCGTGCGGGCCTATCCACATCCATTAAACGGTTTGCTTGCGAGGGTTAGCTGATCATGTACATCCTGGGAATCAGTCGCCATCATGATTCAGCCGCGGCGCTGCTCAAAGATGGACACATCGTGGCGCTTGCTGAGGAGGAGCGCTTCAATCGCAAGAAACACTTCGGCGGTTTTCCGACCGAAGCGATCCGGTTTTGCTTGAACCACGCGGGTATCACGCTCGGCGACGTTGACCACGTCGCGTATTTCTGGGAGCGATGGCCCGAAATTGTGCACGGACTGAAACACTTCGTCCGCTATGCGCCGGGCACGTTCGCGGTGTTCAAAGGCGCAGGCGAAGGGAGTTCGAGCAAAGGTTTGCTGTCGACACTGGCGAGCGATGGTGAGCAGCGAAATCACGATGACTACGACGTCGGCGGAGCTTTTCTGCTGCACATCAAGCGCACGTTTACGCTACGCCGTACGCTCACGAACGCGCTCGGCTACGCGGACCCAGTGAAGTTCCAGATCCACCTGGTCGATCATCACCTGGCGCACGCCGCGAGCGCTTACGTCTCCTCGCCGTTCGACGAGGCGGCGATCTTCAGCGTCGACGGGATCGGCAGCGACGGCACGTGCACGCTGCTTGGCGTCGGCAGAGGCAACGAGATCCAGGAATTGCGGCGCGTCAAGTTCCCGCACTCGCTGGGGGCGCTGTATTCGACCGTCACGGGGTACCTCGGCTTTAGTCCCACGCGGGACGAGGGAAAGGTCATGGGCCTGGCGCCCTACGGCACGGATCGCTACGTCAATCAGTTCCAACAGCTTGTACGACTCGGTCCGGATGGCACGTACGAGCTCGATCTGAGCTGGTTCAACCACCACCTCACCGGCAAGCACGTCGTCTCGCAGAAGTTCATCGATACGTTCGGCCCGCCTCGCCCGCGAGGCCAGGCGTCTATCGACCAGCACTACGCCGACATTGCGTTCGCACTCCAGCGCACGCTGGAAGAAACCGGCCTGCACATCGCCCGATGGTTGCAGGCGGCAACCGGTTTGAAGCAGGTCTGCCTCGCTGGAGGCGTCGCGCTGAACAGCGTGATGAATGGGCGGATTCTGCTCGAAACGCCGTTTGAGGAGTTTTTCGCTCCGCCGGCGTGTTCTGATGCAGGCACCGCGCTTGGCGCGGCGCAGTTTGTGGCGAGCTGCAAGTTTGGGCTGCCACGATCAGATGGGAACTATGTGTTCCTCGGCCCCGAGTTCTCCGAGGCGCAGATCGAATCCGCTTTGCAAGCGAGCGGTGTGGCATATCACCGCCCGGCTGACATCGCGCCGTTCGCGGCTCAACAGGTTGCCAATGGCAAGATCATTGGCTGGTTCCAGGGTCGCATGGAGGCTGGCCCGCGGGCGCTGGGCAATCGCTCGATCCTGGCCGATCCGCGCGATGCTGAGTCGAAGTCGCGACTCAACGAGAAGATCAAGCATCGCGAGCCGTTTCGGCCGTTCGCTCCATCCGTATTGCTGGAGCGCGCAGGTGACTACTTCGTGAGCGATCATCCGTCGCCGGTCATGCTGCTGGTTTACGACGTGGCCGCGCACCGCCGGGCCGAGGTGCCCGCGATTACGCACGTGGACGGTACGGCTCGCGTGCAGACGGTCGCACGAGATGAGAATCCAAGTTACTGGCGACTGATCAAGAGCTTCGAAGAGATCACCGGCGTGCCGATGGTGGTCAATACGTCGTTCAACGACAACGAGGAACCGATCGTGTGCGCGCCGGAGGATGCGATACGGTGTTTCCGCAGGACCGACCTGGATGGCCTGGCGATCGGTCCATTCTGGGTGGAAAAGGACGGGCTGGTGTGAGCCTCGCGGTTTCCGGCCGCGGACTCGCGAACGGCCGCTGGCTTTGGTTGGCGCCGGCCGTGCTGGGCGGAGCACTGACAGCGTTGATCATGCTCGTACTGCCGGCGGACCGGGCGCTGCATGGCTTCGGCGATTTCGCGCTGAAGATCAGTCCGCTGGTGTTGGCGGTTGTGGCAATCGCGTTTTTTCCGAGGCGGCCAGGCTGGTCAGTACTGCTGCCACTGGCGAGCATTGTCGTGTACATGGGGTACATCGACTCTGCGTTCTTTATTCAGGTCGACCGATTGGCAGACGCGGCCCTGATGCAGGCCGCGAAAGCGCAATTCTCCGAGTATTACCGATTTTCGATATTTGCCAACGCATTCGTGGTGCTCTCGGCGGTGTTCGCGTATCGCATGGGCGGCGCGCCGAGCGCCCAGGTGCTCAAGCTCGGCTGCGCCGGCGTCCTCGTTCTCACTTCGGGCCTGAATGACCTGACCATGTGGG
>DASXRR010000173.1:0-18575 GCA_036506475.1 Chloroflexota bacterium
CTCGACCTCAACGGCGTCCGCCTGCGCAATCGGGTGGTGACGTCCTCGAGCCTGCTGGGCTACGGGGCACGGCGCACGTGGAAGCCCTACGGCTTGAGCCCGTTCGCCCAATGGGTGCCCCTCGAACGTTTTGGCGCCGTCACGACACGCACGCTGTCGCTCGAGCCGCGCGAAGGCCACTTCACACTCCGTGAGGATTGGCCAATCCGACAGTGGCCGCGGTTGTTGCGGCTGTACGACAAGGCCTTACAGAGAGTCGATAGCGGCTGGCTGAACGCCTTCGGCTGGAGCAACGTCGGCATCGAGGCCTACTTCCGCGACTACTTTCCGAAGACACAGCTTCTGAATCGGATTGTGTCTGTGGGGGGCTTCTCAGCGGAGGAGTTCATTGCCCTGGTCGATGTCGTCAATGCCAGGGCCGGGCTGGGCGAGATCGCCGCCATCGAGTTCAACGTCTCGTGCCACAACGTCAACTTCGACTTCGAACAGATCGTCGAGCGCGTCTTCGCCGAAGCAGTCCCGCGCAGTAAACACCCCGTTTTGGTGAAGCTGTCGCCCGACTACGACTACCTGGCTCACGCGCGCCTGGCCGAGCGCTACGGTGTCGCCGGCCTGGTCGCGATCAATACCGTCAAAGGCCTCCGGCTCGATCCCGAGACAGGTGCGCCATTGCTGAAGAACCGCTTCGGCGGACTTTCTGGCCGAGCGATCAAACCGATCGGCCTGCGCGTGGTCGCCGAGCTGCGCGACGCGGGCATCACGCTGCCGATCGTCGCCACCGGCGGCATCCGCACCTTCGACGACTGCCGCGAGTACTTCTGGGCGGGCGCCGACGCGGTCAGTCTGGGCAGCGAAGTGTGGCTGGCGCCGTACTGGGGCTACGCGCTCGGGCCGCTGCGCGGCGTGCTCATCCAGCGGCTCATTCGACAGGTCGAGGGCTATGAAGGAACAATTAGGGCGCGATCTGGTCAGCGCGGCGGTGCTGCGCGGGAGCTTTCGCCTGCGCTCGGGCGCGACCAGCAGCTACTACATCGATAAATATCTGTTCGAGACGCGGCCGGACCTGCTGCGCCGGTTAGCCCAGGCACTGAGGGCGTTCGTCCCGAATGGCGCACAGCGGCTGGCTGGGCCGGTGCTCGGGGCGGTGCCGCTGGTCACGGCGTTGGCGCTCGAAACGGACCTGCCGTCACTGCTCGTGCGCACCGACAAGCCCAAGGACTACGGCACGGCCAAGGCGATCGAAGGCAGCCTCGAACGGGGTGACCGAGTGATGCTCATCGAGGACATCGTGACCACGGGCGGGGCGGCACTGGCGGCAATCAGTGCCCTACGCGAGGCTGGCGCCGAGGTGCTCGGCGCCGTGTGCGTGGTCGATCGCGAGGAAGGCGGCGCGGCCGCCTTTGGTCAGGCGGGCGTGCCCTTCCAGGCGCTGTTTACGAAGACAGACCTGGGATTGTGAGAACCTGGCCGGCGTAGATCCGATTGCGATCGGCGATGCCGTTGGCGGCCAGCAGCTCAGTCACGTCGATACCCAACTGACGAGCAATGCCGATGGCCGAGTCGCCACGCTTGACCGTGTATGTGTCTGTCGGAGACGCCGCCGTGGGCTCCGGGTCCGCCACGACAACCGGCGCCGTCGAAGTCGGGATGATCAGCGCCTGCCCGGCATAGATGCGGTTGGCATTCGCGAGACCGTTGGCTGCCAGGATGGCCTCAACGGTCGTGCCGTGGTCGCGGCTGATGTAGGTCAGGTTATCGCCTGGCTTGAGGATGTACGTGACCGACTCGGTCGGCAGGTCTTCGGCAACGGCGTCAGCCGCGAATTCGGCATCCGGAGCGGCCTCGAGGACTTCAACCACCTCGGCCACTGGTGCCGTGACCAGGCCCGTGCGCGCGTCGCCAACCGGGCTACCCTCGGCATAAACGAGCGCCTCGTCGCGCGACACGACGCGCACTGGCCAGAGTGGATTGAGCTGCTGTTCGACCTGCAGGTCAGGCTCGAGGATCGCATGGCGCGCATTCTGGGCGACGAAGTACACGACGCGACTGCCATCATCGGCAGCGGTCACGAGGAACACGCCCTCGTCGCGACCCAGCCCGGGCAGCGTCGCGGGCAGGTGCGTAACGGGCGCGGGCGGCGGCGGAGTCGTCCCGAACGCGGCGAGAACGAGCGCGAGAAAGGTCATGACCAACGGCACGGTACGGGTATAGCCAGTCGCGCGGCGCGGCGAAAGGCTTCTCGAACAGCCGAAAGATCAAGACTTCGGCACAAGCAGACCGGCACACCCTTCGACAGGCTCAGGCTGAGCGGGGCCGGCGACTAGTCTGGGTGGGCGGCCACGAACGCCTTGAGCGCCGCCCGAAACTCCTCGCCGCGCGACGCGGTCCGGATCGCCACCGACTCCAACTGGAGCTGGTGGCGTATCTGGGCCATATCCAGCAGTCGCCGCGCCTGGAGCAGCGTGTATCCAGGCACGCGCGGCAGGCGGCTGGCAAAGTCGACGGCGCGATCGAGCAGCGCATCGTCGGCGACGACTTCGTTGAGCATTCCCCAGTCGAGCGCTTCGGCCGCACTCAGGCGGCGATTGGTCAACAACAGCTCCATGGCCCGTGTGGCGCCGATGGTCCGCTCGAGGAAGGCCGACGAGCCGCCATCGGGCGTGAGCCCGAGTTTGAAATATGCCGCGGTGAAGGTCGCGCGTTGCGCGGCGATGCGATAGTCAGGCGCCAGCGCCAGGCCCAGCCCGCCGCCGGCAACGATGCCATTGATCGCCGAGATGGTCGGCACGCGCAGCTCGAGCAGCGCCAGAATTGCCGTGTGGTGCATAGCGACGAGCTCGGCGACGCCCTGGGCGGGGTTTGCCAGGGAGCCTAGCCACTTCAGATCGGCACCCGAACAAAAGGCGTCAGCCGTGCCCATGATGACCACGGGCCGGCCATCCTTGCCTACCTTGCCAAGGGTCTCGACAAACTCCTCCATGAGCTCGGGGACAAGCGCGTTTCGTCGCTCGTAGCGGCTGAGTCGCACAATCGTCGCGCTGTCGCGCGGCTCGCACTCGATCACGTGTAGCCCTCGCGTGGCAGGCGCAGCGTGACGATGGTGCCCGCGCCGGGCCGGCTCTCGATCCGAACGCTGCCGCGATGCTGCTCCACGATCTGGCGCGCCACGGCCAGACCAAGCCCCGTTCCAGGCGCCTGCTCGACGGCGTTGCGGCCGCGATAGAAGCGCTCGAACACGCGCGGCAAATCATCCGCCGGGATGCCCACGCCCTCGTCGCGCACGCTCAAGACCACCCAGCCATCGCGTTCCTCGTGCACGCTGACCGCGACGACCTGGTCGCGCTCGCTGTACTTGAGCGCGTTGTCGAGCAAGTTGCCGACCACACGGCTCAGGCGCGCCTCATCCCACATCCCGAAAAGCTCATCACGCTGCGCCTCGAGGCGCACGCTGCGTCCCGCGGGTAGGTGCTCGTTGACGCAGCGCCGTGCGAGCCCAACCAGGTCGACACGTCGGCAATCGAGCTGGAGCTCCTGGCCCAGGTGCAGCCGTGCAACGTCGAGCATCTCCTGGATGATCGCCTTCATACTGGCCGTCGCGGCAACAATGCGCTCGCCCCAGCTTTGGACCTGCTGCGACGATTCGGACGGTTGGATGCTCGCAGTCTCCGCCTGAATGAGCTCGGCATACAGCCGAATGCGCGCCAGCGGGCCGGCCAGATCGTGCGACACCCCAGCCAGCACCTCGTCGCGCAGCGTGATCGCTGCCTCGGCCTGGATCTGCGCCGACCTTGTCCGCTCGTAGAGCCGCGAGGCCTCCAGCACGGGCGCTACCTGCGCCGCCAGCAGGACGAGTGTCTGCGCGTCCTCGTCGGACCAATGGCGGGGCTCGTAGGTCCGCACGGACATCGCGCCGGTGCGGCGGTCGGCGACCTGGAGTGGCACCGCAAGCGCCGACCGCACGCCGTTCGCAGCCGCCCAGCCGCCAGCATGCGGCCAGCTCGTGTAGTCATCCACCATGACCGGTGCGCCCGTCAGAAAGGCCATGCCCGCGGCGCCGATGCCGGACGGAATGGATGGTTCGGGTACGCCCTCACGCGCGTCCGAGCTATGCATCGGCCGCAACAGTGCAGATGGCTCGTCGTAGACGTACAGGCCAACCGCGCCCGCCTCGAGCAAGTCACGCGCGTGCGTGACGACCAGTTCGGCCAGCTGCGCCGCATCGAGCACACCGCCGAGTGCGACGGCGATCTCATGGAGGGCGCGAAAGACGCGCGCCTGGACGATCTCAACCTCCGTACTCATGGCTCAAGTCGTCAGCCTACCGCGCCGCGTTGCCGCCGCTGCACGACGGCGTGCCTGGCGAGGCGATGGCGAGTGTGGCGCGGATCACACGCGAACGGTGACGTCGCTCACTGCGGTGGCCCCGGCGCCGGCCATACGGTGCAGACATGAGCCTGAACCTGATCCACTCCGCCACACCAGCCACCCGGCTGCACGAGATCCGACCGTTTCAGGTGTACCGCCTCGAGCGACCTCGCCGCCGCCCGCTCCTGCAGCGGATTCGACGCGTCGTCCGCGCCCACTTCCCCGCCCGATAAGAGCGAAAGCGTCAGGCGTCCAACCGATACAGGTCGTAGCGATCCATCAGCGAGATGAGCTTGTCGGCATACGCAGGATCGGTCGCATAGCCAGCGTCCGCCAGCAGCATCGCGAATGCGCGCGGATCGTGAGCCGCCTGCATCGCCAATGCATAGCGCTTGCCGTTGCTCAACATCAGGTCGTGATCGACGAGTGAATCAGCCAGGCTGCGGTACGCGCGAAACGGGCTCATCGTCTCGTACGTCTGACCCTCGGCGTCGTATTCGCCAGTGGTCATCCAGACCACGCCATCATTGCCCAGACCACCCAGCGCCTTGATGCCAAAGTAGTTGCCCGCCGACTGCGCCAGGGCGGACCGACCCCAGTCCGACTCGAGGATCGCTTGCGCAACTGTCACGCTCGCCGGGACACCGGTCCGCGCGCTCGCGGTCATCGCTGCCTGGGCAGCGGCGTCGAGAAATGCCTGCTGCTGGTTCGCCCCGGTCTGCTTCCGCGCATTCTGCCCCCACAACGGATCGGGCACCCGCGAGGCCGGCGCAATCGCCTGACCGGTCTTGGCCTGGTCGACCCAGCCCTGGTCCACAACAGCCAGAAAATCGCCCCGATAGACGCGCACTTCGACGCGACCCTGAACCGGGCCGTCGATCGCCTGCAGCGGCGTGAACCGGTCAAGGCTGCGCGCCGTCGAAGCACCTGCATCGGCGCCTTTGAACAGATTCGTGCTCTCCGAAGTCACCAGCCAGTTCTGACCCGAGGCCGATGGCAGCACGTCGTCCGGATCGACCCAGCCGCGCTGGCCAGCCTGGCCCGAATCGGTGCTGAGCTCAACCTGCAGCCGCTGCGCGCCACCAGCCAGGACGCGCAGAAACGTGTAGCGCCCTAACTTGTCGCCGAGTGCTTGGCCGCCGCTGTCCGCGGCGAACATGATCGCGCTCGGTGTGACCACCTGGACCCAGCTCGGCAGGTGCCGCATGGCCACGGCTTCCTCGGCCACGGTCTCGTTGCCGACATCGAGCAGAAACGCTGCGTGCGCCGCCGGCGCAACAAACACAGACGCGAGTGTGGAGGCGGCGAGCGCCAATCGAACAAATGATCGCAGCACGAGAGTGCGCGACTATAGCCACGCCTACGGTGCTCGCCAACTAATTCGAGGTGACGGAAACGCTACAGCGTCAGTGTCGGGCGGCTTCGAGGAGCGCGTCGACGTCGTCGCCCAGGCCGAGCACGATGCGCGAAATGGCGCCAGCCTGGAATTGATCGCGGACGTAGACCACCGTGAAGTCGCCGAGCGGCAGCTCGAGCGCGCGGGCAAGAAGCGCGCTCGAGAAGCGCTCGACCACGAACTGGCTATTACCTTCTGGACCCGACGTGCGCGGCGACGCGTCAGTTGGAAAGAATGTGCGTGACTCACGCACTGATGCGTCGAATGCCAGGCGCGTATTGGGCAGGATCACCAGCATTGCCGCGCGCGGCGGATCCGGCGTGAACTGCACGTGGTACTCGCGCCCGGTTTGGCGGAACACGACCAGCTTGCCCGGCGTCTCACCCGGCGGCACTCCCAGCAGCTTGCTCACGTCTGAGCGCGAGTTGCCAAGTCCGCCGGGCAGTGCAGGCTCGCCAACGAATGGCTCCAGCGTAGGTGTGGCGGTGGGCAGCAAGGCTATCGCAGTGCCAGTGGCAATCGCCTCGGCGGTCGCCGTCGCCGAAACAGTGGCGATGGTCACAACGGCCTGCTCTTCGGGCTCGGCAATCACCCACAGCCGCTCTGAGTAGTCACGCGTGAACGGATTCCAGATGCCGGCGCACGTCATCAGGGTCAGCCGCGCGTCATCGGCCGGCTCCATCGGCGAGGTGTCTGTATTCGTCGAATGCACGATTCGACTGACGACGAACTCGTACGGCAGTCCACGCGAGGTCGCGGTGACCTTGTCGCCCAGCTCGAGCTGATCCAGGTGGCCAAAGACGTTCCCCGCGGCACCACTCAGATGGCCGATCAGGATGGTGTTGCCCCTGGTCACGCCAGCGCTGTCGCGAATCTGGCCGACCGTGAATGGCGGCGGCTCCCACTTGGTCTGGACCACGCCGATCTTGAGCTTGAGGCGTGGAATATCGAGGCCCATGACTGGCCCGGGCCGAGGTGGCGGCGCTAGCGTTACCGGTGCGTCGGAGCCCAGCGTCTCGCCACTGGCGACTTTCACTTGCAGCGTCGGCGGCCGAACCTCTTCGCCAATCGGCGCGACGTGGAGCTCGTACGTGACGGTCTGGCCAGCCGCTACCGGCGGAAAGCTGAACGTGCGCAGACCGAGCTCGTCGGTACGGTCCTCGCTGACCAACGGCACGCTGCCGATGATGCGGTACAGCTCAAACCAGCCCTTGGGAATGCCAAGCAGAATGCGCTCGCTCGGACCGTCGGCGGTATTGCGCACGGTGATCGCCACGCGCGCGTGCGCATCCGGCTCGGGTGGGTCCAGAAATCGAAATTCGGCGTTGTCGAGGGCGAGCTGGTCAAGTCGCGCCTGAGCCGGCTCGGGCGTGGGTCGAACGACCGGCGTTTCGCTGAACGGAATCGGCGTCGGCAGCGGTTCAAGTCGGGCGGGCACGGGGGCAGGCGTACCCGGCTCGACCCAGACCGGCGTCGGCGCCGACTCCTGGCGGGCCAGTGTCTGAGCCTCGTCTGATGCCGCCCATCGCTGGGACGTCGTCCACGCGTCGTAGTACGCCAGCGCGCCGATGGCTACGCCGCCCAGTCCGATCAGAAGTAGCGCGGCGCCGGCGAGCCGGCCGCGCCAGTTAGCGCGCGAGCTTCCGCCTGAGGAGATAGGCTCCGCCACCGATCGCCGCTAGTCCACCCGCGAGCGTAGGAAACGCCAGCTCCATCGGAAAGCCGCCTGCTCGAGGCGCGGGTTGCGTGATGGGAGAGGTCGTGGTCTTGCCGGGTACGAAGGGCGTTGGCGTCAGGAATCGGAACGGTGTTGGGGTCGCGACTTGCGCGATCACCTGTGGCAGCGCCTCGGCGCTGCTGACGGCTTGCAGCCAGACTGCGCCGCCAACGAGCAACGCGGCGACGAACGCGCGCGTCCTGGCGCGCTTGAGCGATCGACTCTCGAGCATGGGCTCCTCCCGTGCGGAAGAAGGGGATGCGCTGAACTCTGCGAGTTATTCTGCCACGCTTCTTGTCATCCTGAGCGCAGCGAAGGATCCGCTTGCTGGCCCGGTAGCGCTCGACAAGCGGATCGTTCGGGTCGCAGGCTCCCCTCAGGATGACAAGAGTTTGGTCAGCCCGTGCAGCACTGCGCTCAGCAGCAGACACGCGGCCAGCGCAACCCACGCCGCGTCGACGCCGGAGCGCGCGAGCATCGCACCCGCGACCGTCGGCCCAATGAACGGGCCGAGTGACTGGCCAATACGTAGCCCGGCGATGGCCGTGCCCGCGCCGATCGGACGGCCAACCTTCATCGTCACGGCAAGCACTGAGATCACGGGCAGCGTCGTGTTCACCGAAACGCCAATCAACACGTTGCAGGCGCCGAGCGCCCAGATGGACGATCCCCACGTGACGGCAGCAAGGCACGCAAGTCCGCCGAGCAACAATGCCATCACGATCACCCGGCTAGAACCGAAGCGCTCGCTCAGCACGCCCGAGAACGGCGCCGCCACCACCGACCCGAGGACATACGGTACTAGCACGATCGCCGCGGCCAGCGGCCCGAGCTCCTGGGCCTGGACCGCGAACGGCAGCAGGTAGCACGCGCCCTGGCCCGCGCCCAGTGTCAATGCCGCCAGCCCGGCCAGCATCAGCCGCCGCGGGTGCGACAGCGCGTGCACGATGTCGATTGCGCCCGCCTGGTGCACGCCACGGGTCGGGCGAAACGCCAGCGCGCGGACGCGCAGCACCACCACGAGGACCACCAGCGGCACGAGCGCCATCTCCAATGACATGCTGCGCCAGCCGACCCAGCTGCCAAACGTGCCCGCGACCAGGTATCCCACGACCTGGCCCACGGAAATGCTCGCGTTGACGATACCGAAGGCCGAACCCTGGCGCGCCCCACCAGCCATCAATGCGAACGCGTTGGTGCTGACGATGCCCAGTGCCGCACCTAGAGCCATCTGCGACAGCAACAGCACCAGTGGGTGCTCCGCCTGGGAGCGCAGCGCGAGCCCGACCAGCGCCAGCAGCATGCCCAGGGCGAAAAATGGCCGCCGCCCGTGCACGTCGCCGCCGGTCCCAGCCGGCAGCTGCGCCAACAGCGCGACGATGCCGCCCACGCCAACCAGCGCGCCGAGTGCGCCAGCGTCAAGCTCGAGGTCCAGCCCAACCCGCGGCAGGAAGGGCGTGAGGTTGAAGAAGCAGCTATACGCCGCGATCTGCACGGCGCACGCGGTCGCGAGCAGCGAGCACATCGCCGATGCCGCGGGCCGCGCCTGCGGCACTAAGAGTTCGGCCGATGAGCCACATAGCCGAGCCGGGCCGCAGCCGAACTCCGTTTGATGGACTGGCGTAGAGGGGTGGCCGAAAAGGGCCTCGAGTGCACTCGCTGCCGCCCCTCTACGCCGTTGCGACTACCACCGATTTCGATTCGGTGTAATAGTCGAGCACCTCGGTCCCGTGCTCCTTGCCGTACCCACTGTGCTTGGTCCCGCCGAAGGGCAGCTCATCGTGCGCGATCTGCACGGCATTGACCCACGTGTAGCCCGCCTCGAGCTCGTCGATTGCACGCTGCGCTTTGGACATGTCGCGCGTGAAGATGCTCGAGCCGAGGCCGAACTCCGAGTTGTTGGCTTTCTCGAGCGCCTCGTCGAGATCTTTCACGCGCATGATCGGCAGCAGCGGGCCGAACGTTTCCTCGGTCCACACTCGGGCACCATCGGGTACGTCGACCACCACGGTCGGTTCGAAATAGAAGCCGCGGTCGAAGTCGCCGCCCGTTGGCCGCTGTCCGCCCGCCACGATGGTGCCGCCGCGCGCCACTGCATCGGCGAGCTGCGACTCAATCTCGGCCCGCTGCTTTTCGGTATGCAGCGGACCCATTTGCGCGTTGGCATCAGTGCCACTGCCGAGCTTCAAGCGTTTGGCACGCGCCGCGACTTTGTCGATGAGCTCCTGGGCAACGCTCTCCTCGACGAACACGCGCTTGACCGCCAGGCACGCCTGACCAGCGTTGAAGAAGCGGCCGATAGCGATGTTCTTCGCCGCCAGGTCCAGGTCGGCGTCGGCACATACGATCGCCGCGTCGCTGCCGCCTAGCTCCAGCGTGACGTGCTTCAGCTCATCGGCGGCGGCTTTGGCGACCTGTTTGCCCGTGCCGGTCTCGCCCGTGAAGCCGATCTTGCGCACCAGTGGGTGGCGAACGATCTCGTCGCCGACCACGCCGCCAGGACCGGTCACGATATTCAGCACACCCGGCGGCAGGCCACCTTCGAGCATCAGCTCGGCCAGTTTGAGCGTGCTAAGCGGCGTCGTGCTGGCTGGCTTGGCCACGACCGTATTGCCTACCGCCAACGCGGGCGCGATCTTGTTCGCCAACAGGGTGAGCGGGAAATTCCACGGGATGATCGCGCCGACGACGCCGATCGGTCGGCGCACGACGAGGCCGGTCGCGTTCTGCGCGGGCAGCGGCACGTGCTTGCCGGCCAACGCGCCGCCTTTGATCAGGCCGGCGTAGATTTCGATGTTCTCCGCAAACCGCGTGGCCTCGATGCGCGAGTCGCGAATCGGCTTGCCCTGCTCGCTCGTCAGCAGCTGCGCCACGTCGTCCAGGTGCTCCCTCACGCACCGCGCGGCGTGCATCAGAATGTCCGAACGCTTCGTCGGCAACATCTTGCTCCACGCGGGAAACGCCGCGGCCGCGGCCGCGATGGCGCGCTGGGTGTCCTGCGCATCGGCTTTCGGCACCGAATCGACGAGCTCGCCCGTGGCGGGATTGCGCACATCCATGGTTGCGCCACTGGCGGCGCCCACGCGCGCGCCGTCGATGATCATCTGCGCCACTACGCGGAGTGTACCTTGGCTACATGGCCGAAGCTGCCCTGGTGAACGTGTCGCACGAGCGAGATGGTGTCGCGCTCATTCACCTCAACCGCCCGCCCGCGAACTCCTACAACCGCGCATTTCTCGACGAGCTGAACGCCGCCGTCGACGAGGTGCGCTGGAGCGGCGACTTGCACGCCGCGGTGCTGATGAGCGACCTTGCGCCGCGCTTCTTCTCGGCGGGCGCCGATGTCTCGAACTTCGTGGCCAGCACGCAGGAGCAGCGGGTGATGACCGTGCTGCACGCGCACGAGATCCTGCTCAAGATCGAGCGCACGCCGAAGGTCTTCGTTGCCGCGATCAGCGGTCACGCCCTGGGTGGCGGACTCGAGATCGCGTTGGCGTGCGACTTTCGCTTTGCCGCCGAAGGCGACTACCGCGTCGGCGTGCCCGAGGTCAGCCTCGGCCTGCTGCCGGGCAATGGTGGTACGCAGCGTCTGACGCGGCTCATCGGGCGCAGTCGAGCACTGGAGCTGCTGTTGTCGGGCCAGCCTGTGGCGCCCGCGCGTGCGTTGGAGTTGGGCATCGTCGACCGCCTTGTCGCGCCTGATGGGCTGATCGAGGAGTGCATGACGTATCTGGCCAAGCTGGCTCAGGGCCCGACGCTAGCCGTCGGCAACATCAAAGTCGCCGCCAAGATTGGCGCTGATCTGCCACTCGAAGGTGCGCTCGCGCTCGAACGCGAGGCGGTGTGGCGGCTATTCATGAGCGAGGACGCGGCCGAAGGGATGGCCGCTTTTACAGAAAAACGTCGTCCGGAGTGGAAGGGTCGGTAAACGCCGCGCGCACGCGCGCCAGCCACATCGATAGGACGCCCACGATACGTATCGGATGACCTGCTAACAGCAGCAGCAGACGGAAGCTACCGCATGGTCAGCCAGACCCACGTGCCCGACCCGCGCGACCCGCGCGGACGCTTCGACTACGTCAGTCAGCTCGACAGCACGCGCCGTGCCTTATCGATGGCATCGACGGCCAGCGCCAGCTCGGCCTTGCCCTGGCGTCGGCCGAGCGTCACCAGTCCGAGGACGTTGACATCGGCGTCGGCCAGGCGGCGCATCAGTCGCGCGAGTGAGCCAGGGTGGTCCTCGACGGATACCGTCAGGATTTCACCTTCGGAAAAGGTGTAGCGCCGCCGACGCAAGACATCCCGCGCGGCATCGTCGTTATTGGTCGATAGCGTCGCCCAGCCGGTGCTGCCCACGCCGCCGCCACTGCTGGTGCGAATGTCGATGCCGTGCTCGGCCAGTGCTTGGGCCAGATCGGCCAGTGCGCCCGGCTCGTTCTTGAGGCGCACGCTGAAGAGCTGCGGCATGCTGCTCTACTGAGGTTAGTGGGTTTTACGAGGATCCAGCGCGTCGCGCATCCCATCGCCGATGTAATTGATCGACAACACGGTCAGGAAGACCAGTAAGCCAGGAAAGACCGCCCAATGCGGCGCGAGGTCGAGGAAATTCTGCGCGTCGTACAGCATGCGGCCCCAGGTCGGCACGTCTGGCGGAAAGCCCAGCCCGAGGAACGAGAGCGCGGACTCGGTGATGATCGCCTGGCCAACGCCGACGGTCGCGGCCACGATCACTGCGCTGAGCGTGTTGGGCAGGATGTGCACGGTCATCAAACGGCCGTTGGTCGCACCGATGCACCGCGCCGCTTCGACGAACTCCTTCTGCTTGAGCGACAGGAACGAAGCACGCACCAGGCGCGCGAGCGGCATCCAATTGAGGATGCCAATCACCAGCACGATCAACAAGAAGATGCCCAACTCAGGCCCGAACGCCTTGCGCAGCGGATCGCGGAACAAGTAGATGACCATGAGCAGCAGCGGCAGCGACGGCAATGCCAGAAAGAGATCGGTCAGGCGCATCAGAATGCCGTCGACCTGACCGCCGAAGAAGCCGGCCAATGCGCCGACGAACGTGCCCACCGTGATTGCGATCAGCACCGCCACAACGCCCACCGCCATCGACACACGACCGCCAATCAGCGCTCGGGCGAGCAGGTCGCGGCCGAGATCGTCGGTGCCGAACGGATGCGTCGCTGACGGTCCGAGCAGGCCCTGCGAATAATCGATCGCGTCCGTTGGCGTGCGGTACACGAGCGGCCCGACCAGCGTCAGCAGCAGCAGCGCCGCGAACACGCCGATGCCCATGAGCGCCAGCTTGTGGCGTCGAAATTGTCGCCACGCGTCAGACCACAGTGAGCGTGCCGGACGCCTCAGCGGCTCGGCGAGTGCCGGGCCGCGAACGAGCTCCTGGGCGCTGACCGTCGTGGCCATTCCGTGAGATCCGCTAGTGAACCACGCTGCCCAGCAGCATAACAGCCATCAGTCGTACCGAATGCGTGGGTCGAGCACGCCGTACATGATGTCGGCAATCACGTTGAACAGGACGACCAGGACTGAGAATGTGAACGTGATGGCCATGACCACCGGCGTATCGCTGTTCTGAATTGAGGTTATCAACAGCGACCCGATGCCGGGCACGCGGAAGATCTGCTCGGTGATCAGCGCGCCTGCGAAGACGGTGGGTGCGGTCAGCGCGATCAGCGTGACGACGGGGATGAGACTATTGCGCACCACGTGGCGGCCGATCACGTGTACTTGGGCCAGGCCCTTGGCACGCGCGGTGCGCACGTAGTCGAGTGGCAAGTTCTCGAGCATTGACGCGCGTGTGTAGCGCACGAGCGTTGCCGTCTGGAACAGCGCCAGGACGCCGACCGGCATGATCGACTGTTTGAGCTGCGCGGTCAGCGTTTCGACGTCCGTTATTTGCAGCGTCGAGTCGTAGATGAACGGCAGCCACTGCAGCTTGGCGCTGAAGACAATGATGAATAACGTGCCCGTGAAGAACGTCGGCAACGAAAAGCCGATGAACGCGAGCGTTGTCGCGACGTGGTCCTGGATCGAGTACTGGCGAATGGCCGAATAGATGCCGATCGGAATGGCCAGCAGCAGGCTGAACAGGTAGGCCACGCCGACGACGGCGAGGGTGCTCGGGATGCGCAGCTTGAGCAGGTCCCAGACCGGAATGCGGCTGGCGAACGAAAAGCCCCAGTCGCCCTGGACCATCGAGTAGATCCACTTCACATAGCGGATCGGCCACGGCTGATCCAGGCCCAGCGAGCGCTTGATGTTTTCGCGCACCTCAGGCGGCACCGCCGGGTTGGCCGCGAACTGCGACAGTGGATCCCCCGGCGCCAGCGACAGCACCGCGAACAGCACGAAGCTGATCAACAGCAATGTCGGCAGCGCCGTGAGCAGGCGCCGGACGAGATACCTACCCATCAGGTGTTGGGGCCTGGGTGTTGGGTGATGGGTGCCGAGTGCTCATGGACGCGGGGCATGCACTCGGCGAGCCGAGCCACTGTCCCAACACCCAACACCTGACACCCATCACCAGCGCGAAAGCGCTACGGAGTCTTGGTCCACTCCGCGACGTTCCAGAGCACCGAGTCCCACGGATTCGGCTTGATGCCCTGGAGCTGCTTGCTCTTGCCGTCCGTCGGCTGCGTGCGCGCCACCATCGGGATGACCACGACCTGCGACACCAGGATGTCATTCATCTTGATGATCAGGTCTTTGCGCTTCGCCGCGTCCGTCTCAGCCTTGAGCTGGTTCCACAGGTTGTCGTACTCGGGGTTGGAGTAGCGGTGGTAGTTAGGCTGACGCCACTCGTTGGCCTTCGAGGCAATCTTGCCCGTGGTCCACGCCGCCAGGTAGTTCGTCGGATCTGGCTGCTCCGAGCCATTCGTGAACATTTCGATGTCGGTGTAGAAGTGGCCAGCGGTGTCCGGGTTGCCTGGGTCACTCGAAAAGAAGACGCCCGCGTCGACGGACTTCAACTCGACCTGGACGCCGAGTTGTTCCCAGCCCCTCTTGACGATGTCCTGCTCCTTCTGACGCAGCGGATTGACCGTTGTCTGATACAGGATCGACATCTTGACGCCACCCTTGGCGCGGATGCCATCGGAGCCCTTGGCCCAGCCTGCCTCGTCGAGCAACTGGTTGGCCTTGGCGACGTCGAACTTGCACACGTCCATCGTGTCGGTGCCCTTGGACACGTAATCCTCGGGTGCCGCGACGATATTGCACGTCGGCTTGCCCGCTGGCCCATAGAGCTGATCGGCCATCGATTTTCGATCGACGGCCATCGCGAGCGCCTGACGCACCTTCAGGTCCGACAGGAACGGATGCTTGGTGTCGGGCTCGCCGCGACTGTCGCCTGGCGCGTTTGGATCCGAGAAGTTGACCAGCAAGCGCTCGACGTTCGGGCTGGTCGCGGTGACCAGCTCGCCTTTGCCAGCCGACAACATCTGATTGAGCACCTGCGCTTCGACCTGCAGGTTCCAGCCATAGTCGAAGTCGCCCGTCTGGAATACGGCTCGGGCAGCCGAGGTCGCGTCGCCGCCACCCTTGACCTGGACGTTCTTGAAGAACGGCTTGTCCTTGTCGCGATACAGGTCGTTGATCTCGTACGTGACCACGTCGCCCGGCTTGAAGTCGGTGATCTTGTACGGACCGGTGCCAATTGGCTTCAGGTTGCCCGGGGCGTCCTTGGCCTTTTCACCCATGAAGTCCTGGAATTGCTTCTTCTGGATGATGTTGCCTTGACCCGAGACATACAGCTGGTACGGGTTCGGGTTCGGGTCCTTCCAGGTGACGACGACCGTCTGCGGATCTTTGGCGGTGACGTCCTGGACACCTTCGGCGTTTGCCGAGTCGGTGGCGGCCGTCTTCGGGTCGGACATGTATTGATAGGTAAAGACAACGTCGTCGGCGGTGAAGTCGCTGCCGTCGGACCACTTGATGCCCTGTTTGAGCTTCCAGGTGACCGTCTTCAGGTCTTTGCTGACGCCGCCGTTCTCGATCGTCGGAATCTCGGCCGCGAGGGCCGCCACGGGCTTGCCGTCTGGGCCCGAGGCGGCCAGCGGCTCGATGACCAGACGCGCCGCGTCATAGTCCTTGGTGCCCTGGGCGAGATGGCTGTTGAGGATCGTTGGCGCCTGCCAGTACAGGATCTTCAACAAGGCGCCTGCGCCACGTCCGCCGCCCGCGGCGGGCTTCGCGGCGGCCGCGGTCGTGGGCGCAGCGGCCGGGGCCGTTGTAGCAGCGGGTGCCGCGGCAGCGGCCGTAGTCGGTGCAGCCGCGGGCGCGGTCGTCGGCGCAGCCGCTGGCGCGGTCGTCGGCTTGGCGGCCGGGGCGGTTGTCGGAGCAGCTGCTGCTGGCGCCGTAGTTGCGGCGGGTGGCGGCGCGGCGGCCGGTCCACATGCAGCGAGCACCAGTGTCCAAGCGGACAGCAGATAGGCGGTACGCCTCATGGTTCCCTCCTCAGGAGTGCAGGACGCGGCTGCGGTCGGCGTCCGCCGCGCACTCCCGTGCGACGTGCCTCCCCATTGCGACCGAGCCGCTGCTGGCGGTACTCGTTATTGTTTGAGCCGGCACGCGTGTTGTCAACGAACGGGCTTCGTGCACTCCGCACGAACCGGTTTAGCGCAATGTCTCCAGGAACGCCACGATTGCGGTCGCCTCACCGTCGGTCAGGTCGAGTTTGGGCATTTGCGTACCAGGTTTGGCCGCGGGCGGATCGAGGATCCAGCGCTTCAAATCGTCGGGGCCGTTGTTGGGCAACGCACCACCGGCGATGGGCGTGCGCGTGGCGACGCCGGCCAGGTTCGGACCGACCGCGCCGTTGGCGCCCGCGACGCCAGGGACGGTGTGGCAGCCGCCGCAGCCCTTCTGGGCGACCAGTTGCTGGCCCTGCTGGACTTGCGCTGGGTCTGGCTTAGCTGCTGCAGCGGGCTTCGCGGGTTCCGCCGGTGTCGCGGGCGCGCCGGTCGTCGCCGCTGACGCTGGGGCCGTTGTAGGCTTGGCCGCCGAAGCAGGCGGCGGGGTTGGCGCTGGTGCCGCGGAGGGAGCACACGCGGCGCTCACAAGCATGAGGCCGCCGATCACAATGGCCGACGACAAAGCACGGCCCTGACTCACGTGCATATGTAACAGCTTAGCGAAGCGAGTTAAGGAAGCGAACGCTCAGGTCAGCGGGCGGCGGCTCGAGAACAGCTCGAGTGCCGCGGCGATGACCACGGCTCCGACGAACGCGGGAACCAGCTCAACACCAGCAATCGCCAGGCCGAGGCCCGGCAGGCGCAGCCAGGTGAAGAGCAGATGACCTAGCCAGCCACCGACAAGCCCCGCCAGCACGGCACCAAACCAGCCGCCCGGCAGCTTGCCCGGCACCACCGCATCCGCGGCCCAGCCGATCAATCCCGCCACGATCAGCGTCAAGAGCAGGCCGACCAGGCCGACCGTGAACCACATGCCCGCCCCAAGTACCAGGACCAACAGGACGAGGATTACTAAGCATCCCATGGCTGGTGTGACGCACGAATCGTGCTTATTGTTGCGTTCTGATAGCCCTCCGCCGGAGCCCAATCAGCGGCGGCGCGCGTGGACGATCACATTGCCGCCGACATTGATCCGTTCGCGAATGTCGAACAGCGCAGCCAGGCGCTCGATGCGCCGCGGCGCGCGACCGTCGATGAACAGGTTGACCGCCAGCATGCCTGACGGCACGAGGAGGGCGCGGATACGGCGCAAGACTGGTCGGGTGAAGGCTCGACCGGCGAGGTGCTCACCGCGGAACAAGTCGACGGCGACGAAGTCGAAGCGGTCCGCACATAGCTCGAGATACGCAAAGGCGTCCGAGTAGACGATGTCGAGGCGGGGCATCGTCAACCAGCCCGCCGCGCGGGCGGTCTCGACGATCGCGGCGTCGTCGTCGACGCCGACGACCTGGATGCCCTCGCCCCAACGCGCGTGCAGCAGCCTGGCTAGGGTCCCGCCGCCCAGCCCCAGGATCAGCGCTCGGCGCGGTGGATGCGCGGGCACCATGGCGGCCCAGTAGCCGCCATTGGTCAGGCCATCCTCGGGCGAGATCGACTGCACGACGCCATCCACGACCAGCGCGGCACGCCCGCTGTCCTCGCCGATGCACACCTCATGCGCCTGAACAGTCACCGTTCTGAACGATACACATGCGCAAGGGCATGGAACCTGCGTATCGCCGCGTAACGGTCGGCCCACAATGGCCACGAGCGCTCCACCACCAGAACCTAGTAGCCGCCTGCCATGGGTCCTCGTCGGTCTCGTCGGGCTGCTGATTGTCGTCGGCATCCTGGCGTTCCTGTTCACGCGCCCACGTGACGTCACGTTGAATATCGAAGGCACGCCAACGGCGCTAGCGCGCGCCGCGTCGCCAGGTGTTCCACCCACGCTTGCTGTGCCCACGCTGCCGCCGTCGCAGCCGACCACCACGCCCCAGCCGGCGTCGGCGCCCGCGGCGACGAAACCTGCCGCCGCCACGCCCACGGTCGTAGCGCAAGCGCCGGCCAAGGCCGCGCCGACACCGCCACAAGGTACGCAGCCAACTCCCGAGGCCAAACCGCCGACGCAGCCCGCGCCATCACCAGCACCGCCGGCGCCGCCTTCACCAACCACCGTCGGTGCTCAGGTCGCCAGCCCAGGCGGCTTCGCCAATACGCGCACGGACCTCGACGCAGCCCTCGGCCCGCCTGTCGGCGAGACCCCACAACACCTGGTTGCGTATCGCAAGAACAACGTCGAATACCACGTCGAATTCGTGCCCGACCCGAGCGGGCGTGCTGCGCTGATCGTCGAAATCCCGCCAACGAATCCGCCACTGACCATCGACATGGCGATGACCGAAGCCCGCAAGCTGCTGCCGCGCGACGCTCAGCCGCCCTCGCCACCCGCCGAGGGCAACAACCAGTTCGTCGTCCAGCGCTTCACCAGCCAGAGCCTGATCGATGCCCTCGGCCCCGAGCCATTCGACGCGCGCCAAACGCCGCCCGGTCAGATCATGGTCGTGTACGCACGCGATCCGGCGCAGAACACCCGGATCGCGCGCATCGTGGTCGGCATCGGCAC
>DASXRR010000174.1:0-25466 GCA_036506475.1 Chloroflexota bacterium
GTTGGTGCCCAGAAAGCCGCGCGCGTTCATCTGGATGTTCGTGCCCCTTAGTCTTGGTTGTGTCAGGGCAGCCTAAGGGTGAGTGCCGTGCGAAGCCGCCGAAGACGACACGCATCCTCCTGAAGGACGCCTGAAAACGCTCTGCCCGTCTGTCATCCTGAGCGCAGCGAAGGATCCGCTTGCCCAGGCGTCCACAGGCGCGGATTCCTTCGCTCCGCTCAGGACAGGCTCTTCGCTGCGCTCAGGATGACAAAAGCGTGGGCGCTAGGCCCGGGTAGGCTGAAGGCGGGATGAATGACGCAGTCGGGATGGTGCGGGCGTGGCACGCGGCGTTGAACGCGGGCGACCTCGAGCAGCTGGTGGCCTTGTCGGCGGTGGACGTGGAGGTGGGCGGGCCGCTCGGCGTGGGTGCAGGTGTGCAGCTATTGCGTGAGTGGTTTGGGCGGGCGGGTGTCCGGCTGTCGCCTGGGCGAGCATTCGCGCAGCAAGACGAGGTGGTCGTGGAGCAGCAGGCGCAGTGGCCCGGAGCGGCGGTGCAGACGGTGGCGTCGCGCTTCAAGGTGCGCGAGGGAAAGATCGCGAGTGTGCTGCGTTATCAGACGCTCGACGATGCCCTCGAGGCGGCGGGGCTCGACCGAACCGCACAGGTCTAGCGGCGGGAAGACTGCCAGGCTTCGAGATAAGGCGCGTCGAGCGGCCCGTCGGGGTCGCGGCCCTGCGCACGCCGATCGCCGATGTTGTGCGCGCACTCACGCACGCGCCGGATCAGATCCAAAGGTTTCTGTGCAGCGTCCTGCTGCCACAGCTGCGCAGCCAGCGCGGTGACGATCGGCGCCGCGAACGACGTGCCCGACCAGTGCACCCAGCCCGTCTGATTCTCACCGCCACCTGGCAAGCGCGGGCTGCTGTACAGGCCGACGATCGACTGCTGTCGGCCCTGCGCGGCGCCCGCGCGTGTGACCGCCGGGCGGTCCACAGAGCGCGGTGCGTCGATGCTGCCGCCGAACGTCGTCACGCCGTTGCCCAGCGGCGCAACGTCGCCCCGATTGGAGTAGGCAGCAGGTGAGCCGTCGGCATCGGCGGCGGCCACAGCGAGGACCGGCTCGTAGTAGGCCGGGTAGCGCGGCGGCGGCAGCTTCGTACCCAGGTGCTCACGCAATGCATCGTTGCCGGCAGCCGCCACCACGAGCACGCCTTGATCGTGCAGCCAGCGCACAGTGCTGGCCAGTCCACCATGTGCCCGGTCGAGGATTTGATTCGACCGAGCGTCGGGCCATCCGCCGCGCTGCGCCTGGTGTGAATCCGGCAGCCAGCGGCCGAAAAAGCGTTGCCGAGGTACCGGCACTGCCGAGCCGAGACTGAGGTTGACGATCAGGCGCGTGTCAGGCCCGGCATCGCGCAGCAGCGCATCCGGCAGTGCGCGCAGCACGTGCTCGAGACCAAGCAGATCGCCCACGCCAAAGTCATTGAGTACGCGCACCAGGTGGATCTCGACGTTCGGCGCGATCTCGTGCACGATGCCCGATACGAACAGGCCATGATCGGGCATGGCGAACTCGGGCGGCGGCTGGTCCGCGTCGGGCATGACCTCCTGCCACCACGGCAGCAGGCTGTTCCAATACACCGGTACTTCACGCGGCGGCTCGAAGTAGTTGGCCGGCAAGCTCAGCGGCGTACTCGAAACATGCCGACGCACGCTGCGCAGCAGCTCGGCGAGGCGGGGGTTGCCATGATCGTCGAGCTTGGCGTCGGTCGGGCAGGTATCGAGGATGGCGACGATGACGCGCGCGTGGCGGGCTCCACCCTTCTCGGCCAGGGCGCGCTTGACGGCGTCGCCGAACTCGAACCGTCCAGGCCCATCCGCGCCTCGTTCGGCAACCGGCAGCGCCGCCGGCGAGCCGCAGCTGAAGGGCATGGCCGAGGTCACCCAGTTCGGCTGACTACCCGACAAGGACCAGCTATCGCCGGTTGGCGCGCCAATGATGCCCAGCCCGGCCAGGTTGAGGACGTTGGTGAGCTGGCGCACCTGCTGTGCCCGCGCGGTGCGTTCGGCGAGCGCTGCCTTGGCGAAGCTCACGCGATCGGGTCCGACCTGGTAGTAGCAGTGCCAGTGCTGCTCGCGCTCTGTCGATGACGGCGACAGGCCTACCCAGCGTGCGCCATCACGGGCCAGCGGCTGGAGAACGTCGTCCTGGAGTGATCGAATACCGCGTGGCTCCACGTCGCGCGCGAGCTCTTCCGACAGTCCGTCGCGATGCAGATGGGCCGAGGTCAGCCGCGGCAGGTCCTGGTGCAAGTGCCGATTCAGGGCGGCACGCACCTGTTCATACAAGGCGGCCGGGTTGGTGCCGGGCGCGGCACTCACGTCGACGCAGACCTCGTCCGGCAGATGGTTCACCAGCTGTGCCTCGCCGTACGCCTGGTCGCTCACCTGGAATCCTCCGCACTGTGATGGCCGTCGCGGCCGACGAGCTGGAAGGCGCCCCACAAATGAGGATGTAGACCTTCGTCGAGCATGCTGCGCTGCGCGGCACGGAGCGCACCGCCCGGCGGCAAACCGCTCGTCAAGCCGGTGTAGAACGCCTGCATCAGCCGCGGTGTCGAGCTATCGTCTACGCGCCACAGGCTCTGCACCAGAGTCGCCGCACCGGCGAACAGAAAGCCGCGGGTCAGGCCCACGAGCTCGTCGCCGCCGCGCACCGCGCTGCGGCCCGTCTCACACGCGCTGAGCGTGACCAGCGCGCCGTCCAGGCGGAGATTGAAGACGTCGACCATGCTCAGCTGGCCGTCGGCCAGGTTCAGGTGCGCGAAGAGAGGGTTATCGAGGCGTGCCTCGCCATGGGCTGCGAGGTGCACGATATCGCGGCGCGGCGCGTTGTCGATGACCGCCGCGCACGTCGCTTCGGCCTCGAGCAGGCAGATGCTGTCCATGAGCGCGGCGACCGCGCGCGCCTCGGCGAGCACGCCCGGCAATTCGCCGGCATGGCTGTGGCCCACGACCAGGGCTCCCCGACCGGTGTGGCGCGGGCGACGCTCGGAGAGTCCCAACAGCGCGCTCGACGGTGCCGAGGCGATGCGGAGGTACTCGATCAGGTGTCGTGTGCCGTCAAACAGGGCGTGGAATGGGACCGCGTGCGCCGGGCCGTACGGGATGATGACGAGTCGCTCGGCGCCCTCGAGCTGATTGGCCACTGGTTCAATCAGTGCGCGATACAGCGCGTGCAAGATCCCGCGCGCGTTGTGGCTCAGGCTGACCAGTGACTCGCCTTGGCGCAGCGCGCGGGCGACGGCGTCGAGGTTGACTTGCCAACGGCCGAGCAGGCGGCGAATCTCGCGACCGCCCGCACGAAGCTCAGTGGCGTGTAGCTCCCCCGCAGTGACGACGAATACCAGGCCGTGGTCATCGCGCAGCAGGTACTCGAGGAGCACCGAACCGTCCGGGACGTTGGGCGGCGCGACTGCACTGGCGGGCGCGCCGCCGCCGAGCGCTTCGAGACCTTCGGCGTCGCGCAGCAGCGCCAGTCGCTCGAGCACCCGCCCGATGCTCTTCTCGCGCTCCTTGACGGCCGTATTGAGGGCACCGCGTTCGATGGCTCCTGGTGCGTCCGTCTCAGCACTCAAGCCGTGCAAGCGCGTGTAGAACCAGTGGTGTTCGGCGCGCAGCGCGGCGAGCTCGTCCAGCAGCGCCTGTTCGGCGGGATCGTCGGCGCGGATGTGGACCTCAGCATTGGACGTCAGGTAGTCGACCAGTGCGCGCGACTTGGCGCGCTCGAGGTAGCCGAAGGCGCGGTGTGGCTGGTCCGCGCGCAGGCTGGCGTCGATCGCGTCGTTGAACAAGGCGAGCTTGTCGCCCAGGAACTCGACGCGCAGCTCGGTCGCGAGCCTGCTCTGGACTCGCTCGAGGTCGGCGATCGCGGCATCGTATTCGGCGAGCGCCGCCGTCTCATTGCCGGCCTGGTCGGCAACGCGGCCGAGGACATGGTGCGCCTGGTGCGACAGTGGCAGCAGACCGCGTTCCTGAGTCAGGTCCAGCGCCGCCTCGGCATGCGCCGTGGCTTCGACGGGGTGGTGCTGTTCGAGCTGCGCGTGCGCCAGCACCAGCTCAGCCTGCGCCCGTGGCACCGTCAGGCCACGCTCGGCGAAGGTCAGCAGCGCATCCTGGGCCGAGGCGACCGAGGCCGGCCAATCGTGTTCGGCCAGCTGTAGTCGCGCGCGCAGCAGCGCGGTCTCGGCCAGCCCGGCTTCCTGACCTGTTTCTGAGAAGATGGCCGCTGCACTGGTGAGCTGGCTGAGGGCCGGTTCGACCTCGCCCAGCGCGGCCAGCGCTCGGGCAGCAGCCAGGCGTGCTTTGGCGGCTTCGGTCGGCGAGGCGCTGGCTTCGCAGCGAGCAATCAGCTGCTCGGACAGCTCCAGCGCATCGGTGTGGCGGTTCAGCCCGGCGTAGCAGCGGATCATCTCGAGCGAGACTTCGACCACCGTATCGGCGAGACCGGCCCGCTCGGCAGCGGCGAGCGCGTCGGCGTGGACGCGCAGCGCGCGTGTGAGCTGGCCCTGGCCGGCGTACAGCGCGGCGATGTAGTGCTCCACGCGTAGCTTCGCGTCCTGTTCACCGTGGCGCTCGAAGACGTCGCGTGCCGCTTCGTACAGGCTGATGGCCTGGTCGAAGTCACCCAGCAGGGCCTGGTTGACGGCCATATTAGCCTTGGCTTTGGCAATGCGTTCCTCGGCCACGTCGGCGAGCTCAGGCTGCGCCTCGACTGCCCGTTCATAGAGCAGCTGCGCGCGTTGATAGAGCTGCAGCGATCGGCCGTACTGGCCGAGCTCGTAACACACCAGGCCGGTGTTCAAGCTGAGCGCGCCAGCTCTCAGGTATTCGTGATGGTCGAGCAAGACCTGGAGCGCTTCCTCGGCTGTGCCGAGAACTTCCTGGCCGCGGCCAACGTAGTGCATGGCCAGGACCCAGCCGGTCCGTGTTCGCGCCCAGGTGACGGGTTGGCGGAGCTTCTTGGCCAACGTAGCGGCCTGGTCATAGGCGGTGACGGCGGCGGGCAATTTGCCCTGCACGCGCAGCGCGTCGGCTCGCGCGAGCAGGCCCATGGCTCTGTGCTCTGGTTGCCTGGCGACGTCCGCGGCGAAAACGAGCAGATCGGCCGTCGCAAGCGCCACCGCCGTATCTGCGCCGAGCTGCCGCTCCGAGACATCCTTGAGTGCCGTCAGCAGTTCGTCCTGGCGTGCACCCGTGGCCAGCTCACGCTGCAAGCGCGCCCGCCGAGCCTCGTCGTGCGGCAGCTCGAGCAGCTGTCGAACGAGCTCGTCCGCCGTGGGCGCCGCGCGCTCCAACATCGGTCACGAACCTACCACGCTCACACAGCGGGCAGGACGGCCTGGGTCTGTGTGGTGCGCGCGACCAGGCGGCCCTGATCGTCGCGCAGCTCGGTGTCGACCACGATCGTGGTTCGGCCGATGTGCAGCGGGCGCGCGGTGGCGTGCACGGAGCCGGTGGCAACGGGGCGCAGGAAGTTCGTCTTGGACTCGATTGTGGCCGTCCCCGCGGAGCCCGTCGGCAAGTTGAGATACGCGCACAGCCCGCCGACAGAGTCGGCCAGCCCCATCAGCAGACCGCCATGCAGAATGCCGCCCGCCGTACAGCGCGATGCGTCCCAGGCGATGGACGCCGTGACCTGCTCCGGCGCGGCGCGCACATCAGTAATGCCCAAAAGCTCTCCGAACGGCATCGTCTGCACGAGGTAGGCGGTCTGATCCACGGGCCGGAGTCTGCCACACGGTGCCGACTTTTCTCACGTTCGCGTAACGACATTGCGCAACAAATGTGTGTTGCGAGGCGTTACATGACCGTCACGTGTGGCACTCCACATGCTGAGGGCGCCGCATGGCCGTACGTAACAAACTGGTCCTGGCAATACTCTGCTTCGGACTCGTCGCCGGCTGGCTCATCGGCGTCGGACGCTCCAGCGACACGGACATCAGAGTGGCCAGCGCGGCCACCACGATTGTGCTCACGCCGCACTTGAGCGGACTGGACCAGCCGCTGGCGATGACGCAGCCGAACGATGGCACCAATCGCTTTTTCGTCGTCGAGCGCACTGGGCGCATCCGCGTCTCGGTGAATGGCGTGCTGCAGGCGACGCCGTTCCTGGACGCCACGGGCCTGATCACGTCGGCCAATGCTGAGCAGGGCTTGCTCGGTCTAGCATTTCACCCGAGCTACGCGAGCAACGGATTGTTCTTCGTTTATTACACGGCCAGTAACGGGGACAACACGCTGGCTCGCTTCCGCGTCTCGACTGGTAACGCGAACCTGGCCGACCCGAACAGTCGGACGGTGCTGTTCGCGGTGCCCGACAAGTTCAGCAACCACAACGGCGGCAACGTCATCTTCGGCCCGGATGGCTTTCTGTACGTGGGTCTGGGCGATGGCGGTAGCGCGGGCGATCCGGACAACAATGCTCAGAACCTGAGCGTTCTGCTCGGCAAGCTGTTGCGGATCGACGTCAACTCGGGCAATCCGTACGCGATCCCGTCCGGCAATCCGTTCGCCACTACGCCGGGCGCGCGCGGCGAGATCTGGGCACTCGGCTTGCGCAATCCATGGCGCTGGAGCTTCGATCGCCAGACCGGCGACCTGATGATCGGCGACGTCGGCCAGGGCAACTGGGAGGAAGTCGATCGCCAGCTGAGCACGGCGCCGGGTGGCGCCAATTACCAGTGGAGCTGCCTCGAGGGCACGCACCCGTTCAGCAGCCGCACGTGTAACCAGGGCACGTCGACCGGGCCGATCTTCGAGTACGACCACAGTCAAGGCGACTGCTCTGTGACTGGCGGCTACGTCTATCGCGGCAGCGCGATTCCGAGCCTCGCTGGGCAATACGTCTTCAGCGACTACTGCTCCGGCCGGATCTGGACACTCACGCAGTCCGGTAGCACCTGGTCGCGGACGCTGCTGCTGGACACGCCGTTCAACGTGGCGTCGTTCGCCGAGGACCGCGGCGGCGAGATCTATGCCATCGACATCACGGGTGGAACGGTGTATCGCATCAACGACGCCGGCACGCCGGCGACGAGCACACCCACACCCACACCCACGCGCACGCCGACTCCCGTATCGGCGGCGACCAACACGCCAACGCGCACGCCCACGCCTGTTCCTGCCGCGACCAATACGCCAACACGGACGCCGACGCCAGCAGCAGCTGCGACCAACACGCCTACGCGCACGCCAACGCCCGTCACCGGCGGCGGCGCCAGCAGCGGCACGATCACCTTCGACGATCGCGCCGGCCAGAACCAACCCCTCACGGGCGAGTATCCGGTCGGGGTCGTCGATTGGGGCAGCGGTCAGTGGTTCCACTCGGGACCCTACGCGGCATTCACCACCAAAAGCGTGGGCTTCAACGGCTCGGGCCTGACCAGTGCGACGTTCCGCTTCATCACGCCACGTCGCCTGCTGCGGTTCGACTTCGCCAACGGCGGCGCGACCTCGAGCGCGTTGACCGCCGGCTGCCCTGGCCAGCCGACCCTGACGGGCAATGCCTCGCCGGGCCAGCTGGGCACACTCAGCACAGGCTGGACGGGAACCTGCACCTCCGTCACGATGACCAGCTCGAATGGCTGGGACACCAACTTCGACAACATCGTGTTCGATACGCCGGGTGATCCTCCGCCGACCGCTACGCCAACCCCGACCGCCGGCTCGTCGTTGGGCACGACGGTCACCTTCAACGACCTGAGCAGTCCGAACCGCACGCTGAATGGCCAGTATCCGAATGGCACGATCGATTGGGGCACCGATGCCTGGTACCTGTCGGGTCCGTGGCGCCAGTTCACGACCAATAGCATCGGCTTCAACGGGTCGGGCCCGACCAGCGGAAGCTTCACGTTCGTCGGGGCGTCGCGACGCCTGGTGCGCATCGACGCGCTCAATGGCGGGTCGGGTGCCAGCACGATCACGCTCAGCTGCACTGGCCAGCGCACGGCCAGCTTCACCCTGGCCGCGGGCCAGCTGCAGTCGCTGAGTACGGGCTGGACCGGCACCTGCCCGACCGTCACGCTGACCAGCTCTAACGGCTGGGACACCAACTTCGACAAACCTCGTATTCGATACGCCGCGTGCGGACCTGACCATTACCGCCTTCAGCGCGACCAATGGCACGACCTCGCAGCCGTCGCACCTGACCTTCACGGTGCAAAACCAGGGCACGGCCGATGCCGGGCCGGGCTCGACCTTCGACATCCACGTATTCGCTGATCTGGGTCGGCCGCCGACCACGGCCGACATCGCCTTCGTCGCGCACATCCCAGTCAATCGGCTCGATCCCGGCGCGTCGGCGACGGTGCAGGGCGATGTGTTCCCCGACACGCTGCAGCCCGGCACGCACACCCTGTGGGGGCTGGTCGACGGACATGACACCGTGTCCGAAAGCAACGAGACGAACAACGTGCGCAGTGTCACCGTCACGGTGACTCAGGGCTCGAGCGGCACGCAGCGCGTGACGTTCGACGACTTGAGCAATCCAGAACGGCCGCTCGGCGGAGAGTACCCAAGTGGGGTCATCGACTGGGGCACAAACGCCTGGTACCTGTCGAGTCCATGGGGCCAGTTCAGCACCAACAGCATTGGCTTCAACGGTGCCGGCCCCACGAGCGCCAGCTTCACGTTCGTGCGCGCCAGCCGGCTGGCGCAGATTGACGCGTTCAACGGCGGCAGTGTGGCCAGCACGATCAGGCTGAGCTGCGCTGGTCAGCCGACGGCGGAGTTCACCGTCGCCGCGGGTCAGCTCTTGACGCTGAGCACCGGCTGGACGGGCACCTGCAGTAGCGTGACGGTGTCCAGCGCGAACGGCTGGGACACCAACTTCGACAACCTGATGCTGTCATCCTGAGCCTGCTGCTGACACAGTGGTAGGGCGCGGGCGGCGCAGTAGCGCGCGCAGCTCGTCCAGCGGGCGTGTGTTGAGCACGTCGCTTGGTTCGAGCCAGCCTCGGCGCGCGCTGGCTACGCCGAGCCAGATGTTGTCGTAGTCGAGTGTCGAATGGGCATCTGAGCTGATCGTGCATCGCCCGCCCACGGCGCGGACGCGGCGGGCCCAGCCGCCGTCGAGGTCCATGCGCGCCGGATCGCCGCTGACCTCCATGGCGCACCCCGCCCGGGCGGCGGCCTCGATAACCCGCGGCATGTCGACCGCGTAGGCGGGACGAATGCCAAGCAAGCGCCCATGTGGATGGTTGAGCGTGTGCACCAGCGGATGCATAACGGCGCGGATGATGCGCGGCGTCATCAGCTCCTCGGACTGCTTGAAGCGGCTGTGGACCGAAGCTGAGACGTAGTCGAGCGTCGCCAACACCTCGTCGGGGTAGTCGAGCCGACCGTCCTCGAGGATGTCCATCTCGGTCCCCAGCAGGATCGTGAACGGCGCCAGCTCGTGGTTGAGCTGGTTGACACGGGCGCGCGCCTCCTCCAGCCGCTCCAGGCTCAAGCCATTGGTGATCGTGAGCGACCGACTGTGGTCGGTCAGCGCCATGTACGCGTAGCCGCGGGCTTGGGCAGCGCGGGCCATGTCTTCGAGGCTGTCCGAGCCATCGGTCCAGTGCGTGTGGCAGTGCATGTCGCCCTTGAGGTCTTCCGGCGTGACCAGGCTGGGCAGGGTTCCGTTGAGCGCAGCCTCGATCTCACCTGTGTCCTCGCGCAGCTCGGGCGGAACGCACTGCATGCCCAGCGCGCTGTAGATCTCCTCCTCAGTCTTGCCCGCAACGCCGCGTCGATCCTGGCGCAGCCCGGCCGCGTCCAGGTGCATGCCAGCCGCGGCCGCAAGGGCGGTGAGCCGGGTCAAATGCGCTACCGAGCCGGTGTGCCACAGCAGCGCCGCGCCCCAGGTGTCGGGCAGCGCCGTGCGCAAGCGGAGCTCCAGGCTGTCATAGGTACGCGCCCGCACGTCAGTCTGCGTGCGCTCCAGGACGGCGTCGACATTGGGCAACAACCCGACGCGGTCGAGCAGCCGTTGGCCGGCCTCATTGGTGTCCACGAGTGCCACCAGGTCCAGTCCGCCTTCGACCATCTCGCATCCGCGCCGCACCTGGCCGACGATGTCCAAGCGGCGCGGGCGCACCGAAGGCTCGTCGAGCAGCGCTGCAAGTTCCTGAGCGTATTCCCAGGCCGGCTTGAGGCGCAGTCGCCGGATCGGATTGCGCAAGGCCGGGAACTGGGCAATGAGATCGGCGGCACGCTTTGGCCCGAGCGCTTCCGCGAGGCGACCCTCCGCGGCGGCACGTTCGATCGCGTCGAGATCGGTGACGCCGAGGGAAGCGTGGAGCGCATGCACGCCGGCTGGTCCAAAGCCGCGCGCTTGCAGGAGCGGCGCCAAGCCCGGCGGATGCTCGGCCACGAGCCGGGCATGGGTGTTCATCGCGCCCGACGTGAGGTACTCCGCGATGAGCGCTTCCAAAGACGGTCCGATACCTGGCACGTCGCGCAGTCGACCTTCTTCGGCCAACACGCGCAGTCCGACTGGATACGTGACTACCCCGCGCGCCGCACGCCGGTACGCGCGCGGTCGATGTCCTCGCTCGCCCTTCAGGTCCAAACTGCGGGCAATCTCCTCGAAGAGCCGCGCCACTTCGAAGTTCTCGCCCCGCTCGACCACGCTTTCATATATAGCCGCTCAGCTTGGGCGGCACGTGATATGCGCGCGCTCCATCGGGGCAAGCATGCGAACATGGCCCACACCGTGGCCAGCATCGATCGCGAGCGCATCGCTTCAACCTACGCACTGATCAAGCCCTTCATCAGGGTTACCCCGACAGTTGACGTCAGCGGGGCCGACTTCGGTCTGCCGTCGTCGGTCGCGTTGACGTTCAAACTCGAACAACTCCAACACGCCGGCTCGTTCAAGACGCGCGGCGCGTTCGCGCACCTGCTTACCCGAGCAGTGCCAGCCGCGGGTGTGGTTGCCGCGTCGGGTGGCAATCACGGCGCGGCCGTGGCGTACGCGGCCCACGAGCGCGGCGTCCCAGCGCGCATCTTCGTCCCGACCGTCTCGTCGCCGGCCAAGATTGACCGCATCCGCGGCTACGGTGCCGACCTGGTGGTCACTGGCGACCGTTACGCGGATGCGCTGGCCGCCAGCGAGGAATATGCCCAGGCATCTGGCGCCATGCGCGTGCACGCGTTCGACCAGGAGGAAACGCTGCTCGGCCAGGGCAGCGTCGGGCTCGAGCTCGCCGAACAGGCACCTGCGCTCCAGACCCTGCTGGTCGCCGTGGGCGGCGGCGGACTCATCGGCGGCATTGCCGCCTGGTACGCGGGACGGATTCGCATCATCGGCGTCGAGCCCGACGGTGCGCCGACCCTTACGCGTGCCCTGCAGTCAGGGCATCCCGTGGACACTGAGGCGGGCAGTGTCGCGGCTGACTCGCTTGCGCCGCGCCGAGTCGGCGAGCTGATGTTCCCGATCGCGCAGACGCATGTCGACCGCGTGGTGCTGGTTGGCGACGCGGCCATTCTCGATGCCCAGGCCGCCTTGTGGACGACGCTGCGCATCGTGGCCGAGCCCGGTGCGGCCGCGCCGTTGGCGGCGCTGCTCGCGCGGGCTTACGTGCCTTCAGTAGGCGAACGGGTGGGCGTGCTGGTGAGTGGCGGAAATACGGTCGGAGTTAGTTTCGAGCATCCGACTGCGCCGGTCGAGCATGCTCGCACTTGAGTCCGCCCGCGCGGGCAATGCGAATGGCGTCGTAGAGCGTGACGGCGCCGCGCGTGGCGCCGCGCTCCTCGAGATGTTTGGCCTGGTGTAGCAGTTCCTGGAGCGCGGCCTCCCAACCGGCGCGCATCTCGGGTGTAAACCCAAGTGGCAAAGCGGCGTGTTCCGAGCATGACATCGTGTGCGGGTCTCCCATGGTCTCTTGAGCGGCCCGTATGGCCGGCGTCGGGACCCTGGCACCGCGTGGTTGCCGCACGGTTGTGTGCCCGGTTTGGTTTTGGAAAATTCGTTCACGCACCCACGGCTTTTCCAGGAAGACCCGCGTCAGCTGGCGATTTTGCAGTCTCCAATCAACGGTAGTGAATCAGGAGCGAAGGTCTGGACTACCTCTTCCTTCTGGCCGTTGATCTTCAACAGGTAGTACGTCGTGCGCCCCTGGTGGTCATCTTTGTTCATGATCATCTGCCCACTCGGGAAACCCTCGGCGCTTTGGGGAACATTCAGGGTCTCGAAGGCGGAGACGAGCTTGTCCGTATCGGCTTTGCCGTTGAAGCTCGCTTTGCGCATGGCCAAAACCAGCGACTTCATGGACATGTACGCGTTGTAGCCGTTGTTGTTGCCGGGTGTGGCCTTGTCAATGCCGCCCAGCGGTCCGAGCAGATCGGAGTTCTTCTTGGCCATATCGAGCCAGGCGCGCATGTAATCTTCGTCGAGCTTGTTGCCTGGCACGCCGTCGGACGGTCGGGTGCCAGTGATGATGGCGCCGTTCAGCGCGTCAGGATAGACACCACCGAAGGACTCTTTGCCCAGGCCAGTCACAATAGCCATTTTCTTGTTCAAGCCGAATTGTTGAATCACGTTCATGACCCGCGCCAGGTCACTGCCAGTCATCGTGATGTACAGCGCAGTAACCGAGCCGTCCGTGGGCACTTTGGTCACATAGGGTGTGACATTGGTCTCGCCCAGAGGCACGGCCACTTTGGTGACGTATTCGGCGCCGTTCTTCTGCAGCGCAGCCTCACTTGTTGCCAGCTGAGATTGGCCGAGTGCGTAGTCCGGGTAAATGATGCCCCACTTGGTACCGAACGTCTTGACCTCGTACGTGAAGGCGGGATCGCTTGTCTGGCGGCCGGCGGGATAGACGCGGAACGAGTACTTGTTGCACGACTTGGCGGTATACACGTCACTGGCGCAGCCGTTGACCGCGACGTACACGAGCTGCAGCTTCTCGGCGAGGCCCTGCACGCCGAGACATTCGGGACTGAAAATGCCGCCCGCCAGGGCGTCCACGTTGTCCTGCTGCGCGAGCTGGGTGGCCAACTGCAGGGCCTGAGTCGCATCGCCCTTCGGATCGGCGTACACCACCTGCAGCGGGTGGCCGTTGATGCCGCCGCTCGTGTTCGTCTCCTGCACCACGAGCTCGACGCTAATGCGCATCAGCGCGCCTTCGATGGCGCCGATGCCGGTGACGTCGTCCAGGACGCCGACCTTGATCGGCGCGCCCGTGGGCGGGGCCGCGGCCTGGCCGGCCGGCTTGGCGGCCGGCGCGGTCGTGGGGGCCGCGGGTGTGGGCGCGGGTGCGGTACACGCGGCGAGCGTGAGCGCCAGGGCGCTCATCCAGACAACAATGCGTCGTGTGGCGGGCATAGACCTTCTCCCCAGGGTTTAGAGGCGAACCAGACCGTGCGTACTTCGCGAGCGTACCACCAGTAATACGATGACGAGCGCAAACAACACGACCTTCAACACGTTGGGCATCAAGAACAGCGAGCCGATGGACAGAACTTCGCCGACGAGCAGCGAGATGATCGCTGCGCCTCGGAAGTTGCCCAGACCGCCCGCGACGACGACGATGAACGCGTTCAGAATGACGTCGTTGCCGACGGTCGGATAGACGCTGTAGAGCGGCAGAAGCAGCCCGCCGGCCATGCCTGCCAGGCCCGAGCACACTGCCAGCGTGACCAGGTAGACGCGCGGGACTGGTACACCTAATGACGCGGCCATGGGTCGGTTCTGGGCGACTGCTCTCAGCCAGATGCCGTAGCGCGTGTACCTTAGTGCGAAGTAGCCCAGGACCAGCACACCCATGCCGGTCGCGACAACGAGGACGTAGTACAGCGGGTACTGGATCGGCCCGAGGGACAGGTTCGCGGTGATCGGGAAGGCCACCAGCTTCGTGTCGCCGCCGAGGTAGTTGGTGGCCACTTGTTGCAGGATCAGGCTGGCGCCCAGCGTGGCGAGGAGAATCAGCACGGGCGACTTTTGGAGCAGCGGCCAGCAGATCGCGCTGAGCAGCGCGCCGCCCAGGATCGCCACCAGCAGCGTGCCCACAATCATCGCCACGATGTAGTTCTGGGTCACGCTCAGGACGAACCACACCGCGTAGCCGCCGAGCATGAAGAAGTCGCCCTGGGCGAAGTTGATGATGTGCAAGACGCCGAACAACAGCGCTAACCCCGCGGCCACCAAAGCCAGGCTGGAGCCCACCACGAGCCCATTCAAGGCCTGCAGCAGTATCTGCTCGATCATTCGGCGGGGCGCTCGCCGAGGATGGTGGCGGCGAGCTCGTCGGGCCCGCTGAAGTCCTGGGGGCGGTACATGCCGATCAGCACGCCCCGGTCCATGGCATACAGGCGGCTGCACAGGGTGCGCAGCAGGTCGAAGGAGGAATCCACGACCAGCACGGTCAGGCCAGCGGTTGTGGCATCCAACAAGGCGTGGGTGATGAGCTCGACATTGGCTGGCATCAGCCCTTCGCTGGGCTCGTCGACCATCAACAGCTTGGGTCGCAACGCCAGCGCGCGGGCCAGGCCGAGCATTTTCTGCTGGCCGCCGCTCAGCGTGCCGGCCATCTGCAGGCGCCGCTCGCGCAACACAGGGAACAGCCCGTAGGCCGCGTCCAGGCAGTCGCTCTGCTTCACGTGGCGATGCACCAGGGCGCCGATGCGGATGTTCTCCTCGACTGTCATCTGCGGAAACACGGCCCGCTCTTCGGGAACGTAGCCGAGGCCACGCGCAGCCCGTACATGCGGCGCAATACCGACCATCGACGCCCCGTCGAACGCCACACTGCCCTGGACCCGCGTGTCCAGGCCCATGATGGACTTCAACGTGGAGGTCTTGCCGACGCCGTTGCGGCCCATCAGCGCCACTGCCTCGCCCTGCGCGATGGACACGGAGATGCCCTGCACGACATGGCTCGTGCCGTAAAAGGCGTGCAGATCCTGAACGTCAAGCATCGCGTCGGCCGCGCAGGAACACGCGCTTCACATCCGCCGAATCGAAGACCTCCTCACTCGAGCCCTCGGCAATCTTCTTGCCCTCGGCGAACGCGGTCACACGCGTCGCCACCGAGCGCACCACGTGCACGTCGTGCTCGGCCATGACGACGGTCGCCGTGCGCACCACTCGTTTCAGCAAGGCACCCAGGCCAGCGCGCTCGTGCGCGCTCATGCCCGACGATGGCTCGTCCAGCAGCAACAGGCGCGGCCGGCCACCGAGGGCCACGGCGATCTCGAGCTGCCGCTGGTGGCCGTGCGACAAGAGCTCGGCGGGCACGTTCGCGGATGCCTCGAGGTCGACCAGTTGCAGCAGCTCATGCGCAACGTCGATATCCTGGGCGCGACTGCGCAACCGTAACAGCCCGAACAGTCCACGCTGCGCCTGCACGGCCAACACGACGTTTTGCAAACATGTGAACCCGGGCACGATCGACGTCAGCTGAAAGGAGCGCCCGATTCCGGCTCGAGCGCGCCAGCTCGGCGTCGTTGTGCCGAGCGGTTTGCCATCGAAGAACACCTCGCCCTCCGATGGCAGGATCTGCCCACCCAGTAAGTTGAGTACGGTCGATTTGCCGGCGCCGTTGGGCCCGATGAAGACGTGAATGTCGCGCTCGCGCACGTCGAGGTCGACCGAATCGACCGCGCGGAACGGGCCGTAGAACTTGCTCAGCCCGCGTGCCGAGAGAACGACGCTCGCAGCGGGCTCAGCCGATGACACCGTCGACATCAGCTTCGCTAGCTAAACTCAGGCGCGCGCGGCTGCCACGGTTCTGGCGCCCAGCAGCTGGGCAGGGTTCTCGCGCACCATGCGTTGAACTTCTTGCTCGCGGAAGCCGTTGTCGAGCAGCTTGCCGATGAAGATGGCCAGGCCTTCGTCCGGGTACGGCGCCGTCGTCTGTCCGAGATCGGTCGCCAGGATCGTCGTTTCAGGGCCGACCTGGCGAATGTTGGCGTAGACCTGCTCCCAGCTGATCTTGCCGGTGTTGGGCGTGGTGAAGCAGCGCTCGAAGAACACGCCGTGCCGCGCGAGCTGTTGTTGTTGCTCGATGCTGAGCAGGGTGGTCGGAAACTCAGGATGGGTAATGATGATGCGCTTGACGCCGGCTTCCTTTGCGGCGGTGACCACGGGCAGCATCTCGGCTGGCCGGATGTGACTGGTCGCCAGGACCATGTCGTGTTTGGCGATGATCTCGAGGCACTGACGCGTCGCGTCGGTGACGCGGCCATTTTCGGTCACATTGAGCCAGTTACCAGCGATGCCCAGTGCGCGCATTTCGCGCGCGATACTCATCCAGTAGGGCAGCTTGCTTTCGTCACGTTGACCCTGGACATTCTCGAGCTCGTTCGCGTTGTCAACAGATGGGAGAAAGACGATTTTGTTGCCGAGCCGGCCGGCAATATCGAGCCCTAGCGCATTCAGTCCGCCTACGGAGTTGTTCAGCGCAATCGCGCCGAAGACCTGTACTTCGGGCACGACTTTGCTGACCAGCGTCGCGCGGTCGGCCGTGCAGATGTAGTGCGACTTGAGCACGAAGCCCGCCATGCGGCGTGCTTTGAAGCGGTGCGCAAGCTCCAGATCGTCGAACTTGCGCGGCAGGACGTCCGGTGCGCTGTGCACGTGGGTGTCGAAAGCGCCCTCGAGCAGGGCGTCGATGGTGGCCTGGTCCGCCATATAGGTGAGACAGGCTAGGCCGCGTCCAGCGTGTGGGTCAAGGACGACGCGCAGCGGACGCAACCTGAATTAAATCGTCGGACCACACCCGGACCTGGCGCCGCGGGCCTGATACTCCGCAGCCGCTGTGGAGGCACAAAGAACTGGCGCTGGATCGCGCCGTTTGGCACAAAACAACCTGACTGAGCCGTCGGTAGCGCCGCCGATAGCCACGCGCGCGAAGATCGAGCGGTTGGTCACGGATGTGGTGGCGCACTACGCGGCGGCAGTCGCCCGCGAGGTGCTCGCCCAGGGCTGCGCATCGTGCTGGGCCTGGTAACGGCGCATGGCACGCAGCCCGCGCACTGGCCCGACGCCGTCCGTTGGGCACTCCGCTGGGGTAGGGCTCAGGCAGCCGGAGCCCCGGCGAGTTTGCGAGCCGCTGCGCGAGACGTGCGCCCGCCGCTGTCTCTACGTGCTCAGGCTGGTGGTGCGGCGCCCCGGCGAGCTGGCGAGCCGATACGCGAGACCTGCGCCCGCCGCTGTCTCTACGTGCTCAGGCTGGTGGTGCGGCGGGCGCGGCTTCGATCTGCAGCTCGATCTTGATCTCGTCGCCGACGACGGCGCGGCCGGGCTCGAACTCACGATTGAACGGCACGCCGAAATCTGACTTGTTGAGCGTCAGCGTGCCCGAAAAACCAGCGCGCTGGCCCATGCGCGTCGTGGCCAGGCCACCGAACTCGAGCGGGATGGTGATCGACTTCGTGACGCCGCGCATCGTCAGATCACCTGTCACATCGAAGTGCGTGGCGCCGCGCCCAGCGATCTTCGTGCTCTTGAAGGTGATCGTTGGGAACTTCGTTGCCTCGAGCATCTCTTCGCCCTTGATCAGATCCTCGCGGCCCGCGACGGCCTGCGAATCGAGCGAGCTGGTCTCGATCGTCAGTTCGACCTTGGAGTTGAGCAGGTCCCGTTCGTCGACGTCGATCTTGCCCGAGAAGCTCTTGAAGCGACCCTTGACGTACGCGATGTCGAAGTGCTTGGCCGAGAACTCGATCAAGCTGTGATTGGGGTCGATGTTCCACACACCGCCGCCAATCTGGGCGGCTTGCGACGTACTCATGCTGCGGCCTCCCGATTGGGTGTTGAGCCGGTCCCACGGTAGACCGCTCCACGGCGTCAGTTCAAGCACTAAACCTACCCACCGGCGCTACCCAACCGGTAGCCTTGAATGCCAAGAGAGAGGGAGCGAAGAGAAGGATCAATGGCAGAAATCGTGCTCGGGCTGGGTACCTCGCACACGCCCATGCTGTCCATTCCGGCCGAAATGTGGTCGACCTACGCCGAAGGCGATCAGCGTATCCCCGAGCTCGCCTATCCACCCAGCGGTCAGGTCCGCTCGTACCAGGAGGGGCTCGACTACATCGCGCCTGAGATCCGCGCCAAGTTCCAGGGCGCCGAGCCCTTCGCCGACCAGGCGCGGCGTTGTCAGACGGCCCTCGATACGCTGGCCAGCACGCTCCAGGACGCCAATCCGGACATCACCATCATCATCAGCGACGACCAGGACGAGTGGTTCTACGAGCACAACATGCCGAAATTCGCGATCTATTGGGGCGATACCGTGCCACTCAAGCGCCGCCGCGGTGGCCCGCCCGGCCGTAACGAAGAGATGCAGCGGATGATCATGGACGGCTACGGCGACGTCGAGATGGACGTGCCTGTGCCAGCCAACTTCGGCCGGTTCTTGATCGAGTACCTGAACGACCACGATTTCGACATCGCGCACATCAACCACGTGCGTCAGCCGTATGGCGGCCGCGTCGCGCGACGCTACCCCACGCCTGACGGCGAGCTGAAGCAGGTGCGCGAGACGCCCGACCACGACCAGGGCTTGCCACATGGGTTTGCCTTTGTCGTGAAGCGACTCTTCGCCAACAAGCCCAGCCCGATCCTGCCGGTGTTCCAGAACACGTGCTACCCGCCCAATCAGCCCAGCCCGGCGCGGTCGTTCGCACTCGGCGCAGCGATTGCCGATGCAGTCACGGCCTGGCCCGAGCCAGCGCGCGTCGCCGTCGTCGCCTCGGGCGGCCTGAGCCACTTCGTCGTCGACGAGGAATTGGACCGCCAGTTGATTTCGGCACTGGAACGCAAAGACGCCGACACGCTGCGCTCGTTGCCCCGTGAACGGTTGTACTCGGCCACCTCGGAGTCGCTGAACTGGGTAGCCGTGGGCGGCGCCATGCACAAGACGGCCCTGCAAGCCGAGGTGGTCGACTACGTGCCGGTCTATCGCACGCCCGCCGGCACCGGCGGCGGCTGGACCTTCCTCCGCTGGCACTAGCCCGTCGCGCGCGTGACGGTTCGGCACACCTGTGATGGCCCGCGTGACGGTTCAGTCAAGGGCCGGGCAAGTGCGCGTGACGGTTTGGCCGAATCTGTGATGGCCCGTGTGACGGTTCGGGCCGAAATCGTGACACGCCGATGACGCTTCCTGGCACGCCAGTGACGGTTCGCGTGACGCCTCGTCCCTACCCTGTGGGTGGCGGCGGGGGTGGTGGGCCCGGGCTGCTGGCGGAGCCCGAGTATCGCGTCGAGGGGCAGCTCAAGGTCACCGGCGCGGCGCGCTACGCGGCCGACGCACGGCGGCCCGGCACACTCTGGATGGCCTACGCGCGCAGTCCGCTGCCGCATGCGCGCATCGTGGCGGTGCGGACCGAGGCCGCACGCAGCGCAGCGGGCGTACATGCCGTCCTGACGGGCGCTGACCTGCCCGCGCACGCGCGCTTTGGCCGCCGGCTGCAAGACTGGCCAGTACTGTGCTCGGACCGCGTGCGGTTCGTGGGCGACCGCGTCGCTGCCGTGGCGGCCGAAACACGCGAGGCGGCCCAGGAAGCGGCGCGGCTGATCGACGTCGACTACGAGCCGCTGCCCGCCCTGCTCTCGCCTGAGGATGCGTTGGCCGACGAGGCGCCGCCGCTGCACCCGCAAGCCGCTGAATACGCCTACTTTGGCAATCGCCCGGCGCGGCCGCATGCGAACATGCAGGGGCAATTGGTCGTCTGTGTTGGCTCAGATGCAGGGCGTGCGGAGGCGTTCAAGAGTGCGTACCGCGTCTTCGAGCACACGTTCAGAACGCCACGCCAGCACCAGGGCCACCTCGAGCCCCACGCGTGCCTGGTCTGGATCGATACGGACGGCGTCGTGCACGTCGTCTCGACCAACAAGACGCCGTTTTCGTTGCGCCAGCAGATGGCGCGCACCATCGGCCTGGCCGAGGAGCAGGTGGTGGTCGACAGCCAGTACATCGGCGGCGACTTCGGCGGCAAGGGCACCTCGCTCGACGAATACGCCTGCTACTTCCTGGCGCGCGCCACGGGCCGCCCGGTCAAAGCCGAGATGTCGTACGCCGACGAGCTCGGCGCGGCCAATCCGCGCCACGGCGCGCTGATCCACGTCCGCACGGCGGTCGACGCGGAGGGACATTTCCTGGCGCACGAATCGCGCCTGGTGTTCGACGGTGGCGCCTACGCGGCCGGCAAGCCGATCGACGGACTCGTCGTGCGCGGTGGTCTGTCCACCCTGGCTGCGTACCGCGTGCCCGAGACGCGCCTGGAGCTGACCACGGCCTACACGAACAACCTCCCCGGCGGGCACATGCGCGCGCCGGGCGAGGTCCAGGCGCTCTTCGCCGGCGAAAGCCACGTCGACATGATCGCCAGCGCCCTGGGCATCGATCGCATCGAGGTCCGCCTGCGCAACGTCGTTACGGATGGCGAGGCGAATTCGATCGGCGAGCGCATCCGTGAGTCGCGTCTGGCCGATGCCCTGGCTGCCGCTCGACGCGAGCTGCACTGGGACACGCCGGTCTCGCCCGGCCATGGCCGAGGCCTCGCCGCCGAGATTCGCCATGTCGGCGGCGGTAAAACTTCGCTCCAGTTTCAGCTCCGGCCCGAGCGCGCGACCATCGAAGTGCTGACCGGCATGGTCGAGCAGGGCGCTGGCGCGCACACCGTTATTCGGCGTGTAGCGGCCGCGGTGCTCGACCTCGCACCGGCGCGCATCGAGGTGCGCTATGCCGATACCGGGTCGGCACCCGCGGATCCGGGCGCGGGCGGCTCACGCGTCACCCATGTCATCGGCCAGGCCGCGCTGGACGGCGCTGGGCGCATGAAGACCGCCTTGCACGAGCTGGCCGCCGAAGCCTTCGGCTGGCCTGTCGAGCAGGTGCGACTCGAGCGCGACCGCTTTGTCGCCGGGGCGGAGTCAGCTTCGTTCGAGGAGGTCGTCGAGCGGATCGGGCACGGCCCGCCGGTGAGCGTGGTCGGCAGCTATGGCGACGCGCCACACGGCCATGACGAGCCGGCTGACTTCAACGCCTCGGTCTATGGCGTCGAAGTCGAGGTCGACCGTGCCACTGGCGCCGTGCGCATAGTCGACGCGGTGCAGGTCGTCGACGTGGGCACGATCATCAATCCACTCGCCCACCAGGGCCAGCTCGAGGGCGGCTTCGCATTTGGCCTTGGCGCGGGGCTCATGGAAGACCTCGTCGTCGCGGACGGCCAGGTCACGACGCTGACGCTGGGCGAGTACAAGTTGCCGACGGTGATGGACATGCCGTCGCTGCGCACCGTCCTGCTCGGAACCGAGGTCGGCCCTGGCCCTTTCGGCGCGAAAGCGGTCGGCGAGGTCACCAATAGTGGTGTCGCACCCGCCATCGCCAACGCGGTCGCCGACGCCGTCGGCGCGAGAGTCACCGAGTTGCCGATCACCAGCGAACGCGTGCTCGCGGCGCTGCCCGACCACCAGAAGCCCAGGTGACCTGCCCCTTGGGGGGCCAGAGAGGCAGACCACCTGGCCGCTGTCGCCGGCTGGAGGCCGACATGCTTGAGTCTGCGACCTGCGCCTTGGAGGGAACAGGGCCGTTGGCCGGCCAAGCCATCGGACTTTAGTCTGATGCCCGGAGGATCGTGCCTCAGAACCTGCCGAGGGCGAAGCGGATGCCCTGGTTGTCGGTGCATTCGGCGAGCGTGCTGTACGGCTCGGTGTGAGGATCGGTAGACGTGCCGCCCAGCGCGCGGACACGCGCTACGGCGTGTTGGATATCGTCGACGCGGTAGACCGGAATCGCGCCCAAGTACCGGGTACAGCCCATAAACCGGTCATGGGCATGATGTCGTCGACACCCCAGCCGCCGGGCTTCTCGCCCGAGAACATCGCCCGCAGCATGGCCCACACCGGCGAGACTAAGGTCGCTGCCTGAGCAGCGCGTCGAACACGGCATGCATCGTGCCTGTTCGGCTCGGTAGTGTCGATCGCTGCTCCGGAACGTCCATTTACGCCGCCCCGGCCGCGGCGGCGGCGGGGCGCTGCGCGGACATGGCTCATCAGCGGCGTGCTGGTGTTGGCGGCACTTGTGCTGCTCCTCGTGGCGGGCGCGGTCGTCGTGCTGGCTGTGCTGTCGCGCAATTTGCCGTCGATCAGCGTGCTCGACGATCCGAATCGCAGCATCGGCTTCAAGACGGCCCAGATCTTCGATCGCCAGGGCAAGCTGCTGTGGGAGATCAACGATCCAGAGGGCGGTCGGCGCACCGTTGTATCGTTGCGCGACGTCGCGCCTGACCTGGTCAAAGCCACGCTGGCGGCGGAGGACGCCAACTTCTACGAGCATCAGGGCTTCGACCCGCTCGCCGCGGTAAGAGCGGCGTGGATCGACCTGAGCGGCGCCGTCTCCAGCGGCGCCTCGACGATCACCCAGCAGCTCGTCCGCAATGCCGTTCTGGACCCCGAAGAAGCACGGCAGATGACCCTGCGCCGCAAGCTGCGCGAGATCATGCTCGCCTTCCAGGTCGATCAGCGCTACTCCAAGGATCAGGTCCTGGAGATGTACCTGAACCGCGTGTACTACGGAAATCAGGCGTACGGCGTCGAAGCCGCCGCGCAGGGCTACTTCGGCAAGAGCGCGCGCGACCTCAACCTGGCCGAGGCATCGCTGATCGCCGGCCTGGTGCAGTCACCGTCGACTTACGACCCGACCCGCCGCGACGTGGCGCGCACCGACGACGGCATCCCCGTCCAGACCAAAGATCGACAGCGCTATGTCCTCGAGCAAATGGCCGGCCACACCATGATCAGCCAGGACCAGGCGCGTGCCGCGTACGCCGAGAAGCTCAGGATCCAGCCGCGCAAGGTCGATCTCAAGGCGCCGCACTGGGTGATGTTCATCCGCGATCGGCTCGAGCAGCAGTTCGGCGATCGCACACTGTACGAGGCCGGGCTGAAGGTCTACACCTCGCTCGATCTCGAGCTCAACGACCGCATGCTGCAAGTGCTGCAGGCCAACAAGGACGTCATTGCCCAGCAGGGCGGCGACAATGCCGCCTTGATCGCGGTCAACCCGCGCACCGGCGAGATCCTGGCCTTCCAGGGCAGCCTCGACTTCAACGACGAGGCGATCGACGGCCAGGTGAACGTGCTGACCAGTGAGCGACAGCCTGGCTCGTCGATCAAGCCGGTCGTCTACGCCGCCTCGTTCTTGAAGGGCTGGTCACCTGGTACTCCGATTGACGACGCGCGCACCTGCTGGAACGACAAGCCGGGCAATCAGTGGTGTCCGACGAACTTCGACAACCAGTTCCATGGGCAGACCACACTTCGCTCGGCACTCGGCAATTCCTTGAACATCCCAGCGGTGAAGACGCTCGAATTTGTGGGCTTGCCCGGCGCGATCGACCTGGCAACCAAACTGGGCATCACCACGTGGGCGCCGGACTCGGGCAAGGACGTCGGGCTGAGCCTGGTCCTGGGCGGCGCCGAGGTGCGGCCGTACGACATGGCGCAGGTCTATGCAACCTTCGCCAACAACGGTCGCAAAGTGCCGCTGGCCGGGGTGCGCCAGGTCGTGGACGCCGCGGGCAACGTGCTGTTCGACTATCAGGTGCCGGCGGGCGATCAAGTGCTCGATCCGCGCGCCGCGTACATGATCAACAGCGTGCTGTCGGATCCGACGGCGAAGCTGTTTACGTACGGGCGCAACACGCCACTGGTGCTGAAGGATCGCCCGTCGGCGACGAAGACGGGCACGACGGACAACATCCGCGATACCTGGACCGACGGGTACACGCCCGGGCTGGCGATCGTCGTGTGGGTCGGTAACACCAATGGCCACCCGATGAAGCAAGGCCTGAGCACGATGACCGCTGGCAAGATCTGGCCCGAAGCAATGCAGGTGGCAATTGATTACCTGGGATTGCCTGCTGAAGACTTCCCGCGGCCCGAAGGTCTGGTCGATCACCAGGTCTGCGGCGATACGGCGATGCGTCCAGGCGAGCCACCGTGTCGCAACGAGCTGTTTATGGTCGGCCAGCCGGTGCCGACTGTCGTGCCGACCGCCGCGGCCACCCAGCCGCCTGCTGCCACGCCCGCGCCCGAGCCGACCTCGGCGCCCGAGGAGCCCACACCCGCGCCCGAGGCCACGCCACCGCCACAGCCCACAACGCCACCCGCGGCCCAACCCACGCCCCAATCGAAACCACAGCCCACCGCACCGCCCGCCGCCAAGCCCACCACGCCGCCAGCTCAGCCCCAGCCCACCTCAGCCCTACCCGCCGCCAAGCCACCGCCGAGTCGCTAGCTGTCCAGTGTCTGGCCGGCCGTGATGGCTTGCAGGCTGCGCTGCAGTTGGGCCATGGCGGCGCGTTGAAGGCGGCCGGCGAAGCTGATGCGCTTTGCGCCTAGCTCGGCTAGACGAGGTGCGGGCGGCAGGTCAGGGAGGGCGAAGATGTTGATTGGGCCTTGGATCGATTGGACGAGGGCGGTGACGGTCGATTCCTGGTGACACAGGATGGGGTAGACGCAGTCAGCGCCTGCCTCGAGGTACAGGCGGGCACGCTGGACGGCCTCCTGAATGTCGGTGTCGGTCTCGGTGTGGCGGCGCACGAAGATGTCGACGCGCGCGTTGAGCACGATGTCGACGCCGGCGGACCGCCCGGCCTGCTTCACGGACGACAGCCATTCGGCTTGGGCATGCGGATCGCGCAGGACCTTGCCCGCGGCGTGGTCGGTGTCCTCGAGGTTGCAGCCGACAGCCCCGGCCTCGAGCATGCGCTGCACCAACGCCGCGGCATCGAGGCCATAACCGGCTTCCAGGTCGGCGGTGAGCGGAACGTCGAGCACCCGCGCGATGCGCGCGACGGCGCCGAAGACCTCGTCGAGCGGCATCTGCTCGCCATCAGGCCAGCCCAGCGACGCGGCCACGCCGCTACTGGTAGTCGCGACCGCGGGGAAGCCAGCGTCCTGCACGAGCCGCGCACTGGCCGCGTCCCAGGCGTTGGGCAAGATCAGCGGCTCAGGTGCGTGATGCAGCGCGCGCAGGCGCTCCGCGCGCTCGGCCAGCATCTTGAAAGACGATGTTGCGGTCATGGTAGCGACAGACTAGCGCGCGAGGGTGTGTGCACGAGCGGGCAGCTGGTGTCCGATCGGCAATGCCGAGTCGCAGCCCTATTGCTGCCGGCCGAGGCACTCCCTAAGCCAATACAAAGCCGAAGAATGCACATAATTAACCATATTGAGCATCAGATGCCGCTGGCAAAGGCGGTGGCTTTGCTATACTTGCCCTGCGATCGCCGAAACATCCCAAAACGGAGAACATGTCAGATGCAAGTAAAGATCACCACCAACACGACCACGACGGTCAAAGAGCTCATCGGCGAACTGGACGAACTGCTTCGCCTGGGTCTCGATGTCCACGAATTCGTCAGCGGGACGTCGACCGATGAGTCGACGCGCGAGAAGTCCGTTTCCGATTCTCACGACACCATGAAT
>DASXRR010000175.1:0-2949 GCA_036506475.1 Chloroflexota bacterium
ACGTCCGAGGTGATCCCTGCCTTCGCGTACGTGAGGTAGACAGCGCGATCGAGCACGGCGCGCTCATGGTTGTCGAGCGAGTCCAGTCGGCGGTCGGCGTGGCTCGAGTGGCACAGCATGACCTCGAGCAGGCCCAGCACTGACGTCACGCGCTCGGCGAGCGGATCCTCCTCAGCACGATCCTGGTTGGCACCAACCTCCGGACTGGGCGGGGGCAGATCGAAGGGATTGATCCGATGCCCCGAGGTCGCCGCCAGGCGCACGACCTGTCCGCCGGCCGCATCGGCGACACGGCTGTATTCGTTTTCGGGATCGACGGCGATGCATTCGCTGCCGTTGATCAGCTGGCGCAGCATCAGCAGCTTGCAGAAGAAGCTCTTGCCGGCCCCGGCGGGGGCAATCACGACCAGGTTGGCGTTGTCAAGCGAGCGGTCGAACGGGTCGAGCAGCACGGGTGTCTGGCTCGTGCGGTCCAGGCCGATCAGCACGCCGCTCTCCATCGCCAATGACGGCCCCACGAAGGGCAGCGTGGCCGCAAGCGCACTCGTGTCCAGGTTGCGCGGTACCAGTAGCTGGTCACGCGCTTCGGGCACACAGCTCCGAAAGCCGCGCTCCTGCTCCCACAGCGCCCGTCGCGAGTGCGCGAGCAACGCATCAAGCTGTTCTTCGACGCGACGCGTGAGCTCGTCCAATTCGCGCAGCGCTCTGGCCCGGAGTAGGAGATAGAGGCTCACCGCGAACACGCGTTCCTCACCACGCTGCAGGCGTTCGCGCAGGCGCTCGGCGTCTTCAAGCGCGATCTCTCGCTCCGGATCGGCAATGCGTTCGCCGCGTAAGGCCGCCAGGCGAGACGACTGGAGTCGAGCTATGCGCACACCGAGCTCGCCCACCATCTCTGCCGAGACGAGCGGTCTGACGTGCAGGCTCGCCTCGATCGGCAGATCGGTCTCGACCAGCAGGCTCAGCCAGCCAGGCGAGACCACCCGTGGGTAGGCGGTGACCACCAGCACGCGTGCGTACTGGCTATCCAATTGAAGATGGTCGGCGCGTACCTCACACCCGCTGGGGGCGATCAGATCGGCCAGGGTGCGCGTCCCCAGGGCAAACAATCGTTCGCCCTCACGATCTAGTGAGCGCCCGATCTCAGCTCTCGCTGCCGATTCGTCGTCCACAGGCTTCGGACGAGCGAGCCGGCGCGAGCTCACAACCAGTGTGGTGTATGCGCTCAGCTCGTCGCGCAGCCGCTGTACACGTGCCAGCTCAGGTGACCAGCAGCGGTGCAGCAGTTCAGCAACCTGCCGGCTGTCAAGGCGGCGTGTGCTCAGCCCGGAACGTCCGAGCTGGCGACCTACCAGATCGGCCCGCGTCTGCAGTCGACGCGCAACGGACGTCGAGATGGTCTCTGGATTCAGGGAGGGCTCAACATGCCCACCGCGACCAACGAAACGCAAGATCGCATGCCACACTCGACGCCACACCGAGATGGCTGGAACCTCGGCGCGCTGATCGGGTAGCACGACGTAACAGTGCCGCTCGAGCAAGGTGCGCTGGCGCGCGAGCACCTCTAGAAACCCGATGTAGTCCAGGGCAATGGCTCGAAGCGCCTCTGGCAGCAACTCAGCTCTCGCTTGCATGCGGCGCAGGTGCCCATCGAGATCGACGGGCTCGGCTCTCACCAGGACCTGGAACGGACCAGTTTGCGCGTTCAGGAACTGGGCGCGGCCGGCGAGCAGTTCCTCCTGGGTGGCGTCGTCGGCACTTGCGAGCGCAGCCTCGGCGCCAACCACATCAATCAAAGCCACCGCATGCGTCGGCGAGAGCGTCCCGAAGGCCGCAACACCGCCCTCGAGGGCGACCAGGTCGAGCCGCTCCTGCATCACGGCGGCCCTCACCAGAGCCACCATCGCCGGCCGTGTGGACCGGCATCGGTGGATGGAAATCGCGCGCGGTTGAACCTCAGCAAAGCTCGCGTGCGGCGCCGCGAAGGTCCGGACGACTCCAGCTTGCGCTCGGGGTCAGTCGGTAGCCACTCGGGGTGGAGCTCCAGTTCGACCCACCCGGTCTGGTCGTGCGCGGACTGGCGCAACAGCGTAGCGCCCGGTCACCAGACCAGGCGGCGCGGCAGCGCCACGAAGAGCAACCCCGCCACCAGCCACTGATCGAGCGGGCGACCACCCGGCTGGACGAGCGCAAATAGAACCCCAACGATGGCCAGCATCGCGGCAAGGGCCAGCCGGATGTCCTCGGGGAGCCAGTTCAGCTGGTCCCACGCGGCATAGGCCAGTGACGCGCCGATCATCAGCCGCAACAGTTGCCGGGCAGTCAGTCCGGCGATGAGCTGGTCCTCGACCTGCACGTGGGTGGGTAATTCGTAAACACGAGGCATGGACTTTCCTTCCAATCACGGATGGCTAGCCCAGTAGCCAGAGCATCCAGGTCGTCGGCCCGAGCGCAATGCCAGTCGTGCCTCCGCCGGCGCCAGGAGCGCCGAGGGCGTTACCGACCAGGCCGGCGATGACCTTGCACATGATGACGATCGCGAAGCCGATCAGGGCGTTGTACAGACTGCCTTTGGCCGACTCGATCGTGCGCACGCTGCCGCCCGCGGACATGTACTGGTAGCCCGCCAGCATTACGAAGAACCCGGTGGCCGCCAGGCCGAGGGTCGCACCGGCGGTCATGAGCGCGTCGAACAACCTCACAAGTGGACCCACATCCACGCGAAATGGACCTCCGTTCGGTCGGCGCCGAAGCGCCGGAGCTACGACTGGCGCTGAAGCCAGACGCTCGGAGGCCAGTGTCGCGACGAGGCGTTCCGATGCCGTTCCATTGGCGTTCCGACCGGAGCTCCGGCTGGGTGAACGCGATTGGAACGCCTTTTTTCGTCAACCGGGGCTGTTTCAGAACGGTATCGGAACGCCTTGGGAACGCTTATCCGTTCTACCTGGG
>DASXRR010000176.1:0-25010 GCA_036506475.1 Chloroflexota bacterium
ATCTGCACCCAGATCACCGCGTACAAGGCGGTCGAGGCGGTGCCGAGCAGGTTCGCGCGAATGTCGAGCTCGCGCAGGACCAACGTGACCGGGCCGCCCAGCGGGTTGAACATGACGTACCACGTCAGACCATTGACGGTCGCTCCAAGCACCACCGGCAAGAAGACCAGCGCTCGGACCGCGATCTGACCGCGCAGCCGAGAGTTCAGCAGCCAGGCAATGAGCACGGCCAGACCGTTCTGGACCACGGTCACCAGCAACGAGAAGATCGCCGTAACCTGGAGCGCGCGCACCAGGAAGGTCTGACCGCCGGTCAGCAGATCGTGGTAGTTCTGTAGGCCGACCCAGTTGATCGCGGCGTGTGGCAGACCCGTGTAGTCGGTCAGCGAGAAGATCGACGTACCGAGCGCGGGCACGATCTCGAGCACGATAAACGCGGCCAGAGCCGGCACCAGGCACACGTATGGCCAGATACCCGCGGTTCGACCCATAGGGAAGCGTCCGACGTCTAGCTAAAGTAGAGCTTGGCCCAGTCCGCGTCGAACATGCCGATGTACTTCTGCCACTGCGGCCGCGAGTCATCGAGGTTTTTCTGGACGTACTGTGCGTAGGACTCCGGCGTGTACTGATCGGACAGCAGCAGCTCTGACCACGTGTTGTCGTAGGTCATGCCCGGCAGGGCCAGACGGACCTTCGAGACAGCGGTTTTCTTGAGCAGCGGCGCCTCCGCGGTCGGTACGGGCCCTGTCAGCGTGACCGCCTGCGTCGGGTAGTACTGGAGGACCTGCATGAAGCTCTGGAAGTTGTCCTTCTCGCCGAAAAAGTCGATCCATTCCAGGACCATATCCGGGCTCTTGGTGTACTTGAGGCCAGCCCAGCCGATATCGCCGTACACGGGTTGCACGGCGTTGGCGTCGGCATCGTCGGACCACGGCGCGTTGAAGGCACCGAGCTTCTGAAAGGTGGGCTTCGCGGCCATGATGTCGCCACCCGAGAATGAGCCCTCGGGCCACATTGCGTACTTGCCGGTCGCGAACAGGCCCGCGCCAGTCGGGTAATCGATGCCGCTGAAGGCGGGATCGAAGTACTTGCTCGTGAACTCCTTCGCCCGCTTGAACGACTCGATCCACTCCGGGGTGGTGAAGTCGGCCTTGCCTTGCACGAGCAAATCGGACCAGAAGTTCGGGTGCTTTGGCCGGCCGACGGTCACCTCGATCTGGCTGGCGATGCGGTTGAGCGCGTTCTGCGGCTTGGCCGCGTAGAAGAACGGCATCTCCTTGTTCGACTTCAGCTTGTCGCTCATCGCCTGCATCTCGGCGTACGTCGTGGGGTGCTTGAGGTCGTATTTGGCCAGCATGTCCTCGTTGGTCCAGACGATGTGACCGACGTAGGCCAGGGTCATTTGCCAGACCTTGCCCTTCCAGGTCATGAAGCGCGCGACATTGGTCTGGTCGAAGCTTTTGATCGACGGCAGGCCGGTCAGGTCGAGGAACTGCGTGTCTGGCTGGAAGTTGATGATGTCTTGCGGCGCGAAGCCGTACGTTGCGGTGACGTCCGCCGTCTGCCCGGCGATGCGCGCCATCTGGGCGTTGGTCCACGTGGCGCCCTGGCCGAGCGGCTCGAAATTGATCGTGGCGTTCGAGCGCTTCTGTTTGAACTTGTCGTTGATCTGGCTCATCGCGTTCTTGAACGCCTCGGCGCTCGAGCCGGAGTTCCATGCGATGACGTTGATGGTGACTGGCCCGGCGCCGCCGGCGGCTGGCGCGCCCGCGGCGGCAGGTGCGCTTGTCGCCACCGCGGCCGGCTTCGATTCAGCCGGCTTGGCGGGTGCGCTGGTGGCAGCAGGCGCCGGCGCGGACGATTGGCCGCACGCGGCCAACACAACGCTTGCGCCTGCGCCCAGGGCCAGAGAACCAAGTAAACGCCGACGGCTCACATACATTGGGGGAACCTCCCGCGCTTCTCGCAGAATACCTTCGTGCTCCGGCCCTGTCTAGCGCAGTGCGAGCGGTCCACCGAGCAGGGCGGCGAGCTCGAGCTGTTTCAAGCGAGGTACGTGTGCGAGCGCGGCTCCCACTTGAGCAGTCGGCGGGCCTTGCTCAGATTGTGCTCTTCCTGGCTCTCGTCGCCGGCGATGAAGACGGCGTCGAAGCGCCCATGGCCCGTCTGGACAGCGTCCAATGCGGCCAGGTATGCGCGGGCCAGATCTTCTTCGTCGGTCCAGTACAGGTGGCGCGAGCCGTCAGTTGGCGCGCCACGTCGCTCTTCGAGGAACGCCGCGCGCGTACGCGGTCCGGTGATACGCAGCGCAATCAGGTTCATGTCGAACCAGCGCGCGAAGTACGCGCAGATCAATTCGCCGAAGCCCTTGGTCAGCCCGTACACGCTCGGCGTGTCGAGCGGCACCTCCTCCTCTGAGCCGAAAAATGGTCGCTCGCGGTAATGGACGCTCATCGTGCTGGTGTGCACACCGCGCTTGATGCCCATGCCCTGCGCGGTCCACAGCAACAGGTGCAAGCCGAGCGTGTTGACCTCGTAGTTTTCCCGAATCTGGGTCAGGTTCTGGTCGTTTGACGCGCCGCCCTGCGGGCTCTTCATGACCATGTTCACGAACGTATCGACGCCGTCGAGTGCTCGACCAAGTGCCTCCGGATCGGTGATCGATCCTTCGACATACTCCACACCGGCATGGCCTGGCGCATGCAGATCCAGCACGCGCAGCGTGTGGTGCTCGCGCAAGTAAGGCGTGACGAACGTGCCAACCATACCCGCGCCGCCGACGAGCAGTACCTTCATACTGCGTAGACGATGGAACCGTCAGCGCGCAGTGGAATATCTTTGATGTGCCGGTCGCCGAGCGGTCCGAGTGGGCCATTCATGCTCGCATCGACGAGCTTCAATCCTAACCCTGGCACGTCCGGTGGATACAGATACCCACCCTTGCGCTTGAGCACACCGCTGAAACCGGACCATTTGTCCGATTCATCGGTGCGTGCGTACTCCTGAACTACGAAGTTCGGGATCGATGTATCCAGGTGCACCGCCGCGGCAGTCAACACCGGGCCGAGGAAATTGTGCGTCACGACGGCACTGTGAAAACTTTCGGCGATGGCGGCGATCTTACGCGTGTGGGTCAGGCCACCGGCCAGGCCAACGTCCGGTCGCACATACTGGCTGCCGCCGTTGACCAGCATCTCGCGGAACTCCCAGATCGTGTGCATGCGTTCGCCATTCGCGATCGGCTGACTGACGCGGCGCGCGATCTCCGACTGCGAGACGATGCTGTCGATCTGGACCGGGTCCTCGACGAACAGCGGGTTGAACTGGGCCACCGCTTCGATGACCGGCAGCGCTTGCAATGGCGTTAACTTGCGGTGAAGCTCGAGGATGATGTCCACATCGCTTTTGACCGCTTCGCGCGCGGCAGCGACGTTCGCGGTCACGCCGCGCACGAGCGCATCCTGAGTCATGTCGCCGAAGCCATCCGGCACTGGATCGAATTTGATCGCGGTGAAGCCTTCCTCGGCAGCCGCATGCGCGTTGGCCGCCAGGTCTTCGGGCGAGCGGCCACCCATCAGCAGGTGGAGTCGTATGCGGTCGCGGTACATACCACCCAGCACATCCCAGATGGGTGCCTGGAGCGCCTGGCCCTTGATGTCCCACAGGGCGATGTCAACGGCGCTGATCGCCCCGCTGAGCACCGAGCCGCGGAATGGGCCCATCCGATACAGGTGCTGCCAATGGCGCTCGATCTGACGCGCATCCTGCCCGATCAGATAATCACGGAACGTACGCACGACCGCGTCGACGGCGCCAGGATACGCCCAGCACGCGGACTGGCCCAGTCCGACGATGCCATTTTCCGTGGTGATGCGCACAAAATGCGCACCGTTCAGCAGCAGCGACTCGACCTCGCCAATTTTCATGCAACCTCTCTTTCCCAGACCGCCGCGACATCGGCCGTGGGCAGAACTGGCGCGTCGCGATACAGGAAACACGCCGCCGCCCGCTGACCGTCGGGCATAAACAATGGTGGTGGATTGTCGTGGCACATCGGCATGACTTCGGGACAGCGCGGAGCAAACGGACAGCCTATTCGCGCCGCGAGGGCGTGTGGTGTGGCATCGGTATCGCCAGCCGCATCTTCACCCCAGCGGCGGCGACGGTCCGCGACCGGAATCGACGCCACCAGGAGCTGCGTGTAGGGATGGCGCGGCGTGCGGATGACGCGCTCGACCGTGCCGACTTCGGCGACCTGCCCGAGGTAAAGGACGACGATGTTGTCGCAAATCTGATACGCGGTGGTCAGGTCATGCGTGATGTAGATGATCGAGATCCCGAGGTCGCGATTCAGCACCTGCAAGCTGGCTAGAATCGTCGCTCGCAATGATGCGTCGACCATGGAGACGGGCTCGTCGGCGACGATCACCTTGGGTCGGCACAGCAATGCACGGGCGACGCCGACGCGCTGGCGCTGGCCACCACTCAGTTGATGTGGAAACCGACCCAGGGTTTCGTTCGGCCGCAAGCCGACGCGTTCGAGCGCTTCCTCGATCTGCCCGCGCGCCTCGCTCTTGGAGCCCGCCAGTCCGAAGCGCTGAAGTGGCGTCTCGAGCACGTGATCGACCCGATAGAAGGGGTTGAATGCTTCGTATGGGTCCTGGAAAATCGGCTGGACTTCACGCCGGAACCGGCGGCGCTCAGTCGTCGACATGGTGGCGATGTCCTGGCCGCGGTAGAAGACCTGGCCCGACGTAGGTTTGAGGAAGCCCATCATGAGCATGGCCAGGGTGGTCTTGCCGCTGCCGCTCTCGCCGGCGATAGCCGTCATCGACGGCGCTCCGTCGGCGATCGAATAACTCAAGTTGTCGAGCGCGACCGTGGTGTCGCGTTTGCCGAGCAGGCCGCCGCCGTAGATCTTGGAGGCATTGCGGACTTCGAGCAGTTGGCTCATGGCGCGATTGCCTCAACTTCGGCGTGTGCCGCTGGGACTTCCGGCAGCTCCGCATCGGACGGCAGCGGCGGCAGATCGCCGTGCTCCGGGTATAGATGACATGCCGCCAGCTGGTGCGCTCCCACGGGCTGCAGCACGGGTGTTTCGACTCGACATCGTTCGAACGCGAACGGGCAACGCGGCGCGAAGGGGCAGCCCGGCGGCAGGTTCAGCAACGACGGCGGCAGGCCTGGGATGCCGCGCAGCGGCTTCTTATCATCCAACGACGGCAAGCTGTCAATCAGCAGACGGGTGTACGGGTGGCGTGGCGTATCGAGGATGTCGTCGACCGGCCCCTGCTCGACCAGACGGCCGGCATACAGAACGCCGATCGTATCGGCGAACTGGGCGATCAGACCCATGTCGTGTCCGATCAGCAGCACGGCGGCGTGCAAGCCCGCCTGCAAGCGGCCGAGCGTGAACATCACCTGACGTTGGACGACCACGTCCAGGGCGCTGGTGGGTTCGTCGGCCACGATGATCTTTGGCTGCAGCGCAGTGGCAATGGCCATGGCGGCACGTTGGCGCTGGCCACCGCTCAACTGGTGCGGGTAGCGCTCCGCAACGCCTGCTGGTAAACCAACTTGCGCGAGCGCGCGCGTCACGCGCTGCGCAATGTCACGGCGCGCCAACTTGCCTTCGTGGGCCAGGATACCGTCGGCAACCTGATCGCCAACGCGCATGACCGGATTCAGCGAATTCATCGCCGCTTGTGGAATCAGCGCCAGCTCGCGCATGCGCAACTGACGCATGGCGCGCTCGTCCGCGTCGAGAAAGTTGCGCCCATCGACGGTGATGCGGCCACTCTCGATGCGGGCTGGCGGACGGTGCAGGCGGACGATGGCCGTGCCCAGCGTGGTCTTACCGGAGCCGGATTCGCCGATCAGCCCCATCCGTTCCCCGGCGCGGAGCGAGAACGAAACGCCGTCGACCGCGCGGACCGGACCGGCGGACGTCTCGTACACCACGCGCAGGTCTTCGACGCGCAGGACCCACGGCGCGGGCTGGCGCCCGCTTGGGAGCCCCTGGACCTCGCGTTCGCCGTCCGGGCTCACGTGCGCATTCTCAGCTTCGGATTGGCGATCCGATCCAGTCCCGAAGACAACAGGAACATGCCGACGAAAATGAACGAAATGGCCACGATGGGCGGGCCCCACCACCACCATTGGCCGCGCAGCACCGCGCTGAACTTTTCGGCCCAATAGATCGTCGTGCCGAGCGTGTGCACGTCGTTCGGACCGAGCCCGATGGCCTCCAGGCCGACCGCTGCCAGAATGGCGCCGGACACCGCGCCGACGAATGATGCGGCGATGTACGGCACCAGGTTGGGCATCACTTCGCGGAACAGGATGCCCAGCTCGCTTTCGCCGTTCGCGCGCGCAACCGAGACATACGACCGCTCGCGGATCGACAGCACCTGAGAACGTATGGCGCGCGTGGGATGCATCCACGCCAACGCCGCAACCGTGAGCCCCATCAGCTCGACGGTCATATGCCCCACGCTCGCAGCGATGATGACCATGATCGCCAGCCCAGGCACGGTCATCAGCGAGTCGGCCAGAACGCGAATCACGGCGTCTACGGCGCCGCCGAAGAAGCCCGAAAGCAGACCCAGCGACAGGCCGATGGCCATGCCCACGACACCCGCGATGAGACCGATGCGCAGCGTCTGCGGCGTGGCCAGGACCATGATCGTCAGCATGTCGCGGCCTTGCGAGTCTGTTCCCAGCAGGTACTGGGCCGATGGGGCCTGGGATGGTCGGACGGCGCCGACCGCGGCCAGGCGGGCATTCACGAAGCGTGGCCCGAAGAGGGCGAGCAGGACGACCAGTCCGAGCATCACCAGACCGGCCACCAGGCTGCTGCTCATGCGCGGATTGCGCAGAATGCCGCGCAGCGCAGCGGTACCGAAGGAGCGGCGGCCACTGGCGGCCATCGCGGTCGCGACGCTCATGCCTGGTACCGGATGCGCGGATCGACCAGCGGATAGATCAGGTCGACGACGAACAGCGCCAGGGCCAGCGCGAAGATGAGCATCAGCACGATGCCCTGGATGACAAAGTAGTCCTTGCCCGCGATGGCGGTAAACAGGATGCCACCCAGGCCAGGGTAGTTGAAGATCGCCTCGACGAGCACCGCGCCCGACAGAATGGAGCCGAGCGCAATCGCCAGGCTGGTGATCTGGGGCAGCAGCGCGTTGCGCATGCCATACCACAGGAAGACGCGCTGCGGCGGGAGGCCCTTGGAGTCGGCGAAGGTGATGTAGTCCTCGCCCAGGATCGAGATCATCATCGCGCGCATGCCGAGCGCCCAGAAGCCGACGCTGCCCAGGACCAGGGCGAGCGCTGGCAGCACGGCGTGATACCCGACGTCCAGGGCGGTTGTCAGGTCGAATCTGAGGATGGAGACGGGGTCGAATCCGCCACCCGGCGGGAACCACGGCACGATCACCGAGAACGTGAACACCAGCACGATCGCCAACAAGAAGAACGGCACCGACGACAGCAGCATGAACGGCGGCACGAGAATGTGTAGCGCACGCGGCGCGCGCGGCCAGGCGAGCAGGGCGCCCAGGATCGAGCCCAGGGTGAACGAAATGACGGTCGACATCACCAACAGGCCGAGCGTCCAGGGCACGGCGCTCTGGATCTTCTCGATCACGGGTTGCGGGAAGTCGACCAGAGAGACGCCCAGATCGCGCCCGAAAATACCGCCCCAATAGTTCAGGTACTGGAGCCACAGGGGCTTGTCGAGGCCGAACTTGGCGCGATACGCCGCGGCGACCGCTTGCACGTCGACGCTGACGCTGCCGCTGACCGCAATCTTGGTCTGCAGCGCACTTTCAACGGGATCCCCCGGGATCATGCGTGGGATCAAGAAGTTGAACGTGACCGCGATGAAGACGATCAGCAGCAGCTGCAGCGTCCGCTTCGCGACGTAGTCGATCGGCATCGGATGGGTTTTTGGGTGATAGGTGTTGGGTGTTGGGTAGGTTACTTGCCCATCACCCATCACCCATCACCCATCACCTATTGCGTAGGCTGCAGCTTGTTGATGATCAGGTACCACGCCTCCCACGGTGGATACGGCGCCGCGTACGGATCCTTCTCGCTCGGCCAGTTCTTCCAGTAGGTATTGTTGAACGTCACGACGTGCAACTCTTCCAGCAGCATGATCTCTGGCATGTCACGCAAGTAGATGTCGAGCGCCTTGGCGGCGTCGTCCATGTACTTCGCGTTATCGGGCGAGCCGACCATGCCGTCCATCTCGTCGATCAGTTTGTCGTACTCCGGATTGCTGTAGCGCGTGCACGCGATGATGCTCGGGCACTTCGTGCCAACTGGCGTCGCGTATTTGCTGTGCAGGTCTTTGAGCGTGTTGAACGGCTCCGAGATGCTGCCGCAGTGGACGAAGAAGATGGTGTCCGACTTGCCCGTCGCCATGTCGTCGTTCCAGGCGGTCGAGCTATCGGGTTCGACCTGCGCCGTCGCGTCGAAGCCGGCGCTCTTGAGCTGTTCGGCCAGCGGCGGCGCTAACGGTGCGAAGAACTGCGGTCCGCGCACGGGTATCTTGAGCGTCTCGCCGCCTTTGGCCCACATGCCACTGCCATCCTTGGCGTAGCCGGCCGCGGTCATGTGCTTTTCGACGAGTGTCAGGTCGCGCTTATCGCGATCATACTTGTCGATCACGTCTTGCAATCGGCCAGGCAGCCAGCGCTCCTTCATATAGCCCGAGAAGGGCGCCACGATGGGATAATTGGCGCTGCTGTAGCCAAGCGATGATATCTGCGGTCGGTCGATCGCGTAGTTGACGGCGATCCGCACGTCGGCGTTGTCCCACGGCGCCTTGGTGTTGTTGAACGAGAACACGTAGCCGCAGCCGTCGGGCGCGCCCCACACCGGGCCCTGCTCGTGCCACGACTTCAGGTTCTTGTTGCGCGCGGTCGCGGCTTCGAAGGTGGCCGGCTGGAGCGGGTTGCCACTATCCGCCTGGTTGCCGATGTACAGCTGTGCGGTGGCCTCGTCACTCGCAGCCGGGACCAGAATGATGCGCTCCGGCGCGGGCAACGGCTTGAAGCCGGTCTTCGTGGCCCACCAATCGGCACGTCTATCGAAGACCATCTGACGCGCGGACGACGCGACCAGTTTGTAGGCGCCGGTGCCAACCGGCCAGCCCTTGGCCAGATCGAAATTGGTGAACGTCTTGGGGTCCTGCGACTTCCAGATGTGCTCGGGCAACATCACGATGTGGTTCTCGTGGCCGAGCGCCAGGTTCTCCTGGAAGAAGCGCGGATTCGGTTTGTTGAGGTTGAGAACTGCCGTCAGATCGTCCGGCGTGTCGACGTTCTTCAGATACTCCTTGAAGATGGTCGAGTACAGCAGCTCTGGCGCGTTGTCGCGCAGCATCTCGAGCGTGTACTTGACGTCCTTCGAGCTGAACGGCTCGCCGTCGGACCACGTGATGCCCTTGCGTAGCTTGACGGTGATCGCGGTGAACGTGGCGTTGTAATCGAAACTCTCAGCCTGCCACGGGACGATCTCGCCCGTGTTGAGATTGGTGTACATCAGGTCTTCGAAGACCGTCTTGTCCGTGATCTCGCGCTGATGGTTCCACGATGAAGTCAGATAAATGTTGATGTTGTTGGGGTTGACGATCTCGACGCCCTTGCCCCATGGGGTGACGACCAGTGTCTTGTTGCGCGGCACGTCCTGGACAGCGCCGGCGGCAGCCACGGTGGGCTGTCCCTGCGGGACGGCTGTAGCCTGTCCCTGCGGGATGGCCGTGGGCGCAGGCGCGGCGGGCGCCGTGGTCGGCTTGGCCGCTGCCGCTGGCGCAGCTGTGGTTGGCGCCGCGGCTGGTGCCGTCGTCGGCGCAGCGGCAGGCGCGGCAGGTGCGGTGGTCGGCTTGGCCGCGGCCGCCGGCGGTGCCGTCGCGGCCGGAGCAGGCGCCTGAGGTGCGCTCTGACACGCTGCCGCAAACAAGACCAGGCCCACCCCTAAACGCACGAAGGGGTGACGATGAATCACGTCGATAAGCCCTCCCTCGAACCCCGCGTAGCTTACGCGTGCGCGCAACGCGGCTGTCAAGGACGCCGCTCATTTGTTCTACGACTGTGTAAAAACCTGCTCCAGGCAGCCCGAGCCGATCGAGCGTTGCGCGGCGTCAACCACGGCCAGGTCGCGCAAGCCCTCTTCGCCCGACATCTCGGCCGCGGGCGACGCGCCACTGGCCGCGCGCAGGAAGTCGGCGATGCATGCCGCGACCGTGTCCAGGTAGCCCCCATGGCTGGTCGTCACGCGCGCCTCGCCTGCCGCGTCGTACACGACCAGCGCCGCGTCCCGCCCATCGACTTCCAGACTGCCCAGCGTGCCGAATGCGTAGCCGACGGCGGCCGAGGGTGGGGTCGGCACGTTCCACGCGAGCAGCAGCTCGCCGGTCAGCCCCGATGCGAAGCGCACGTGGACCACCGCCGCGGGCGCAACGGTCGATACCGCGAGAGCGCTGGCGTGCGTGATCTCCCCTGCGACACCGCCGACCAACCGCCGCAGCAGGTGCACGTAGTGCGGTCCCTGGTCGATCAGGATGCCCGCGCTCGGGTCGGCCGGATCGTTGCGCCAGCCGCTCGAGGCGTACGGCGGCGGCAGCTCAAACAGGCGATGTGCACGAACACTGACGAGCTCGCCGATTGCGCCGCGCTCGATTGCCGCTCGACCGGCTTGCAAACCGGGGCCAAATCGGATCTGTTCGTTCACCGCTAACACCCGACCAGCCTGGGAAGCAGCCGCGACCATGCGCTGCCCATCCGCAAATGTGGTGGCCAGCGGCTTCTCGACCAGCACGTGCCGCCCCGCTTCGAGCGAGCGGACGGCCAGCTCGGCATGCAGCGCGTGCGGCGTGCAGATGTCCACGGCTTCGACGTCCGGATCTCCCAGGACGTCGTCGAGCCGTGTTACGTCTTCGCCCCGCCGACCAGCCCCGCCACCTCCGACGCACGCTGCGCATCCGGATCGCACACCGCGACAATGCGCGCCAGATCGGTCTGCATGCCCAGGACCGGCACGTGCACGATACGTGTCACGGCGCCACAGCCGACGATGGCTACGCCGACGGTCATACGCCCGAGCGCTCCACCGGCACGAGTGTGCCGCCGCCGCGTTGCGACTCGACGATCGCCGATGCAATTTCCACGTTCCGCAGCCCGTCCAATCCGGAAGCCTCGAAGGGCGGCTGGCCGCGCACGGCGCGTTGAAAGGCCTCGATCTCCGCTTGATAGTGATCGGGCACCACCGGCTGCAGCCGCTCAGCCGGCACACCAGGCAACGCCAGCTCTACAAGTCCGCCCGAGGCGACGTCGATCACGTCTTCGAGCGTGAGCCTGCCCGCGCTGCCATAGATCACGGCGTCGTTGCGGCTGAGCGGAAACGCGCCACCATACACGATGTGCGCGTGCGCGCCACCCTCCAGCTGCAGCTGCACCTGGGCGAAGCTCTCGAGCGGGCTGTTCGGAGTGATGCGGGTCGCCGATGCGCTCACGGCAGTGACTTCCTGCCCGCTCAGGAACCGCACCAGGTCGATCACGTGCACACCCAGGCCCATAAGTGCACCTGCGCCACCCATTTGTGCCGGATCACGTTTCCACTCCGCATGCGGGATGTTCATACGCGGCGGCGGCGAGGACACCAGGTTGAATTGCGCTGAGACGTACTGCACCTGGCCGATGGCGCCGCGCGCAATGTGCTCGCGCCCCGCGCGCACGACCACGTTGTGGCGCAGGTGAAAGCCCACGCCCAGCTGCCGCTGCGCCGTACGCGCGGCCTGCACGAGTGCCAGTGCATCGGCCGGGCTGGTTGCCATGGGCTTTTCCACCAGCACGTGCTTGCCTGCCCGCAGCGCGGCCAGCGCATGCGCGGCGTGGAGCGCGTTCGGCGTTGAGATCAGGCATGTCTCGACATCCGGGTCGGCCAGCGCGTCCTCGAGGCTGGCAAAGACCCGCTCGACCCCATACGTGGCCGCGAACTCTGCGCCATGGTTCGGATCGCGGCTCCAGACGCCCACCGCGCGCGCACCACTTGCGCCCTGGAGCGCCGGCGCGAGCCATAGCCGGGCGTGGCGCCCGGCGCCAAGAAATGCCCAGCCGACGGGCTGGTCGATCAACGCGCCTCGGGTGGCAGGAACGACTCGGCGCGGCGGCTGATCCGAAAGTCGACACTCGACAGGAACGCGCGCATGGCCCGCACCGGCGGCTGGTCGAGGAAGCTGCCTGGCGAGTAGTCGTTTCGAGCGAAGACGAGCATCGAGCCCAACAGCGGCGATATCGCGCGCACCAGCTTGCCGTATTCGCCCATGGCCATCATGACGAACGGAATGTTCAATTCATTCTTGAGCCGGACCGTCGACGTCAATGCCTCAGCAACGTCGTTGTCGTCCGCGCAGAACTGGACAATCTTGACCGCGTCGGCACCTCGCTCTTCGGCCATACGGCCGATGGCGAGCGCACCATCAGGGGTGAGGCGCGTGAGCGCGTGGCTCGAGGCCATCACCTGGCCGCCACGCCGATGTGCCTCGTCGATCAGGCGCACCTGGCGCTCGATCGCACCTGGATCGGTGCTGATTTCGCATGGTGGCGAGTGGCGATCGTACATGCGCCGCCGGCCGTCGTCGGTGTCGGTGCGTTGTGGCGGCTGCGGGTCGAACGTGTCGAGCTCCATGTCGAAGCCGAGCGAGCCGACGTCGATCAGGTTCAACTGGAGACGCATGCGCGCTTCTTCGTCGGCCTCGGCGTACACGAAGCGAGCGCCTTCGAGGGTGTAGCGTCGGTACACCGTAAAGACGGGGCGGGTGGTGTGCTCGAAGATTGGCTGCAGCGCCTCGGGCGTTCGGCAGTCCGGCGCGAGCGCCTGCAGCTCCAGATCGAATGCGTCTGCACCGTCGTATTCGGCCAGTTTCATGGTCCGCAACACGCCGGCTGGTGCCGCATCGTCGATGAGTACGCAGCAGACGAACGGTTGCGGTAGCTGCGCGAAGCCCATTCGGGCGCAGCGTACCACGCAGCTTTCTTCGATCAGAGTCGCAGCCGCGGATCGAGCACATCGCGCAAGCCATCGCCGAAGAAATACACCGCCAGCACGGTGATGGTTAGCGCGAGGCCTGGAAAGACCGCGACCCACGGCGCCAGGGTCATGTACGCACGGCCGTCGGCGATCATGGCGCCCCAGCTGGGGATCGTCGGCGGGATGCCGATCCCGAGAAATGTCAGCGACGATTCGGCGATCATCATCGCGCCCACCTGTTGAGTGGCCACCACGATCACCGGCGTCCAGACGCCCGGCAGCACATGCCGCCGCAAAAGTCTCGACGGTCCGGCGCCGACCGCACGGGCCGCCTCGACGTACGGCATCTCTTTCAGCGACAACACGACCCCGCGCACGATGCGTGCATAGCCAAGCCAGCCGGTCAGTCCCAGAATGAGGATCAGCCCGACGAGGCCCTGTCCAAACAGCGCGACCGACACAATCGCGAGCAACACGAACGGGATCGCCAGCAGCGTGTCGACCAGCCGCATAATCACCATTTCGACGGCGCCGCCGATATAGCCTGCCAGCAGCCCGAGGACCACCCCAATGGTGCCGGCCAGCACGACCGCCGTTGCTCCAATGAGCAGCGACACCCGTGCGCCGTACATGGTCCGGCTCAGCAGGTCCCGCCCGAGTGGATCGGTGCCGAGCACGTGCAATGCGCCGGAGTCATCGCGCCAGAGCGGCGGATGGTTGTTCAACTCCGGTGCCTGGTCGAGCGGTCCGAATGGCGCAATGAGCGGCGCCAGGACGGCGATGCCTACCGCGGCCACGATGACCGCGGCGCCGGCCAGGAGGCGCGGGCTCCGCCACCTCCGCCACCTTCTCACCCGCTAAAGCGAATTCGCGGATCGAGCCAGGCGTACAGGACGTCGACGAGCAGGTTCATCAGCACGAACGCGCCCGAGACCACCAGGATGCTGGCTTGGACGATCGGATAGTCGCGCGACGAGATCGCGTTGACGGCGACCCGGCCAACGCCTGGCCAGGCGAAGACTTGCTCGATGATGACCGCGCCACCAAGTAGCGAGGACAGTTGCAGGCCGAGCACCGTGATCAGTGGGATGAGCATGTTGCGCAGCGCATGCTGGCCAACGACCGCGCGTTCGCGCAGGCCCTTGGCTCGCGCCGTGCGCACGTAATCCTCGTGCAAGACTTCGAGCATGCCCGAGCGCACGAGTCGCGTCACGATCGGCATCAGCACCGCGGCAAGTGTCACCGACGGCAGTACGACGTACTCCGGGCCGAAGCTACCGGACGTCGGCAACACGCGCAGATTGACGCTGAACACCAGGATCAACATGATCCCCAACCAGTATGGAGGGGTTGCCTGGCCGATCAGCGCCAGGCCGACGCCGAGGTAATCCCAGATGGAGTCGCGCCGCAACGCAGACAGGATGCCAACCGGGAGCGCGACCGCGACCGACAGCACGAAGGCGATCGCGCCGAGAAAGAGCGTGTTCGGCAGCGAACGCAGGATCACGCCCAGCGCCGGCTCTTTGTAGAAGAGCGACCGGCCCAGGTCGCCCTGGATCGCCCGCTCCATGAACAGCAGGTACTGCACGTAGACCGGTCGATCGAAGCCGAGCTCATGGCGGGCTTCGGCGATTTGCTGCGGCGAAGCGGTCTCGGCCAGCAGCAGCGTGATCGGATCGCTCGGCGCCAGGCGCAGGAGGAAGAAGACGATTAGCGATACGCCCCACAGGACGACGACCGCCTGCAGCAGCCGTCGCACCACGTAGGTCGCCATCGGCCGAGTCGTTGCCCGACTAACTCACGTCACAGGCGAAGGTGCGCGTGTCGCCTCCGATGCGGCCTTGGAAGCCCTTGACCCGCTTGCGAACGCCCCAGATGAGCTCACGCTGATACAGCACCAGCTCTGGCAGATCGTCATACAGGACCTTCTGGATGGCCTTGTAGCCGGCGTCGCGTCTGGCCTCCTCGAGCTCGCTGTTCGCCTGCTGGATCATCTCGACGATCCTCGGGTTGATTTCCTTATAGAAATTCCCGAACGCGGAGTCGATCAGCAAGATCGTGAAGTTGGGGCCCGGATTGAACGCGCGGCCGACTTCCTGGATGGCCAGATCGAAGTCGCCGGACTTGCGCGCCTCGGTGTACGCACCCGGCTCCAGGAACTGAATATTCACGTCGAAGCCGACCAGGCGGAGCTGGTTGGAGATGTACTCCGCCGTTTCCTTGAGCCGTGGGAACCAGGCTGGATTCAGTTTGAACGAGATCTTGGTGCCGGCCGGCACGCCGGCCTTGCCGAGCAGGTCTTTCGCTTTGCCCATGTCGAAGGGCACCGGATTGTTGAACAGCTGCTCGTCGTAGCCGATCGTACCCGGCGGAACGGTCGCTCCGACATTCTTGCCCAGCTTCTGGATGTTCTTGACGATATTGTCGCGGTCAATCGCAGACGCAACCGCAAATCGTGCGTCGCGGTTCTTGAATGGATCCTTGCGGACGTTGTAGGTGATAGCGATCACGCTCGAGCCCGGCGAACGCACGATCTGTAGATTTTGATCCTTGCCCAGCTGCTCAGCCTGATCGCCGGCCAGGCCATCGATCAGGTCCACCTCGCCGCTCTGCAGCGCGGCAATGCGGGTCGCCTCCTCGGGTATTGGCCGGAAGACGTACTGGTCGAGCTTGACCATGTCCTTGACCCAGTAGTCCTTGTTCGCGTCGCCGAGCCACTGCTGGTTGGCCGTCCAGGACTTGTACTTGAACGGACCGCTGCCGCCGATTTGCTTGTAGAACTCGGCGCCGTATTTCTTTTCCGCTGCTGGCGACAGGATTGGTTCGCTGAACGAGGTGATCAGGCCCGGGTTCGGCTTCGCCAGGTCGAAGCGGACGGTCGTCTTGTCGACGGCCGTCACTTCCTTGAGGACGCCGTTGAAGGCGGACGCGTGCTGGAACGTCGGGTTCGCCAACAGCCGATCGTAGGTGAACTTGACAGCGCTGGCGTCAAATTCGGAGTCGTCATGGAACTTGACACCAGTCCGTAGCTTGAAGGTGTAGGACAGGCCGTCAGGGGCCATCGACCAGTCGGTCGCCAGGACGTTGACTTGCTTGCCCTGCTCGTCGGTGTCAACCAGCGGGTCATACAGCACCCGCGCGATGATGCCTTCCATCAGCCCCGAGATCTGTTGTGGATCCTGCGTGCGCAGGTCGTCGCCGCGCGACCAGGTCAACTTCTTGCCGCCGCCGGCGGGGGCGCAGGCCGCCAAAGCCTGGGCCAGCGCCGGCGCCGCCAGAGCGCCCAGCCCGAGCCGCATCGCCTTGATTGCCAGTTGCCGTCGACTGATCGGACCGAGCCGATGCCAGACCAGGTTGTCGTTAGAAGACGGTTCCATGTTCGTCATGCGTCCCCCTCCCGCGCGCATTCTACGTCCGCACCGACTTGGCGCTGGCCGGTCTGCGGTTCAAGAAGATGGTGCGCTCGTCGATGGCGGCGCGTGGTCATCTAGCAGCATCGGCCACCTCGCGCTCAGAAGCACAGCCGCGGCAGACGTGCAGGCCATCAACGACGACGTGGCGGTCGTAAAACACCTCCTCACCGCAACGCGCGCACAGCGTGCGGGTGTCCCACGCGCCGAGCAGCGGGGCAGCCGCAGCCGGGACCGGCACGCGCTGGATGGATAGCAGCTCCATATCTGGCATGTGCGCATAGCCGAGACGTTGAGCGTGCCACCGGTTCGCCTCACCGTCAGCATAAACACATGCCGCCACGCGAGTGCCAGGACGCGGCCATACACGTACGGCCTGATGCGTCTCGGTGTCGATCACGGTAGCGGCAATTTTGCCGACATCGACGACCCGCAGCGTGCGATGGCCGACGCTGCAGTTGCTGACCACCATCAAGCCATCGGCAAAGCAGCCGTCGATCTCGGAGAGGATCAGGGTGCGCTTGTCGTTCTGCGGGAAGAGGAGGTCCAGGGCACGCGCCGCACACAGTGCGACACGCACCCCCAGTACCTGTCGGGGGCATAGCGCATGGTGCAGTCGACCGAGCGGCTCGATGTACGGCGCGACCACGGTCGTCGACAGCTTTTCCGTTTGGCCAACGCTAGCCGTTTGACTACGCCTCGTCAAACGGGCGGTGTAGGCTGCAGCCTTCGATGGGTGTGACATCATGGTCGGGCATGCGGGTCGCGCGGACTTGTCACCTGTGCGAGGCGATGTGCGGGTTGATGCTCACGGTCGACGGCGACCGCGTGACCGACGTCCGCGGGGACGCGGACGACGTGTTCTCGCGCGGGCACATCTGCCCGAAGGCGCTGGCGCTGCGCGAGATCCACGAGGACCCCGATCGGCTGCGACATCCGGTGCGGCGGACGCGCTCGGGATGGGAGAAGGTGACCTGGGACGAAGCGCTCGATGAAGCCGCGGAGCGGATCCACGAGCTGCAGCAGCGCTACGGGCGACACACCATAGGCATGTACACCGGCAATCCCTCCGTGCATGACCACGGCGCGGCGCTCGGTGCCCCGCTCTTCGGCGCGCTACTCCGGACAAGAAACCGCTTCGACGCGAACTCGCAGGACGCGAACCCGAAACTGTTCGCATCACTGCGCATGTTCGGCGAGCTCACGAGCGTCACGGTGCCGGACGTCGATCGAACCGACTTCTTCCTGATACTCGGCGCGAACCCGGCGGCGTCCAACGGGAGCTTGATGTCGCTCGGCGACGTGCGCGGTCGAATCCGCGGCATCCGCGAGCGCGGGGGGCGCGTCGTGCTCGTCGATCCCCGTCGGAGCGAGACGGCGGCATGGGCCGACGAGCACCACCCCATCCGGCCCGGTGGGGACGCCGCACTGCTCGCCGCGATGCTCCACGTCGTCTTCGCGGAGGGGCTCGGCGACGATCGACGCGCGAGCGAGATGGCCACGGGAATCTCGACGCTGGCGGCCGCGGTGCAGAGTTTCTCCCCCGAGCGGGTCGCGGACGCGATTGGGCTCGACGCGGCCGTCGTGCGCGACCTCGCGCGCAGGTTCGCGAAGGCGCCGACCGCGGTCGCCTACGGCCGGATCGGCCTCTGCCAGAGTCTGTTCGGACCGGTCGCGACCTGGCTCGCCGAGGCGCTGAATGTGGTCACTGGCAACTTTGATCGGCCGGGCGGTTCGATGTTCACGAAGCCCGCCGTCGACGTCACCCGCGTGGCCCGCATGGTCGGACCGCACGGCGCCGGTCGCTTCCGCTCGCGCCTGCGCAAGCTCCCCGACGTCGGAGGGATGCTGCCTGCCGCGACGATGGCGGAGGAGATGGAGACCGCTGGAGCCGGACAGATCCGCGGGTTCGTGACGTTGGCCGGCAACCCGGTGTTGAGCGTGCCGAGCGGCGAGCGTCTCGCGAGGGCGCTCGCGGGGCTCGACTTCATGGTCTCGATAGATCTCTACGTGAACGAGACCACGCGCCACGCGGACGTGATCCTGCCGCCGGCGTCCGCGCTCGAGCGGAGCCACTACGACCTCGTCTTCAACACCCTGGCCGTCCGCAATACGGCGAAATGGTCGCCGCCGGTGTTCGCGCCGACAATGGACGCGCGCCACGATTGGGACATCCTCTGGAGCCTCGCGTCCCGTATCGTCGGACATCGGGCTGGCGGCGGGCTTGTCGGGCGCGTAGCGCGGCGCGCGATGGAGGTCGCGCGGCCGTCCCCCGACGGTGTGCTCGATCTCATGCTGCGCACGGGTCCGTATCGCCTGTCGCTGAAAAAGCTGCGCGCGGCCGAGCATGGAATCGATCTCGGGCCGCTAATCCCGATGCGCTACGCGCGGGTCCGCCACCACGGCGGCATGGTGGACCTCGCGCCGGCTGACCTCGTTGCGGACCTGTCGCGCGTCGCCGCGTGGATTGACGAGCAGCACGACGCGGGTCTCGTCCTGATCGGGCGGCGCCACCTGCGGTCGAACAACTCGTGGATGCACAACGCCCCTTCGCTCATGAAGGGCGCGGATCGCGCGTCGCTGATGATGAACCCCGAGGACGCGCGGGCTCGCGGCCTGAAGACCGGCGATTCCGTGCGCGTGGAGAGCCGGGCCGGCGCCGTGGACGTGCGACTCGAGGTCACGGCCAATGTGAGGCCTGGTGTTGTCTCCCTCCCGCACGGCTTCGGACACGCCGTGGCCAAGGACACGCTGCGTGTTGCGGGCACCGTGGCCGGCCCGAACATGAACGCTGTCACGGACGACGCTCTCGTCGAGCCGCTCACTGGGACGGCGGTCCTGTCGGGCGTCCCCGTATCCGTGTCGCCCGCGTCGGCTACCTGACGCGTAGCCGAGGTGGAAGCGCCGTGCGGCGGTCCCTACTTTGGCATACCCTCGTTGACATGACGCAAAGCCGACAGGCCTCGATCGGCGAAGAACTTGAACTACGGCACCAGAAATCGGCGGAACTGTACAAGGAAGCGCTCGACGTCTTCCCGAGCGGCGTCACCCACGACGCCCGGTATATGCGTCCGTTCCCGATGTACGTGACCCACGCCCGGGGCTCACGTAAGTGGGATGTTGACGGCAACGAATACGTTGACTTTTTCGGCGGCCACGGCGCGCTGATCCTCGGGCACTGCCACCCGCAGATCACCGCCGCGGTGTCCGAACAGGTCCACAAGGGTAGCCACTACGGCGCCAACCACGCGCTGGAGGTCGAGTGGGGCAAGCTGGTTCAGGAGCTCGTCCCCAGTACCCGCGACGGCGGCAAGGTCAAGTTCGTTTCATCCGGTACCGAGGCTACCCTCATGGCTCTCCGCCTGGCGCGGGCCTTCACGGGTAAGGAAGTCATCGTAAAAATGCGCGGACACTTTCACGGCTGGCACGACTACGCCACGGTCGGGATGTCCGAGCCATGGGACACCCCGAGCTCGAACGGCGTCCCGCTCGCAGTCCGTCAGTCCGTGCGCGCCATCCCATCGAACGACGTCGCCGCGCTCGAGAAGGCGCTCGCCCCCGGCGACGTGGCTGCGGTGATCATGCTGCTGAATGGGCTGAGCGCCGCCTACCTCCAACAGGTGCGCGACCTGACCCGCAAGAAGGGCGTCGTCCTCATCTTCGACGAGGTCGTCACGGGATTCCGCTACGCGCCCGGCGGCGCCCAGGAGTACTTTGGCGTCACACCCGACCTGAGCACACATGCCAAGATTCTGGCCGGCGGATACCCGGGCGGCTCCGTCTCCGGCCGCGCCGACGTCATGGGCATGCTTGACCACCGCGACGACGCGCATTGGCAGCGCTACGAGCGGGTGTCGCACCCGGGTACCTTCAACGCCAACCCGGTCTCGGCCGCCGCCGGCGTCGCCTGCCTCAATCTCGTCAAAGACCCGGCTGTCCAGAAAAAGGCCACTGCGACCGCCGACAAGATCCGCGTCGGCATGAATGACGCATTTGAGCGACACGGCATCGGCGGCAGCGCGGGCGGCGAAGTATCGATTCTGTCGATCGCGTTCTACAACCCCAGAATCACTGGCAGTGAGCTCGTCTGGCGGTTCCGCGGTGCCATGCAACTCGGCGGTGCCGACCTGTCGTACCTCGGCGGGATGGTTTCCGCGGTCCACGACGACCGCGACGTTGACCAGACCGTCAGCGCGTTCGACCAGGCCCTACAGCGCCTGCAGGCGGAGGGCGTCGTTTAGTTCCATTACCGCCACGGAATCGTGAGCGCCAGCGGTACGTCGATCAGCACCGGGCGGCTGTCCCCGAGTGCCGACTCGAGCGCAGGCCGGAGGTCGCCGGCTGACTGCAAGCTGATACCGCGTGCGCCGAATGCCTGGGCGACCGCGGCGAAATCCGGTGTCGCCAGATCAGAGGCAATAAAGCGACCAAACCGCCGCTGCTGGTGCATACGCATCGCACCATAGCCGCGGTCGTTGCATACGATGATGACGATGTTGGCTCCAGCCTGGACGGCGGTCGCCAGCTCCGGCAGGGTAAACATCAGTGCGCCGTCGCCACACAGCGTCACTACTTGTCGCTCTGGAAACGCGACTTTGGCGCCGATAGCCATCGGCAGGCTGCTACCCAGTGTGCCATACGTCCAGGGCAGATGTATCGAGCGTGGGGCGTAGACCGGGAGATGGCGCGCCGCCCAGTACTGAATCAGACTGTCGCAGAAGACGATCGCGTCGCGCGCCAACGCCGCTCGCAGGTCGCCCAGGAGGCGCATCGGCTCGGGCCATGCATCCTCCGCCGCGGCGTTCGCGGTTCGCAGCACCGCCTGTAGCTCGCCGCGCCGCCCGTTTTCGGCGCGATGGCTATCGAGCGCCTGGAGGAGCTGCCCAAGCACCATCTTCGCGTCGCCCGCAAGCGCCACCTCGGCTGGCACGTTGCGTCCGAGCTCATCCGCATCGGCATCGATGCGAATGACCGCCGCTGGCAATGGCAGTTGCCACTGCGCGGTGTCGGCGGCGCCAAACCGGGTGCCCACACCCAGCAACAGATCGGATTCGCCGAGCAGCTTGACGAGCTCCGGTTCGCCTGTCCAGCGGTTGCCGACGGCCAGTGGATGGTCCTCCGGGATTGCACCCTTGCCCTGTGCCGTTGTGAACACCGGTGCATCCAGCAACTCCGCGAGCTCGAGCAGCTTCGTATGTGCGCCCGAGCGGTGGACCCCGACGCCGGCATAGATTGCTGGTGTGTGCGCCCGCGCCAGCATGTCCGCGGCCGCGCGCACGAGCGACGCCTCAGCCGACTGTCGAGAACCAGGTCTGGGCGCGGCAATGTCAACGTCGTCGTGGTCGTTGAGCACGTCTTGCGGAATCTGCACGAGCACCGGTCTCGGCCGACCAGTCTGGGCCAGCGCAAAGGCTTCGCCGAGGCTCGTGCTGATCTCGGCGACGTGGGTTGGTCGAGCTCGAAATCGAGTCGCAGTCTGAAACACGTCGAGCTGGCCGCGCAGCTCATGGCCAAAGCCGAGTTCTTGCTCGACATACGGCGATTCGATGTGGCTCGCGATCAAGACCACCGGCGACGAGTCGGACCAGGCCTCGGCAATCGCGGTCAGGGCGTTGGTTGCGCCGGGCCCAGCGGTGGTGATCGCCACGCCCGGCCGACCCGTGGCGCGCGCGTAGCCGTCGGCTGCGAACCCAGCCGCCTGCTCGTGGCGCACGAGCACGTGCTGGATCTCGGGCGCGTCGCACAGCGCGTCGTACAGGGCCAGGTTGTGAACGCCCGGCATGCCGAATACGGCGTCGACGGCGTGCGCGCGCAGCGTCGCCACGACCGCCTGGCCGCCCGTCATGCGGGTCAACACAGCCCGATGGTACTCGCCGCACGTCTGCCCGACGACCTGATTGACGCGGTACCAGGCCGCGAGTATCGTGCGCGCATGGGGGACGGGCGCATCCTCTACGTCCACCCGTCGAAGCTGCCGGTCGACCAGCCGTGCGACTGGTCGAACGGCGCCAGCCCGTATCTGCTGGCGCCCATGGGCATCATCGGTCTAGCCAACTCATTGCGCCATCGGGGCCTGGACGTGATCGGCATCAACTATCCCATGGAGGTTGCGCTCAACCAGGGCTTTCGACTCGTGCCCTGGTTACGTCAACAGGATGACGTTCGACTGGTCATGATCGACCTCCACTGGTACGAGCACGCGTACGGAGCAATGGACGTCATGCGTGCCTGCAAGCACGTCTGGCCGGACGTGCCCGTGTTGCTGGGTGGTCTGACCGTCTCGCGTTTTGCCGAAGAGATCATGTCCAATTTCCACGCGGTCGACTACGTCATCCGCGGTGATCCCGAGCTGCCGACCGTGCAACTTGCCGAGGGACTGGTTGGCGGAGGTCTTCAACCCGAGACGATCGCCAACTTGAGCTACCGCGTCGATGGACAGCCGGTCCACAACGATCGAACGTACCACTCCGGACCCGCGGAGTTCGAGGCGCTGGACTTCGTCGACGCGAGCTTCTTCGTCGACGAACGGCGCTACGCGATGTTTCAGTCGAGCGATTTCGGACGTTTGCGTGGTCAGTGGTTGTGCATCGGCCGGGGCTGCCACATGAGCTGTGGGTTCTGTGGTGGCTCCAAGAAGGCTCACCTGGCGCTGAGTGGGCAAGAAGCGATCCTCACTCGCCGACCGGAGCTGGTAGCTGACGACATCGCGCGGCTGGCGGAGCGCGGTCTGCACCAGGTCTCGCTGTCGCACGATCCGGCTGTGCTCGGCAAGCCGTACTGGTCCAAACTCTTCCAGGCAGTTCAGGACCGCAACGTGCGCATCGGGATCTATAACGAGTGTTGGCAGCTGCCCGGCCTGGACTGGCTCGACGCGCTCGTCGAAACCTTCGTCACCGCGGACTCCCAGCTCGCTTTCAGCCCACTTTCTGGGAATGAGGAGGTGCGGCGGCTCAACGGCAAGTTTTACTCCAACGAACGGTTGCTCCAGTTCCTCCAGGCGCTCAAGCGTCACCGACTCCCGCTGTTTATCTTTTTCTCGCTGAACCTGCCTGGCGAGACAGAGTCGACGCTGGCGGACACGATCGCCTTTGCGCGCCAGATCCTGAGCACCTATCCGCCTGAACTGGTCACGATCGCCAATATGCATCACACCATCGATCCGGAGTCCGCCTTTGCGGTCGAGCCGGATCGGTTCGGGATAGAGGTCCAGATGCGGACCTTCATGCACTACTACGAGTATGCGCATTTGACACCCTATGCGCGTCCTGAGGCGAAGGTCGGTCGGGTGCGCGGATTTGAGATGAAGCCGACCGGGTCGCGCTCACTTGCACGCATGGCGGCGATGTGGGACGCGGCTGCGACCGAGCTCGGCCCGAGCTGCAAGCAAGTCCCATCAGTCTGGTAGGGGAGGAACAACCTATGTCTCGCGTGCTGACTCGACGCCAGTTTGTGGTGGCAGGGCTGACCGCGGCGACGATCCCTCTGCTGGCCGCCTGCGGCGCTCCGGCGGTGACGCCGGCGCCGACGGCTGCACCCGTGATAAAACCGACTGAGCCGCCGGCACAGCCCACCGCGGCACCGCAGGCGGTCCCGACAGCGGCTCCAGCCGCGGCAACTACTGCCCCAGCGGTCATCGCTCCAGCAGCCGCGGGCACGGGCGTGCTGAACGTGGCCATGGACGCCGATCCCGTGTCATTCGATTGCCACGTCCAAACCAATTTCTCGTCGGCTCAGGGCTCGGAGCACTTCTACGAGTCGCTGACCGCGTTCGACGACAAGTTGAGCGTGGTGCCGGGTCTGGCAGCTTCCTGGGAGCAGGCGTCGGACGGTCTGAGCTGGACCTTCCAACTGGACCCCAACGCCAAGTTTCATGACGGATCCGACGTCACCGCCGAGGACGTCAAGTGGACAACTGACCGGTTGCTCTCGCCCGAGATCAAGTCGTCATGGGCGCAGAACTGGTACTCGTCGGTCAAGGGCGCCGTGGTCGTCGACAAGAAGTCGGTCCGCATCGAGCTCAAGAATCCCTGGCCGATCGGCCCCGGCGTCTACGCTTCACTGCGTGGCGCCACCATGTATCCCCAGGATGCCGACAAGAAGTTCAACATCAAGACGGAAGCAATCGGAACCGGCGCTTACAAGCTGAAGGAGTTCGTGCCGGCTGACCGGGTCGTCTACGAAAAGAATCCGAACTACCGCAACAAGGAATTCCCCAAGAACGAGGGGATCTTCGGCAAGATCATGCTCGACGAGGATGCGCGGATCGCGGCGGTTCGGTCGGGCACGGTCGACTTCGCACAGCTCTCGCCCGAGGGTGCACAGAAGCTCGCTGGGATCAAGGGCTACCAGATCCTGGCCGGCCCGCGCGCTTGGGACACCAGCATGAGCTTCAACTTCGATAAGTTCCCGTTCTTCAGAGACTCGCGCGTACGCAAGGCGTTCTCACTGGCCGTCGATCGCGAGGAGATGATCAAGAAGTCCGTTTTCGGCGCTGGAGTGCTGACCGGGTTTGTCCCGAGTAGCTTCTCGGACTGGGCCGTCCCGGACACCGAGCTG
>DASXRR010000177.1:0-16482 GCA_036506475.1 Chloroflexota bacterium
CACGACTGGGCGTGGCAGCCTGCTGTACTGGGATCTGGTAAGCAACTCGATCTCCGAGACCGTCGCGGTGGGTCAGGGACCCGTCTCGCTGGCGCTGGGCATGGTGGTGCCCCTGGGTGCTGCTCCGCCACCCGCCAGCGCATCGGCGCCAGACTCGGGTGCTGGCGTTGTCTCTGCTGGTGCAGGGCCCAGCGGTGCCGCGGGCGGCACAGCGCCCACGCCCAACACCACCAGTGGCACGACCACGGGCACGGGCACATCGCCCGCCAACACAGGCAATGCCACCAACCCGACGCCAGGTGCTACCACCAGCGGCAGCAGCGCCACAGCGCCGAGCAGTGGCACGACGCCCAGCGGCGGGACCACTACGAATACAGGCCCGACGCCGGGCGGAGGCACGACGACGAACACCGCCACGGCGCCGAGTGGAGGCGGCACCAGCCCGGCTCCTGGTAGCACGGGCACGGGCCTAGGTAGCACCACGACGGGCGCCGGCGGTGGGCAGACTCCAGTCGGTACGGCGACTGCTCCTCAAAACTAAGGTGCCACGAAAAACGCGTAGCCTTGAACGCGCGTGGCGGCCTTTTCCACGGCACTCGATGCCTTTAATGCACTAACGCAGGAAGAGCGGGCGGACCCGCGGGTCAATCCGGAGTGCGGCTCGCGGCTGCTCCACCATGGCCATACAACCGAGCGGGCGATTGTGTTTCTGCACGGCATCACCAGCAGCCCGTGTCAGTTCCTGCAGCTGGGAGAGCTCTTTCACCAACACAACTACACGGTGCTCATTCCGCGCATGCCGCTGCACGGGTTCATCGATCGGCGTACCACCGCACCCAAAGACCTCACCCAACGAGACTTCGTCAGCTACGCCAACACGGCAGTCGACATGGCCAGGGCCTTCGCCGAAGACAACGTCACCCTGGTCGGCCTGTCGGTCAGCGGCGCCATCGCGGCCCACTGTGCACAAGAACGCAGCGACCTCGACCTGGCGGTGCTGCTCGCACCTGCCTTTGCACCCTGGTCGCTGCCGGTCCACGCGGTCAGGCCAATAAGCAAGCTCGTACGGCGACTGCCCAATATCAACGCCTGGTGGGACCCCCTCAAGCGCGACACGATCGGCCCAGTGTGCAGCTATCCGCGGTTCTCGACGTGGGCGATGGCCGAAGCCTTCGGGCTTGCGGCGCACGTCTACACACAAGCCCAACGCCACCCACCCAACACGAACAAGATCGCATGTGTCATCAACAAGCAAGACCTGGCGGTCAACAACCGCGCCACCAGGGCAGTCATCAAACAGTGGCAAACTCATGGCGCACACGTCATCCTGCACGAGTTCACGAATGAGGTTGGCCGGCTGCACGACTTCATCGGCCCGTACCAGCCCGGCGCGCGACCGGAGTTCGTCTACCCCTTCCTGCACGAGCTGATCGAGCGCAGTGCCTGACTGGCTCCGACTGGCGACGGTCGACCTGACCCCGTTGGGGTCAGATGGTCTCGTTCCTGGGCTCGCAGGTGACCATGGTCGCGATCCCCTTCCAGGTCTACGAGCTGACGAAGTCGCCGCTAAAGGTAGGCCTGCTCGGCCTGGTCGAGCTGCTACCGATGCTCGGGCTGTCCCTGGTCGGCGGCGCCTTCGCCGATGCGCACGACCGGCGCCAGATGGTGCTGGGCACCGAGATCACCTTCACCATCCTGTCCAGCTTGTTGCTGTTCAACGCGCTCCAGCCAGAACCATCACTGGGCGCGATCTACGTCCTGGCCGCGCTGCACGCGGGTCTGGTGGCGCTCCAGCGGCCGTCGATGGAAGCGCTCCTGCCGCGCCTGGTCGAGCGCCATGAGCTGACCGCGGCGGGCGCGCTGTCGATACTACGCGGCACGCTGGGCATGCTGGTCGGGCCGGCTATTGGCGGCGTGCTGATCTCGACTGTCGGCCTGCCGATCACCTTCGGCGTCGACGTCGTGAGCTTCTTCGGGTCGCTCATCGCGCTGTGGCTGATGAAGGCCGTGCCGCCCGCGCCCGATGCCGAGCGACCCAGCCTGCGGCGTTCTCGACGGGCTCGCGTTTGCACGCTCCAAACCAGAGCTGATGGGCACCTACATCGTCGACATCGTCGCGATGTTCTTCGGCATGCCGTCGGCGTTGTTCCCGGCCATCGCCGACAGCATGGGCGGACCGAGCGTGCTCGGGCTGCTGTATTCGGGACCCGCTTTGGGCGCATTCATTGCCACGGCCACGAGTGGCTGGACCTCGCACGTGCGTCGCCACGGGCTCGCGGTGGTGCTGGCCGCCACTGCAGGGGGTGTCGCGATCGCGCTGTTCGCGTTCGCCACGACGCCGCCGGTGGCGGTGGTCCTGCTGGCAGCCGCGGGCGGCGCGGACGCCATCAGCGGGGTCTTCCGCTCGGCCATCTGGAACCAGACCGTGCCCGACGCCCTGCGCGGCAGATTGGCGTCGATCGAGCTGGTCAGTTATTCGACCGGGCCGCTGCTGGGCAACGCCGAATCAGGTCTGATCGCCAGTGCGTTCAGCGTGCCCGTATCGGTGTTCTCGGGCGGAGTGCTGTGTGTGCTCGGGTGCCTGCTGTGCGCGCTGCTGCTGCCGGGCTTCCGCGCCTACGAGTCGCGCGTCCAGCGCGGAGATATGGCGACGATGCCCTCATGAAGGTGGCCGTCGATCGGCGGGGCGTGCCGACGCCCTACAATCAGGCGCTGGTGCTGCTGGTCAAGACCCACGAGGACGTCGCCCGCGCTCGATGAGCTCGTCGAAGACGCTGAGCGCCGAGCGGTTGCACTTCGCCTGGGACAACAGTATCGAGCCGACCCTCGAGATCGACTCGGGTGACACGGTCACCTTCGAGACGTGGGACGCGGGCGGGCATGCGTTCACCCGTAACTCGACCAGCGCCGACGCCGCCGTGCCGCGGCCAATGCGCGGGCATGCGTTGACCGGACCGGTCTATGTCCGCGGTGCGCAGCCTGGGGACACGCTCCAGATCGACGTGCTCGAGGTCGCGCCCAATGACTGGGGCTACACCGGTTTCTTTCCTGGCCGCGGCCTGCTGCCGGACGACTTCCCACAGGCGTACCTGCGCATCTGGGACATGTCCGATCGTCGTTGCGCGCGCGGCGTGCCAGGGGTCAGCGTTCCGCTCGGACCATTCTGCGGCGTGATGGGCGTCGCGCTGGCCGAGCCAGGCAGTCACAGCACGATTCCGCCCCGCCGCGTCGGCGGCAACATGGACGTGCGGCAGCTGACCGCGGGCAGCACGCTGTATTTACCCGTTGAGGTAGCGGGCGCGCTGTTCTCGGTTGGCGACGCGCACGGCGTGCAGGGCGACGGCGAGGTATGCATCACCGCCGTGGAGATGGACAGCACGACCCGGCTCCGCTTCAGCGTCAGGTCAGATGTGACGTTGCGTGAGCCAGAGCTGCGCATCCCGACGCCGCCGACTGTGATTGGCGGCGGGTACCACGGCTGCACCGCGCATGCACCCGACCTGATGGAGGCGGCGCGCAACGCCACGCGCTACTTGATCGACTGGCTGGGGCGTGAAGCGCACCTGTCGCCCGCGGACGCCTACATCACCGCCAGCGTCGCCGCCGAGCTGCGCATTAGCCAGATCGTCGACGCCCCGAACTGGACCGTGACGGCCTTCTTCCCGCTGGCTGTGCTGACCGGCGACTGATACGCTCACTCCAATGGGAATCACGCGCCTCCGCATGTAAGGGCGAAGCGCGGCGGGGTCCTTCCCGAGAGCCGCGCTTCGCTGTTTGTCGTGCCGTGCCTAGCTGCATGCGGAGCGCGCTGTGTTGTCGTCTACTACTCCCTGGCATACCCAGAACTTCCTTCGCCATCCTGGCCGCATTGAGCGGCTGCTCGACCTGACCAGCCTCACGGCGAACGACGTCGTGCTCGACCTTGGTGCTGGACATGGCGAGCTGACGGCGCCGCTAGCGGAGCGCTGTCGTAGAGTCGTCGCCGTTGAGAAGGACCCGCTGCTGGCAGCTGGGCTGCGGCTGCGATTTGCCCACCAGCCACAGGTGCGAGTCCAGAACGACGATGCGTTAGCCATCCGGCTGCCGCGTGAACCGTACAAGGTCGTGTCGAACATTCCGTTTGACATCACGACGCGGCTCGTCCGCAGGCTGACTTCGGCGGCGTACCAGCCGATGGACGCCTACCTGGTCATCCAGCGCGAGGCGGCATTGCGGCTGACGGGTCCCACACTGCTGGGCACGCAGCTCAAGCCGTGGTTCGAGCCAACCGTCATCCATGCGTTCAAGCGCACCGACTTCGCCCCGCCGCCGCGGGTGGACGCCGTCTTCCTCAGACTGCGCAAGCGCGGGCCCCCGCTAGTCCAGGACGGACCGTTGTACTGCCGACTGGTCAGCCAGTGTTTCAGCGCACCGACCGTGCTCCAAGCGCTGGCGCCCATCCTCGGCCACCGGTGCACGCTACGTATCGCCCAGGAAATCGGGTTTGCCCCGCACGCGGGCGCCTCACGGCTCAGCTTTGAACAGTGGATCCTGCTCTACTCAAGTGTCACGACGAGGCGTTTGATCTGCCGCGCCGCGGGCTCCACGATCATCCGCCCGGCGCGCTGGCCGCCATCGCGCCGCCAGGCGTAGTCGGCTTCGATTTCGGTCGCGTGCGGACGGACCTCGAGCAGGTCGATCTCGTCATCGGGCGGCCGTTGGCGGTACGCATCGAGGATTGCTGAGCGACCATGGAATGGCCCGGCGGGCACGCCTTCGAAGACCAGGTCGGCATCGTCACTGAACTGACTGAGCATTGGTTCGAAGTTGCCCGACCGGACGCCTTCGTTGAATAGCGCCACGTGGCGATGCAGCAGGGCTGTGTCGGCGACCCGATCCAGGACCTCGGGAACAGGCGCGTCGTCCGCTTCAGTGACGCGCCGGTAGACCTCGGCGAAACCGTCGAAGGTGGCGCCCGGCAAGCCGACCTCGTCGAAGCAGCGCGCGATCTCTTCCATCTCGCCTACCCAGCGGTAGGCCTTGGGGATCATGGTCGGAATCGCCCGCTCCAGGTACTCGACGATCAGCTTCATGTCGCGCGCTTGCTGTTCGCGCAGCGTGTCGTCGACACCCAGTAAGCGGGCAGCCACGAACAGCTCGGTGCCGAGCGCCTGCAGGCCCTTGGTCAGCGCGGCGTAGCACATCTTCAGGGCCGAGGCCTTGCCGACATCGCCCTCCAATACCCGGACATCCAGGCCATGTTCGGTCAACAATGCAAGCTCGCTGGCGCCGAGGCCAGAGGTGAAGAAGCGATTGCCTGGGCGAGTCGGCGGCGGGCCGATGATGCCCGCGTCGGCAAACCGCGCACCCGAGGCGGTAACCACGCTCGCGATGCGCCGCACGGTGCCAGGAGCAATGGCGTTGCAATCCGCGATCAGGACATCCGCTTGCGTGGCGCGGACCGCGTTGGCCAGTCCATCGGCGATGGCCGGGGCCACCGCCGGCGGCACAATCGACAGCACGATCTGGGCTTCACTGACCAGTTTGGCCAGGTCCGCCACTTCGACCATGCCGGCGTCGCGGGCCCGTTCGCGCGTGCGCGCGCCGCGCCCGTCGAGCCACGTCAGCACACGCAGGCCATGCTGGTTGAGCACGCTGCCCACGCCGCTGCCCATTTCGCCTGCTGAAAGAACACCTACGGTGTGAACCGCCACGCGACGTACGCTGACCTCAGAGCCGCTCGATGATCGAGGCGTTGGCCATACCGCCACCTTCGCAGATCGCGGTCAGCGCGTAGCGTCCGCCACGCCGCTGCAGCTCGTGCATGGCGGTCAACACCAGGCGCGCTCCGCTCGCTCCGAGTGGATGACCGAGCGCGATCGCGCCGCCGTTGACGTTCAGCCGATCGAGGTCGACACCAAGCTCTTCCTGCCAGGCCAGGCACACCGTGGCGAACGCTTCGTTGACCTCGAACAGGTCGATGTCACTGGTCGACAAGCCCGCGCGCTGCAAGACTTTGCGCGTCGCCGGGATCGGACCGGTCAGCATCGTGACCGGGTCAGAGCCAACCTGCGTAAAGGCCACGAAGCGCGCCAGCGGCTTCAGGCCGAGCTCGTCGGCCTTCTCACGCGAGGCGACGAGCAATGCTGCCGCGCCGTCTGAGATCTGGCTCGAGTTGCCCGCCGTCAGCAGCTCGAGGCCCTCGAAAGCTGGCTTGAGTGTGGCCAGCTTCTCCGCGCTCGAATCCGGCCGAATGCCCTGGTCCGCCTCCATCGTCGTGCCGTCGATCGGCACCGGCAGGATCTCTTCCCGCATCCACCCGCGAGCGGTGGCATTGGCCGCCAGCTGATGACTGCGCGCGCTGAACTCGTCGAGCGCGCCGCGAGTCATGCCGTACTGTTTGGCGATCATCTCGGCGCCGATGGCCTGATTGAAGTGCTCGACGCCGTAGCGCGACTTGACGGCGGGCGTCATCTGGGTCTGCTGCGACCAGAGCACGTTGGCCCCGATCGGCACCCGCGTCATGCTTTCCACGCCACACGCGACGACCAGGTCATAGCCGCCGGCCATGACGCCCTGGGCGGCGAATTGCAGCGCCTGCAATCCCGAGCCGCACTGGCGATCGACCGTCGTGGCCGGCGTCGTTTCCGGCAACCCCGCGTCCAGCCAAGCGTTGCGAGCAACGTTCAGCGCCTGCTCGCCGACCTGATCGACGCAGCCGGCGATCACATCCTCGACCTCCGCGGGGTTGATCCCGGTCTTGTGCATGAGGCCTTTGAGCGTGAAGCTCAGCAGCTCGACGGGATGCCAGCCGCTGAGCTGGCCGGCGCGTTTGCCGAAGGGCGTGCGCAGCGCGCCGACGATGACCGCCTCGCGTGCCCCGTTGCGTGTCGTCATGTGTGTCCTCCCACCCTCCGGCCGCTCGCGCATCAGCGCGAGATCTTGATGACCGCGAATGCCGCGCCGGTCGGATCGGCCAGCACGGCAAACTTGCCGGCTGGCGTATCCATCGGCGGCATCATTACTCGCCCGCCGAGCTGCTGGGCCTTGGCCACGGCTGCCTCAGTATCCTCGACGGCGAAGTACACCAGCCAATTTGGCGGTATGTTGGCCGGGATGCTCGGGTCCATGGGCATCCCGCCGGCGATGCTGCGGCCGTTGACCTGCCACTCGGTGTAGGTCATTGGACCCGATGCACTGTCCTTGATGCCCCAGCCGAAGACCTTCGGATAGAACTGCTTGGCCGCGTTGATGTCGCGCGTCTGCAGCTCGGTCCAGGTAAAGCTGCCCGGCTCGTTGGCCAGCTCGGCGCCCTTGTGGTTACCCGGCTGCCAGACCGCGATGAAGGCGCCCGTGGGATCCTGGAACACGGCCATGCGGCCGGCATCCATAACGTCGAATGGCTCCATGGCAACCTGGCCACCGGCCTCGCGCACTTTGGCCGCGGTCGCGTTGGCATCATCCGTCGCGACGTAGGTGGTCCATGCGGGTGGCTGGCCGGGAGCCATGGGCGCACTTGCCGCCGCAACCATCTTTCCGTCCTTGCGGAACATGTGATAGTTGCCGGCCTGTTCGCCGAGATCCTCGGCTTGCCAGCCGAACAACTCACCATAGAAGCGCGCCGCGGCTTTGACATCTGGGCTCGTGAGATCGACCCACATCGGTGTACCGGGCGGATAGCTCGGAGCTGAGGAAGTCATGGCCGTGACTGTATCACTGGCCGTAGCGCGGTCGTGATGTCAACTATGCACCGCACGCTGGAGCGTTCAATCATTGTTTACGCGACGTGAGCGCGCCGGACCTGATCCAGCTGCCGCTGCCCACACTGGACGGGCTGGCGTACCCACGCTCCGCGGACGGCCTGGTGCACCAGTGCGCGTGGTGCGGCCGGGTGCTCGATCGAGGCGGCCGTTTTCGGATCTGGGCGCAGCTCCTGCGCGGCGACGTCAGCCACGGCTGCTGCTCGAACTGCGCGCCGGCGCTGCGTCCGCGAGCTCAGCCCGGCAGCGACAGTTGACCGGTCGGCGTCAAGCGCCTCGAAGCTGAGATCCGACCTTCGTCTGGATCGAGCCGGGTGATGCGCACCTGCAGCTCCTGGCCAACCGCCAGCTGACCAGGCTGTGGCAGCCAGGCGTAGAGGCCATGCACCTCGACGCGGGCGCGCCGCGGCGTGAGCTCCACGATGGTGGCCAGGACAGACCGCTGGTCTGCGCGGGCGGCTGACAGCAACGCCCATGCGGACGAGGAGGCAACCGTTTCGAGGTGGATGCGCCAGCCAGTCAGCGACGACGCGAGAAGGCGATTCAGGCCACGCCAGCCATTCATGCCGCGCAGGTCGATCTCGCCGACCAGCACCTGGGCGTGTGAGATCAACGGCTTGAGCACGATGGGTGGCATCTCGCTCATGCCCAGCGCATCCGTGATGTAGCGCCGCGGCTCAGCGCTCCACGGCACAACGTCGATGCGCTCGCCATCGAGCTGCTCGCGCACCGTGGCCACTGCATCCCCGCCCAGCTCACCAATGACTGCGACTTTGGAGAGGACGCCGGGCCGGCGCGCGATGGCGACGATCTCGACACCGGGCGCGGCTTCAGACAACAGTTGGGCCAGATAGTCGGCTGCTTCGGACAGCGAGCCGTGGCGGGCGACGGACAGATCGGCAAATGCCGGCAACATTCGCCCCACATTGTGTCCCACACGGTCACGGGCGTGCTCTCCGCCCTGGGTGGGGGGCTAATCCGCACACTTGTCCTGGCCGATGCTCAACTCAAGATGGATTCGAAGTGGATCGCGGGCGCACGCCACCTCCTGAGTTATTTGCCAGAGGGCGGCACGCTGTCGGATGCGGATCACACTCAGCGCCACGTGGTCATCATGTGGCTGCTGGGCTTGCACGCCCTTGGCCTCTTCGTGTTCGCGCTGGCCACCGGCAATGGCCTCGTCCATAGCCTGATCGAATCGCTGGCGCTCGTGCCCTGGACACTTGGTGCCGCGACCAGCCGTCTGCCGTTTCGGGCCCGTTCGGCAAGCGCCAGCTTCGGCCTGTTGACAGCTTCGGCAATCCTGGTGCACCTGGCCGGTGGGGCCATCGAGGCGCACTTCCACTTCTTCGTGATGATCTCGGTCATCGCGCTGTACCAGGACTGGCTGCCGTTCCTCCTGGCGATCGGTTTCGTCGTGTTCGAGCATGGCCTGGGCGGCGTGTTGCTGCCGAGCGCCGTGTACAACCACGGCGACGCCATCGCCAACCCATGGAAGTGGGCAGCCATCCACGCCGTGTTCGTGCTTGGCGCGTGTGCCGCGCTGGTCACGCACTGGCGTTTGAGCGAGCTGCAGCAGGCCAAGCGCCGACGTGCGGAAGCCACCCTGCGCGAGAGTCAGCGTGCGCTGTCGACGCTCATGAGCAACCTGCCCGGCATGGCGTATCGCTGCGCCAACGACCCGCGGTGGACAGCCGAGTTCGTCAGTGAAGGCGCGTTCGAGCTGACCGGCTACACCGCGCGTGACTTCGAACACATGTCCTTTGGCGACATCATCCACCCCGACGACCAGGAGCGCCTGTGGGAGGCGACGCAGCAGGCGATCGCCGAGCAGCGACCATTCCAGCACGAATATCGCATCCGCACTGCCGACGGGTGGGAGCGCTGGGTCTTCGAACAGGGTCGCGCGGTCCTGGGCCAAAGCGGCGAGGTGGTCGCGCTCGAGGGCTTCATCAGCGACATTACCGACCGTCGCCAGGCGACGCTTGCGTTGGCCCACCAGGCCCAGCACGATCCATTGACCGAGCTCCCTAATCGCGTGCTCCTGCGCCACGAGCTGCAGGAGGCGCTGCGCGAGAGCAAGCGCACGATGGAGCCGCTGGCGTTGTTGATGATGGACCTCGATCGGTTCAAGGAAGTCAACGACACCTTCGGCCATCGCTATGGCGACGAGCTTCTCCAGCAGGTCGCGGGTCGCCTGTCGGGCACTGTCAACGGCGGCGGAACCCTGGCGCGACTGGGCGGCGATGAATTCGGGCTGCTGTTGACCAGGACTGACCGGGTCGCCGCATCGGAGGTCGCTCAGCAGATCGTCGACTCCCTCGAGACGCCGTTCGCGGTCGAAAGTCAGAGCATCGGTCTGGGCGCCAGCGTCGGTATCGCGTTGTACCCCGAGGATGGCGTGGACTCCGAGACACTGCTGCGGCACGCCGACGTCGCGATGTACGTGGCCAAGCGCTCGGGCGGCGGCTACGCGGTGTACTCGGTTGAACAGGACAGCCATTCGGCAGACCGGCTGGCGCTTGCCAGCGAGCTGCGCCACGCGATCGACAGCGGTCAGCTTGTGGTGCACTACCAGCCGACAGTCGATTGCGCGACGCGCAAGATCAGCGGCGTCGAAGCGCTGGTTCGCTGGAACCACCCCCAGCGCGGCATGATCCCGCCCGACTCATTCATCCCACTCGCCGAGCAATCCGGCGCGATCAAAGCATTGACCCAGTTCGTCCTCCAAGCTGCGCTGCGCCAGTGCCGACTGTGGCGCGAATCCGGCGTCGACCTGACGATGTCGGTCAACCTGTCGATGCGTAACCTGCACGACCCGCAGCTGCCCGAGGCGATTGGCGCCCTGTTGGTATCCGAAGGCATGCGCCCAGAGCGGCTCAATCTCGAGATCACCGAGAGTACGATCATGGCCGACCCGACGCGGGCGCTCGAAGTGCTCGAGCGGCTACGCGCGCTGGGCGTGCGCATGGCCATCGACGACTTCGGCACCGGTTACTCGTCCATGGCGTACTTGAAGGGCCTCGCGGTCGATGCGCTCAAGATCGACAAGTCGTTCGTCCAGAAGCTGGCGACCGATGCCAGCGATCGAGCGATAGTGCGCTCGGCGGTCGAGCTCGGCCACAACCTGGGTCTGCGCGTCGTTGCCGAAGGCGTCGAGGACACCATCAGCTACGAGCAGTTGACCCGACTGGGTTGCGATCTTGCGCAGGGCTACTACATGGGCCGCCCGATGCCGGCGCATGAGCTCGAACGGTGGCTGACCAGCACCCCATGGGGCCTCCAGGCCGAGGACCAGGCTGCCTAGAGGGGCGGCCGAAAAAGGCCTCAAGCGCACGCGCTGCCGCCCCTCTAGGCAGTCCATCAAACGGACCTCGGCCGCGATCCGGCTCGGCTATGTAGCTTTTCGGCCGAACTCCTAGAACCGCGTAAAACGGTGGCGTGGAGTCGGTGCGCTGGACGGACGTCTGGCGGGAGCGACTGCATCGACACTCGCTCGTCGAGCCCGCCGCACCTGAGCAGCTCGCCGATGTCGTCGGTGCCGTATGCGGGATTCACGCCCAGGTCATGCCGAGCGCCGAGCTGTCGATCGGCCTGCGCGTGGCCAGCATTCGACAACGTGACATTCGGTCTGCCCTGACTGATGACCAGGCCCTGATACGGACCTACGGTCTGCGCGGCACTGTGCATATCCTTCCCAGAGCCGAGCTGTCGCTGTGGCTGACTGCGTTGCGCACGCGGACTCCGCCGCGATCTGCCAATCCGGCCGAACGCCAGGGCCTGCCGTCCGAACGACTTCCTCAGGTGCTGGAAGCGATGCGCGACGCGCTGCACTCTGGCGGCGGCTGCCTGACCAAGGCTGAGCTTGCGGAAGCGTTGCGAAAGCGGCTCGGAGATTGGATTGCCGAAGACGCTCAGCCCGCCTTTGGCGGTTGGATGCCCCGCTGGCAGCTCGCGCTGGCACCCGCGGCCTGGCATGGCGTGCTCGCATTCGGCCCGAACCGCGGTAGCAACGTGACCTACGTCGGCCTGCCGCCGTTGCCGCAGGTGAACGGCTTCACGGCACAGCAAGAGGTGCTGCGGCGCTACCTGCATGCCTATGGCCCAGCCACCCCGGTGGAATTTGCGCGCTGGTTCTACAGCGACGTGCATGCCGCAGGAGAAGTGTTGCTGTCGCTGGGTGATGAGGTTGAGGAGGTCGACGTGGAGGGCTGGCATGCCTGGCGACTCCGTGAGACGAGTACCGTCAGACCAGGCCATTCCGTGCACCTGCTGCCCCAGTTCGACTGCTACGTCGTCGGCTGTCATCCGCGCGCACAGCTGCTGCCGGAATCCCTTCCGTCCGCGCTTCGCAAGAGCGGTACGGCCGCGCCATTCAACGTGCTCCTCGTCGACGGCGTGGTCGCCGGCCTGTGGAGTCGCAAGCGCCGCGGTCAGCGCATCGAGATCCGGGTTGGTGCGTATCGAGCACTCACCCGCAAGCAACAGGTCCAGGCAGCCGACCAGGCCACTCGCATCGGCGAGATCCTGGGCGGCAGCGTGGATTTGTCGTTCGGCGAGGTCGAGCCGCGCGGGCACCTGTGACGTATCAGCCGAGCGCCTGCGCGAGAGCAGCACGGTTCTTGCACCGCGCTCCGTGACGTGGTCGGCCTCGGCTTTGCTCTGCTCAGCGTGGCGGTCGGCCTGTGTGGCGTGCGCGGGCTACGGCTGCGGCGCTGGGAGCTTGCGCCTGCACTCGGCCTGGCGGTGCTGCCCGCGCTGACGGTGTGGCTGACCATGCTGCGCGCGCCCATCTGGCTGGGCAGCGTGGCGGCCATCATCCTGGCACTCTGTGGTCTGGCATCGCTGCGCAGCATCAACGGTGACCGCTGGACCGCCGGACTATTGGCCGTTGGATGCGTGGTGCCTGCCGTCCTGCTTGGTGCGAGTTTCGCGGGCGTCGAAGTGCCCGTCTCCAACCATGATGGTGCCTTCCATGTGGAGTTGATCGAGAGCCTGCGCCGTGGAGCAGCCAGCGCGACCTGGTACCCGATCGGCTTCCACGCCGCGCTGGCGACGGTGCTGGCACTCGTGCCCTGGTTGGACACTGCGCGCGGCGCGCTCGAGGCCACGCAGGGGCTAGCGATCCTCACCCCTGCGTGCGTCTTCGGCTTCGGGCTGAGCCTGGGCTTACGACCGATCCAGGCCGCGATCGCGAGTGTCATCCAGTCGCTGACGTTTCTGTTCCCGTACGACTACCAGCTCTGGGGTGGCTGGCCGCTGGGCATGAGCGTCCTGCTCGTCCTCGGGCTGTGGTCGGTCGCGCTGCGCTGGTCGGCCCGCCCGGAGTGGCGTTGGGCCATCCTGGGCGGCCTGTTCGCGGGCACGATCGTACTGACGCATGGCACCGAGGTGTATACGGCGCTTGTCGGCCTACTCGTCATTAGCGCGACTTCCGTCCGCGCGGTGACGCGCAGTTTGCCACTTCATGTTTGTTTGGCCGCGCTTGTCACCGTGGCCGTTGCCGCGCCATATGTGCCCACCCTGTTGCATTGGGCCGCTCAGGGCGGTGCCAGCGACACCGGCCTGACCAATCTCGACTTCAGCATTGCTCATCCCGAGCTGCAGGGCAGAGGCGATTGGCTCCAGTTCGGCCTGGGTATCACTGGCGCGGGCAGCGCGTTGGACCTACCGGTCCGCCTCGTACTCCTGGCGCTGGGCGTGCGCTCCGGCGTGCCACGCTCGCTTATCTGGCTGTGGGTGACGTTTGTCGGGCTGTTGCTGATAGTCGACTTCCTGGATGTGCCGGTCATCAATCGGGTGTTCGTGCTGACCTTTCCGTGGCTGGTCGATCATCGCCCGCGGCAGATCGCGGTGGCGCTGGCAGCGCTGATCGAAGCCGGCGGTTTGCTGAGCGCGCTCGACCTGTTGCGCGCCTGGCGGCCGCGGCTGCTGGCTCGGCCGCACGCGTGGCGGCGCGCGGTGCTCGCCGGTGCGTTGTTCATCGGGTTCCTGGCCGAGGGCAGCGCCGTCACCATCTACAAACGCCTGGTCAACGAGATCGCCGACCAGAACCTGTACGTGGCCGACGATAACGCGGCCATGGCCTGGCTGCGCCAGCACGCACGGCCGGGCGAGATGCTGGCCAACAATCTGGCGGGCGACGCCGGGATCTGGGCGCCGTACAAAGCCAACGTGCCGATCCTGCTGCCACGTACTGCTCCCGGCGATCTGGTTGAGGCGCGTCAGAGCCTCGCGGCGAACGTCACCGAGCTCGAGAAGCTGCCGAACGCCTTGGCGCAAGCCTGCCGCCTGGGGCTCAACTACGTGTATCAGGGTGCACGCAGCACGCCCTACGATCCGCGGCTGCTGCCCGACCTGGCCGAGCTCGAGCGCGCCGAAGATCTGACCGAGGTATTCCGCAGTGGCCAGGCGGTCGTCTTCCGCCTGGATTTGCCGTGCACGGGACCGTAGGGCTTTGTCATCCTGAGCTTGTCCTTGAGCGAAGCGAAGGAATCCGCTTGGCTGGCCGTCCCCTGGTCGAGGAAACTGCGTTCTACGTATTGATGGCTACGCCAGGCCGCGCAAGCCGCGCCACGCGGCGACGATGTTCGTGCCGTCCATCGGCCCGAACGGCAGGAGGTTGGCCAGCGCGGTAATCAGCTGCAGCGCACCAACCTGGGTTAGCCAACCAGCCACGAACGACTCGGGCGTCAGCACCAGTGCGAGCGCGACGAAGGCCGTGCCGAAGAGCGCGTTGGCCATTGGGCCGGCGAGCGCCGTGCGGAAGTTGACATGCGGGTGCTCCGACGTCGCGCGGATGGTTACGCCACCCTCGGGCGCCAGTACGATCGCGCGTACCTTGAGGCCGGCCATCTTGCCGGCCAGCGCATGGCCAAGCTCGTGGCCCAGGCTGGTCAGCGCCACACCCAGGACTGACGACAGCCCGACGAGCACGCGCACCCAGAGTGGCACGCTGCTGTCCTGACTGAGCGGCCCCGCTGGCGTGGCCAACGCCAGCACCAATGTCAGCGCCAGCCCGCGCGAACCCAGCCAACGCGCATCCAGGCCCAGCAGGGTCCCCTGAATCCGCGCCACGGGCAGAAACCGGATGCCGTGCAGCGTTTCCATCTACCCAAACATCGGCCCAAAAGGCCCACTCGACCCCCCACGTCTGGGGGGTTCCGACCTCCACGCCGGCGACGCCCTGCCCTCCCAAGCCCACCGAAAAACCGTCGAAGGCGGAACTGCCTGGCAGCATTCCCTGACAGACGCGGCCCGGCAGCACCCGACTGGCCGGACCGGCCCGACAGTATTCGACTGGGCAGAACGGCCGGCAGCATCCGACTGGCCGGACCGGCCCAGCAGTATTCGACTGGGCAGAACGGCCGGCAGCATCCGACTGGCCGGCGGCCCGGCAGTATTCGACTGGGCAGAATGGCCGGCAGCATCCGACTGGCCGGTGCGGTGCCGACCCGAGGCGCACGCCGAAGGCGAACGGCATGGCGGCTAGAATCGTGCGCTAGTGCATCGAGCCGGGGCGGTCTAGCGAGCGCTTGCAGCGCCTGGAGTCCGACCTGGCGGCGGTGCTGCGTGTGGCCGCCTACCGCCGCTATGCACTCAGCCGCGGGGCTTCGAGCACCGCGTCGACCATGCTCCAGGCAGTCGTCGCGTGGCAGGTCTACGAGCTCACGGGCTCGGCGCTGCAGCTCGGGCTGGTCGGACTCGTGCGCTTTTTGCCTTCGCTGGCACTGAGTCTGGTCAGCGGCGCGGTCGTCGATACGTATGACCGCCGCGCGGTGTTGATGGCCGCCCAGAGCGTGCCCCTGCTGGCCACCGTGGCCATGCTCGTGGCGATGGCCACCCAGAACGTCTCCATCGCCGTGGTCTATGGCCTGGTCGCAGCCGTAGGTGTGGCCTCGGCGTTCGAGGGCCCTGCACGGCAAGTGCTGCTGCCCATGACGGTACCGCGCAACCTGTTCTCCAAGGCGATCACCGTCAACTCGACACTGCAGTCGTTTGCCTCAGTCAGCGGGCCAGCCCTGGGCGGGGCGCTCATCGCCTGGCAGGGCCTTGGCTTCGCCTATGCGACTCATGGCCTGTTGCTGGCGCTGGCCATCGCCGCGCTGCTCAGGTTGAATCTGCCCGCACCGCCCATCAGATCACGAGCAGGCGTGCATGTAGGGGCGATCAAAGAAGGCCTGGCCTATGTCTGGACCAGGCCGGTCATGCTCGGCGCGATGACCCTGGACATGTTCGCGGTCATCTTTGGTGGTGCCAAGGCGTTGCTGCCCATCTACGCGGTCGACATCCTGCACAGCGACGCCACCGGCTTCGGCATCCTGTCGGCCTCGCTGGAGGTCGGCGCACTCTTGATGGCGCTTGCCCTGGTTGCGCTGCCCACGCCCAGCCACACCGGCCGCACGCTGCTCGCATCCGTAGCGGCCTTCGGTCTCGCCACGGTCCTGTTCGGCGCCTCGACCTCCATGGCGCTCAGCGTGTTGGCCTACGCAGCCGTAGGAGCGGCCGACCAGGTGAGCATGGTCATGCGCCAGAACACCATTCAACTGGCGACGCCCGACGAGCTGCGTGGCCGGGTGACCGCGTTGAACTTCGTGTTCGTGAATGCCAGCAACCAGCTCGGCGCAGTCGAGTCAGGCATCGTGGCCGCCGCGACGAACGCGGTGTTCGCGGTCGTCAGCGGCGGCCTGGCGTGCTTGAGTGTGGTTGGCTTTGTCGCCTGGCGAATCCCGGAGCTCAGGCG
>DASXRR010000178.1:0-9674 GCA_036506475.1 Chloroflexota bacterium
CGCGTAGCTCAGGTGGCCATCGGGCGTGTCGAAGTCGCGCAGGAAGGCGTTCAGCGGGGACCAGGTATAGACCTGCAGGTTGCCGGCAAAAACGGCCTCTGCTGTCGGCTCGCGCACCAGGCCCAGGAGCGACGGGCCAAGCACGGGCGTCAGCACGACCACGGCCAGCACAGTGCACAGCGTGACATGCCTCATCGGAGGTCGGCTGGTCAACAGCGAGGCGGCCAAGGGCAATGCCACCAGGCCGTAGATCCAGCGGCTAAGTAGTGCCAGTGTGATGGCGAGCGTGGCCACAAGGAGCCATGCCAGCCTGCGCTGGTGGGCGTAGCGGGCGATGGCGAACGCGGCCAGGGTGGCCATCGCCAGGCCGGTCGTGTCGGCCATCACGACCATGCTCGATTGCCACAGCTGGCCCGTCAGGGCCACCAGGCCGCCGACCAGCAGCGGCAGCCAGCGCTGACCGGGCCAGAGCTCGCGCGCGAGCAGCGCCGTGAAGACGGGCACCAGGGCGCCCATGACCAGGCTGACGATTTGCCCCGCGACCGGGGTGCTGCCGAAGACGAAGGACGCCAGCGCGACGAGCAACGGATAGCCGGGCGGCCAGAAGAACGGCGGCCACGGCTCGGCGTGGATCAGCGCACTGCGCAGCGGCCCCGTGGCGTAGTCGTAGTAGGCGTAGGCATCCTGGCCGTACAGGCCGTCGAAGCCCCGCCACATCGCGGTTCCCGCCGCTGGCACGAGTACGAGCAGCGCCAACGCCGAGATGGTCCACGTTGGCACGCCACCCTCACGCGCCCGCCCACGGCTGGAACCGTCCGGAGATGGGGTGGTCCGGATGGAATTGCCGGCGGCGAGCACATGGCTGTCACCAGCGGTGGCGCGGCTGGTCTCGGTGCCGATGCCGTATGCGGGCGGCGACTTTAGAAGCCACACGTCTCGGGACGCTGGTAGGCCAGCAGGCGTTGCAGCGGGCGCAGCTCGTACGGGTAGCGGTAGACGCCCAGGTGGTAACGCCATGAAGAGGCCGCGCGCAGCGCGAAGCGGCGAAAGCCGCGCAGGTCAGGATTGGTGATCGTCGGGTAGTACGCGCTCAGGACCCGTTCGAAGTCGCGCAAGTGGCGCCGGATCGGATCGGCCAGCCACGGGATCTGCGCGCTGCGGCGCTGTGAAAAGTCCGACCACTCGGGCGAAATCCACTCGTCCAGCGTCGTCGGGAACTGGAAACCCTCGGCCTGCGCCTGGTCGTACAACTCGCCGGCGAGCGGCACCGGCGTGTAAACGTACATGATGATCTCGGTGCTCGGGTTTACCTTCTTGACCTGACGGATGAAAGCCAGCGTGTTGTGCACGTCGGCCTCAGGATCGGGTGGATTGCCGAGCACGAACGAGAACTCGGGCACGATGCCGTAGCGGCGCATGTGTTCGGCCATCGCCAGCGTCTTCTCAGTGGACGCCGAGCCGCCCTTGTTCATGCGTTTGAGCGTCTCGTCCGAGCCGGACTCGGCACCCATGAACACCATGCGCAGTCCCGCGTCGCGCATCAACTGCCACGACTTCTCCGAATACCGCAAGAGCGTGTCGATGCGCGCCTCGCCCCACCAGGCGATGCCGAGGTCCATGATGCGCTCGGCGAAGTCAGCCGTACGCGCCTCGTGCACGAAGAAGTTGTTGTCGTAGAACTCGACCGCGTCGGCGCCATAACTCGTGGCCAGGCGGCGCGCGACGCCGGCGGTGCGTTCGGCCGACTGCGCCAGCCAGCGTCCACCGACCATGTTCACGACCGCGCAGAAATTGCAGAAGAACGGGCAGCCGTAGCTCGAGTGATGCGGCAGGGTGCGGCGGCCCATGAACGTCTTGCGCGCATAGCGCGGCACGTCGACGCGGTCGTACGGGAAGTCCGGCAGCGAGTCCGGATGCGGTATCGGCGCCATGGCATTCGAGGTCGGAATGCCGTTCGACGCTAGATAGGCCAGGCCAGTCAAGCCGGTCGGGTCTTCGCCCGCGGCCAACATATCGACAAGGGACTGGAAGACGACTTCGCCGTGGCCGCGCACGACGTAGTCGACATAGCCCGAGCGCAGACAGGCGTCGTAATGCTGAGTCGGGAAGTAGCCGCCCCAGATGATCGGGAGCTCGGGGTGGCGAGCTTTGAGCTCGCGACACAGCGGCACCGCGTCGCTCAGCTGCGGGCCAGGCATGACCGTGACGGCGAGCATCGTCGCGCCCTGCTCGCGCACCAGACGATCGATGGTCTCGAGCGCATTGGGCTCGAGATTGCCGTCGACGATCGTGTAGTCGTGTCGGCCCTCCAACAGCGCGCCGAGCGCCAGCAGCGAGAGCGGCATGACCGGCTTGCGGCGGGCCGATGACGGCGGGTTATACAGAATCAGCATCGCGCTACCTGGTAGATCCACATCTGTTCGTTGACGAAGTCGCGGTGCGCCACCGGGCGGTTGTTGAAGCCGCGCGCCTCGAGCGCACTCAAAAAGCCTTTGCTTTCGCCATCGGACGAGAGAACCAGGAGCGCATGGCCGTGCGGGGTGAGATGCTCGCCCAGGCCGGCGGCGAAGCGCTCGATGACGTCTGGCGAACGCCAGGCGCGATCGCCCTCGTCGCGCGGTGTGCCGCGATAGTACGGCGGATTGAACAGCACGACATCGAACCGCTCGCCGGTGACCGGCGCGAACAGGTCGCCCTGGCGCGGATCGACCTGGTGTTCGACCAGGTTCAGCAGCGCATTGATGCGCGTGCAGCGCACCGCGTCGGGGTTGATGTCGACGGCGACGACGTGGCAGCCCGCCCTGGCCGCGGCGACGGCACCCGCGCCCGAGCCACTGCCTAAATCGAGCACGCGACTGCTCGGTCTGAGCAGGTCTCCGCGCGTCAGTTGGCGAACCAGGAATTCGCCTGAGCGCAACAGCTTGGGATTGAACACCTGGGGCAACACGACCAGCGGCACGCCGTCGACCTGCTCCAGCACGAGCCTGTGGTGGCGGCGGCGGTCCAGGAGTCGGACGCGCAGCGTGAGCAGCAGTCGCCACAGGGCGCGCTTCATCGGCGCTCGAAGACCGCCACGTAGTGGTCGGCCAACCGCGTTCCGAGCCGACTGTCGTGCCGCGCCAGCCATGCGAACGCTGTCGGCCAGCGGTCGACCAGCCCCGACAGGTACGACGGCGGCAGCAGCGTGCCGAGGCCTTCGCAGTGCCGCAGCGCGAACCGTGGCTTGAAGGCAGCCGTCAGGTGGCGTGGGGATGGATACCACAGCGGCAGGTCGGCGCCGCCAATGGAGGCGGTGGCGGGGCGCCAGCGGCGGGTGGCGCGTTGGATGTCGCCGTGGAGGGCATACCAGGCGGTTTCCCACAGGCAGAACGGGCCCATCACGACGGCGACAAACGTCCCGCCCGTCCGTAGCGGCAGCCGCTCGGCCAAGCACGCCAGGTCAGGCACACAGTTCAGCACTCCGAAGTTCGCAAACGCCCCCTCGAAGATGCCGTCTACCGTCAGATTGGCGGCGTCCTGCCGGGCGAAGGCCACGGGTAGGCCATTCGTCTTCTGTGCGGCCACAGTCAGCATCGCCGGCGAGACGTCTGTCGCCAGGACGGACACACCACGGCGGCCAAGCCAAGCCGCATCTTCACCAGTGCCACAGCCGATCTCCAAAACGTGCGAGCCAGGCGCAAACGTGAGATGTCGCCACACGCGAGCGCGGAGCCAGCGGCCGAGCCGCGTGTCGGTGAACTCGGCGTCATACGTTGGCGCGACGGCGTCGAAGACAGCCGTGCTCATGCCAGCTCGCGTTCGCGTTCCGTAAGCAGCATGCCCAGGCGTCCAACCTGCGCGGACATGAACGTCTTGGCCAGGCCGGGATAGGCGCGCATGCTGGGCCGGCGCAGCGCTCGTTGCAAGGCGACCTCGCTGACCATCCAGCGTGTGGCAAAGCGGTAATAGCGCGGCGAATGGCGCCCCAGCACGCCGTAATCGCGATCCGAGCCATCCTCCCAGGCCCGATGGGAAACCACCCGATCCTCGACCGCTGCGTAGTACGGCGTGCCTTTGATCGGATAGGCAACCGTGGTCAGGAACGTGTCCGGCCCGGCCGCCTTGAGATGCGCCACGGTCTCTTCAATATCCGAGCGCTCCTCGCCTTCGTAACCGAGCATGATGAACATGCCGACGCTGATGCCGTAACGCTGCAACAGGTGAACCATCGACTTGACGCGCTCGGCATCGGTGCGTCGCTTCATCGCGTCGAGCACCTTCTGTGAGCCACTCTCGGCGCCGATCCACAGCCGGCTGCAGCCCATGCGCGCCAGCGTCTGAACGACTTCTTCGTTGAGCCGGTCCTCGCGCGAGATCGTCTCGAACGGCACCTTCAAAGCGCGCCGTTCGAGCTGCGCGGCGTATTCGTACAACCACTTGTGGTTGATCGTGAACACGTCGTCGGCGTACCACAGCAGGTCCGGCTGGTAGGTATCGACAATATGCTGGACCTCGTCGACCACGTTGGCTGGCGAGCGCCGCCGATGTGAATAGCCGAAGACGGCGTGGCTGCACCACGTGCAGGTGAACGGACAACCACGCGCCGTGATCAGCGAGACCGAGCCCTGGCCGTGGTGCTCGCGCCACACGCGCACGTAGGCATGCTGGTCGATCGCCGCCCGGTCTGGAAATGGCTGCGCATCGAGATCCGCGATCATGGCTCGCGGCTCGGTTCTGACGATGCTTCCGTTGGCGTCTCGATAGGCGATGCCGTGCACCTGACTGAGGTCGGCTGTGCCGCGCGTCAGGAGCTCCTCGAGGGTGACCTCACCTTCGCCGATGACGACTACGTCCGCGCCGCGGCTGAGGTATTCGTCGAGATAGTTGGCCGGATCGGGACCGCCCAGAACGACGAAGCTGCCGACTTCCTTGGCCACCCGGGCAGCGTGCAAGGCGGCACCACGGGTCATGAGGTTGCTGTAGATGCCCACGACCGGCGGTTGCGTGCTGCGCAGATGCGCTTCCAGGTCGGCCGGGCGAGCGAACGTCGTATCGAACAGGTCGACGGACAGGCCGCGCGACTTCAAGTGCGAGCTGACGTACAGCAGTCCGAGCGGCGGATATGGCTTCATGACCGCCAGCTCGTGCGGGTCCTCGTACAGGTAGTAGCCGTGCGTGAGCAGGACGTCCATTACGGCTCAGGGGCTACTGGCAACAGCGTGGTCAGCCCCTTGTGCGGCCCCCGCGCGCGCCGATCGAGCTCCAGCCGCAACACCGGTAGCGCCGCCTTCGAATACAGGATGGCGGCCACATCACGCGCGTGGCGTCGGCGCAGCCGCGTTGGCCGACGCAACGCAGGGCGCAGATTGTCCCACGCCTTGCGGGCGCGGAACTCGCGGTGCAGGACGCGGTGCAGCAGGCGATAGAACGCCGTGCTGAACGGTCCGTGGTACAGCATCGCCAGGTCCTCGGAATCGTTCCAGTTCTGCTTGGTACCGAGCTCGTGCTGGACGGCGGCGAAGAAGCGCGTGCCTGGCAGCGGATAGGACACGGACATGCCGATGTCGTCGGGCTTGCAGTCACGCACCATTTGCAAGGTGCGCTCGATGTCGTCGCGCGTTTCGCCGGGGTAGCCGAACTGGAGGAAGAAGGCCACCTCGATGCCCACCTCGTGCAGCCGGCGGGCAGCCTCGTAGATGTTTTCGACCTGGGTGCCTTTCTCCATGGCGTCGAGGATCTTTTGCGAGCCCGACTCGGCGCCGACCCAGATGCGCTGCGCACCGGCCCGTTTGAGGGCGTTGACGGTGTTGCCCTTCAAAATCAGGTCGACGCGTTGCAGACTCTTGAACGGCACACGCGCGTCGCGCTGCTCGACGAAGTCGGCGAACTGCTCGATCCAACCCGGCTTGAGCCCGAAGATGTCGTCAGCGAACCAGACGTGGTCCGGGTGGTAGGACTTCTTGAGCCAGGCAATTTCCGCGGCGACGTTGTCGGCGCTGCGCACGTGGTAGCGCTGGCCCCAGATCGGCTTCGCGCACCAGTTGCAGTGGTACGGACAGCCCCGCGACGTGGCGACGTTCATCGAGTAGTAGCCGTGGCGGTCGTACCAGATGCGCTGGTACCTGGGGATGTCGACCAGGTCCCAGGCCGGGAACGGCAACGCATCCAGGTCCTTCAGATCCGGCCGCCGCTCATTCTGAATTACTTCGCCGTCACGTTCGTACGCCAGCCCAAGTATGGACTCGAGTCCTGCGCCGCGGTCGCGCAGCACACGATCGAGCACATCACCTAGCGTTTCTTCGCCTTCGCCCAGCAGGACGTAGTCGGCGCCCGCCTGCAGGTACTCGCGAGCGTGATCCGTGGCGTCGGAGCCAGCAGCGATCACCAGGCAACCGCGCGCCCTCGCCATGCCGAGCATGGTGAACGCCGCCTGGCGCATGCGCAGCAGGCACATCTTGGACAAATAGTTGAAGTTGTCTTCGTAGAGCACGGCGACACGTGGTTGCTCGCGCTCGAGCGCCGCGGCCCACTCAGCTTCAGAGTCGGCCAGCATCGCGTCAAATAGCGTGACCTCGTAGCCACGACTGCGCAGGTAGCTTGCCGCGTACAGCGTCCCGAGCGGTGGGTACGGCTGCATGGCCGCCCATAGCTTGGGATCGAAGCGCAGGAAGTAGGACTGCCCGAGCAGGATGCGTTCGTTCTGCTCGCCGACGGTATGGGTCACAGGAAGCGTGACTCCAGCGCCTCCATCCGCTCCGCAAATCGCACCAGCGTCGAGTGGCCGTGGTCGCCAAAGTGGCCTTTGCACCAGTCGATGTCGAATGCGGCTTCCGCATGGTCGGTACTCTGGCGCGCGAGCTTGCGGACTTTTCGGGCCATTTCCCAGCGCTCGAGATGACCGCCAACGCGCGTCCGAAGCGCACGCTCAGCCAGCGCGCGTGTGCGGCGGCCGCGCGGCGCGACGGCAGCTATGCGCCGCGGCGAGCCATTCGCGTTGGGCAGGAACGACTCCGTCCAGCGATTCAGCTCGCGCAGTTGCTCGTAGGTGGGTAGACCCATCAGCGGCACCATCTGCGCCACCTCATGCGCGGTGAACAGGTTGCGCTCCTGTAATACCAGCGCCCGCTCTGATAGGAAGTAGTTCGGACACAATGTCACGCCCCGTCGCGCGGCCAGCTTGACGACGCCGACCACAAGCGCTCGACACAGCCACAATCGCTCGGGCTCGGTAACGATCAGGTAGTCGATGTCGCCGTCGGCGACGTTGTCCATAGCCAGTGCGCCGGTCACCGCGACCATGCGCACGAACGGCAGGTTGCCGATGAGCCGGCCGTAGCGTACCGCCCGCCGCCACAGCTCAGCTGAGATCGCGGCGCGTTCGCGGCGGATGTCGATCGCCGCCTCTCGCCCGGCCAGTGTGAAGTAGCGGCCGTTATGACGCACCTGCTCGGGCACGAGACGACCGTTGGCCAGCGCACTGCGCACCGCGGCACGACTGGCACTGACGCCAATCAGGTAGCGCTGGAGCTCATCGGCGGTCAGTGGATAGTCGAACACGTCGGCATAGGCGACAGTCTGGACGATGGCTCGCTCCAATGCAGGGGCAGCACCCCCCGGCCGTGGCGCAAGAAATGTCGCCACGGACCCGCCGCTCACAGTCTGCCGCCTCTGCGAAAGGTCGCGGGCCTGCACCTTGTATCCAGTGATGTACGAGTGAGCGCGGGCCGCGGGATTCCCTTACTCGACACTACAGTACAACACCCGCAGTGGACGCCATCACGCGCGGCTGGGCGGTCGTCACGAGTGCCGAAGTGGTGCGCCTGGGCTTGGGACTGGTCGCCAGCCTGGTCATCGCCCGCGCGCTCGGCCCTGCCGGCTACGGCGTGTACGCCGTGCTGGCGGCCGCGGTGGGCGTACTTGGTGCGCTGGCCGAGGGCGGCCTGAGTGAAGCGGCTGTGCTGCGCCTGGCGGCGCGCTGGTCCGAACCATCGGCCCGCGCGTTCTTCTGGCTGCGCGTCGGCCTGGCCACACTCATCGTCGGCATGCTGTGCCTGGTGGCGGGTCCGCTGGCGCGCCTGGTGCTGCACCTCGACGATGACGGGACCCTGACCCGCTGGGCTGTACTGGGCATTGTGGCGACTGCCTGCAGCGGTGCCACGAGCGTCCTGCTGCAGGCCAGCGGCCGTTTTGGCCAGATGTCCAGCCTGACCATGTTCAACACCGGACTGACGGTCTTGCTTGCACTGGTGCTGTTGCAGATGGGTCAGTTGACCTTGCTGACGGCGCTGGTAGTCCTGGGCATTGGCACATCACTGGCGACGTTCGCGTTGGGACTGGCGCTGCTGCGGATTCCAGTTGGGCTGCCGCCGCTAGCCGAAGTGCGGACCGAGGCTCGTGCCCTGCTGCCGGTTGGCAGATGGCTGTGGCTGGCGAGTGTCCTGGCCATGCTGGCTGCCAACCTGGACCTCTTGATTGTCAATCGCTTCGTCGAGCCGACGCTGGTCGGCGCGTTTGCATTGGCCGTCAACGTGGCCAGCAAGGCCAGCGTGGTCAACCACAGCCTGTACACCGTGTTGCTGCCTGGCGTGGCTCAGCTGGGCGACGTGCTGAGCGTGCGAGCGTACGTGCGGCGGTCGCTAATGCGTAGTGCGCTGATCGTGGTGCCCATGGCGGCCTGCATCCTGCTGGCCGAGCCGTTCGTGCTGATCCTGTACGGCGTAGCCTTCGCGGCCGCCGTGCCGTTGCTGCAGCTACTGCTGGGCGTGGTGATCTTCGACGTGCTGGCCACGCCGATCGTGCTCTTACCGCTGGCCTACCGTCGGCCACGTCAGATGGCTGCTGCCGACGCTGTGCGCGCGCTCACACTGGGCGTCGTTGGCATCGGCCTGGTGCCGCTGATTGGGCCGCTGGGCGCGATTGTCGCGCGGCTGGCGGCGCGTGTGGCCGGTGCTGGGCTCGTGGTGATGTTGCTCGGGAGATCAGCGGCGGCGTTCGAGGTCCAGCACGAAGAAGCGGCCGGCGCTTCGCACGCCGGGTAGGCCGCCTGCTCTCAGGTCCAGCCACTCGAGCGTGCTGGTCAGCCGTGGGGGGAGCCGGTTGACCGTATGCGGCGGCCGCAGCGCACCCAGGCTGTACACACCTTTGTGGGCGAATCTGCCGGCTAGCTGCGCGTACGCCTCCCCTGGGAAATAGAGCCGATGTTCGACTGGCTGACCGCCAATCGTGAAGCTGCGCCGCGCCGCGTTGGGTGGTCGAAGGCGTTTGCTGCCGAGCCATTCCCATAAGCTGAGCCGATTCAGCATGTGCAGCACCATGCGCCCACCTGGCCGGATGAGCCGCATGGCCTCTTGTCCGAACGGAGCCAGGTCCACTGTGCTCAGGCCAGCAAATGACGAGTACGCCCCGTCGAACGGCCCCTCCAGGCTTGCCAGATCACCAACTGCCAGGATGCGGCCGTCAATAAGGTGTTCCAGTCCCGCGCCGTGCGCTTTGGCCCGCACCTGCTCAATCATGCCCGCCGCGCCGTCCACGCCCAGCACGTGAATGCCCTGCCGCGCCAGCACCAGCGCATCGGTCCCCGTGCCGCAGGCGATATCGAGCACCCGCTGCCCAGGCCGAAACACACGCAAGTAGTGCGCCTGCAGCTTGCGCCGCATCCACTCATCGCCCGATTGCTGCGCGTCGTACGTCGCCGC
>DASXRR010000179.1:0-13040 GCA_036506475.1 Chloroflexota bacterium
GCAGATTCCGCGGCTCACCCATAAACCGCCACTCGCGGCATGATCGACAATTTCCGCCAATACATCACGTCGGAATGCTGCCAATCCATATACAGATTACGGCCGCCAACACCTACCAGCGATGGTTAGCCGCGACCGGCAGTCCGCCGATGGCAGCCGTACTTGAACGCAGCGGCCACTCCGCGGGGGCGTCTCAACCGGTCGGCGCTCCGGAGCTCGAGAACACGACTTCACCGTCCGTCCACGCCGGATCCGATTCGAGGTGCTCGCGGAGTTGTCTGAACCAACGGTCTTGTTCGGGATCTTCGGCATTGGCCCGATAGGTGTCGCGATCCCGGAACACGGCCACCAAGACGAACTCGTTCGGATCGCGGTCGGTCTTGAAGACGTAACTGGCAACAAAGCCCGGCACCGCACGAGCGCGGTCAGTGTCGAATTGCTGGTTCAGCCGCTGCAGTTCCTGCTCGTGACCCGGCTTAGCGCGCATGGTTGCGATCGTGCCGTACATGGCCATGGCACTCTGCCTCCTCGATGCTCAGAGATAGTCGATTTACAGAAACACGCCGTTGCGCTCGCGTCCTAGCTCCGCAAAGCCGCGATCGCTGCTGGCGCTATCGGATCTGAATGCGAAACCGAGCTCGCTTCCTGCAATGGTCGCCTCGGCCCTCGCGGGCGCAAACTGAGCCAGGAACGCTGCCGGATCCGTAGCTGGCACCGTCTTGCCGGAGCCCAGGTTCATCGCCGGCCCCGTCGCCTCCCAGCGGATTCGGAAGCTTACTGTTGCCGGCACATTGTTTGGACCGAATGCCTGGAACGACTCCAGCACGGGGAGGTCCTCAACATGAATTGTCGCGTGGCGGCCATTGCTACTCATAGTGAAAGCATCTTTGGCGAGGGCAGCAGTCCAGAACAGGCCTGAGGGTCGGATGCCGCCATTGAAGTCGTGAACCTGCGCGCCCGAACCGGGCTCGAACAGGTCAATTCATATGAGGCCGAACGTGCCCTGATGTCGCGCGCCGTCCTCGGCGACATACGTTCCCTCGTAGAACCGTAGATCGGCTTCGAGGTTGTACTGCTGGCCGTCGCTGCCGGTCGCGCTGCCAACCAGCACTGCTACGGCCGTGCTGCCGGTAATGTCAGTGATCGTGCTCGGCTCGACGTTCAGACCCATGAGCTGCAACCCTGAAAAAGGTAGGGTCACGCTCGTCGGCCCAGGCAGGAAGACGTGGAGAAACGGCCCACCTGGGATTTGAAGACCGCCTGGAATGGGCTTGGGCGGCGGCACGACAGCCCCGGAGCCACGGTCCGGGTCTGCGAATGCCAGCTGTGCGTTCGAGGCGACCAGGGCGCCGCCCGCCACAACTCCAGCGGCGCCAACCAGCATTTGACGTCGGTCCAAACGCGCGTGTGTGCGCGGCCAGGGCGCGTGCATGAGTCCCTCCCACAGCTTTGACCGAAGATGGCCGACGAAAATATATGCCCCACTATCAACGGCGGCAAGAGGGTAATTGTGACGAAGCTCCGCCAATTGTAAGGACGATTACAGACGAACCGTCGCGTCGCGGGCCACCATTGGTCGGAGTGCTGAAGGAGCGACTGTGCGGCGTGTACGGGGGCGCCGAATGAGGATCGGCAGCATGCTTTCGGCATGGGGCAGACGGCGAGGCGCAGCCGAGGTCCCGCCTGAAAATGGCACGGGCCCACATTCGCTCAAAGTGGGCTATCTGTCGGCCATCGACGTCTTTCGAGACCTCCCGAGGAGCGAGGTCGAGCGACTGGCTGAGACCACGACGATGTTCACCGTGCCGAAAGGGCGCGTGATCTACCGACCCGGCGAATACTCGGCTGCTCTCTTCCTCCTGAAAAAGGGACGCGTACAGATCGTGCGCGAGTCCGCCGATGGCAAGCGCCTGATCCTCGCCACACTTGGTCCCGAGACATTCTTTGGCGAGATGGTGCTGATCGGTCAGCGGTTTCCCCAGGACTCGACCGCCGAAGCGCTCGAGGACGCACTGGTGTGCGTGCTGAGTCGGCGCGACCTCGAACGCCTGATCATGGACTACCCCAAGGTCGGCCTGCGGTTCCTCGAGCAGCTCAGCGCACGGCTCGTGGAGATCGAGCTCATCGTCGAGGACTTCGCTTTCAAGTCGGTGCCCGCGCGGCTCGCGGGCGTGCTGTCACGCCTCGCGGAGTCGGCCGAGGACGAGACCATTCAGGCGAGCCATCAAGAGCTCGCGGACATGATCGCCACGTATCGCGAGACGGTCACCATCACGCTGGACGAGTTTCAGAAGCGCGGCATGGTCGAGCTTGGCCGTCGGAGCGTGCGGATCCTGGATATGCGCGGGCTGCAGGCGATCGCGGACAACTAACGGGCCTGCCTCCACGAGCTGTGCGCGCCTCAGGGAACTTGCCATGGCGGCGCCAGCGTGGCGCTTCCGCGTATGCTGACCTGTCATACGCTTACTCAACTGGGGGCTGGCCCGAAAAGCGGGGTGGCCAGTGGTCGCTGAGCCGTGCGAGCCCATCGACATCGAGCAGGCGAACGCTTCGACGGCCCAGTTCGACCAGACCATCCCGCTGCAAGCGTCGCAGCACCGTGGTGATCGTTTCGCGATACGTTCCAACGATCGCGGCAAGCTCGTCATGGGTCGCATGCACGACTCGCAGGGAGTCACCCTCGGCCGTGGCGTCGCGAACCAATACGTGGGCGAGGCGGGCGGTAACCGGCGCGTAGGCAAAGTCCGCCAGAGCGGCTTCGGCAGCGGCCAGCCGCTCGCTCATGCGCTGGAGGAGCCGAAGGCCGACGTGCGGGTAGGTGAGGACCAACCGCTCGAGCACCGGCCGATCGAGCAGGCAGACGAGCACATCACCCACCGCCTGTGCGCTCGATCCACGCGGGAAACGTTCGCCTACCAGCGCCATCTCGCCGAAGAATGTGTACGGGTGCATGACGGCAGTGGTGAGGCGCTTGCCACCGAGCGCTTCCTGAACGATTTTCACGCTGCCGCGCTTGAGCAAGAACAGGACGCCAGGCGGATCGCTCGGTGCATAAATGACTGCGCCATCAGAATACGTGCGCATCGGCAACTCGGCGGCGAGTCGAGCGATCTCGTCCTTGGGCAGCTCACGCAGGACGTCAATCAGCGAGAGGTATGCGGCTTTTTGCTCGAGGCCGACCGCCATCTCAGGCGAGTCTACCTTGGGCTGAGCCGCCAGCTCTCAAGCGGCGGCGATATCGGAAGCAGCGTGGGCCGCCGGATCGAGCATGCGCCCTAGCTCGGTCGCGGGCAAGGGCCTGGCAAACAGGTATCCCTGGCCTCGGTCACAGCCAATCTCGCGCAGCTGGGCTTCCTGCGCAGCGGTCTCGATGCCCTCAGCGGTCACCGACATGCGCAGCGCCTTGGCCATGGCCACGATGCCGCGCACGATTGCCGCCGCTTGCGGATCTGAACCGCCAAGACCCACGACGAACGAACGATCAATTTTGAGCGTCTCGACCGGCAACCGCTGCAGGTAGCTAAGGGACGAGTAGCCAGTGCCGAAGTCGTCAATAGCGAGTCTGACGCCGATGTCTGTGAGCGCGCGCATCCTGGCAGCAGTGGCATCGACGTCCTGCATGAGCACGCCCTCAGTGATCTCCAACTTGAGCGCGCTCGGTGGCAACCCCGCTTCGTCCAGGACCCGCCTGACCTGCTCGACCAGCCTGGGATCTTGGAACTGGCGGCTCGAGAGATTGACGCTCATGACCAGGGGTCTGCCCGTGGACGTGTGCTGCTGCCACTGAGCGGCCTGCTGACAGGCTTGTTGCAACACCCACAGCCCTATCGCCTCGATGAGGCCGCTTTCCTCGGCGATTGGAATGAACTTGACTGGTGAAATGGGGCCGCGCGTGGGGTGCTGCCAGCGGATCAATGCCTCGACCTCGAGTATCTGTCCATCTACCAAAGACACGATTGGCTGGTAGACCAGCCGCAACTCGCTTGTCCCGAGCGCCTTTCGGAGGTCCGTTTCCAGCTCCAGACGTTCGACGGCTTCGTGCTCCATGTTCGGCTCGAACACCGCCCAGCGAGCCTTACCCGCTGCCTTGGCGCGATACAGCGCCAGATCGGCATTGCGCAGCACGCTTTCGGTTCGGTCGTGCCGCGGCGTGCTCACGGCTACACCGATGCTGGCACTCACCATGACTTCGCGGTCGCCAAGGGAGACCGCGGACCGCAGCGCGTCGGCAATCCGTTCAGCCAGATCGGTGGCCTCTTGGCGATCGTGGACATCTTCGAGTAAGACGACGAACTCGTCACCCCCGAGCCGAGCCGCCGTGTCCTCAGCGCGAATGCACGCTTTCAGTCGTTCGGTGAACGCGACGAGAAGGCGGTCACCCGCACCGTGGCCGAGACCGTCGTTGATTAGTTTGAAGTTGTCGAGATCGATGAACAGGACAGCAACGCGCCGGAACTGACGATCGGCACGCGCCAGCGCTCGCTCTAGCCGATCCGTAAGCAGCGCGCGGTTCGGTAGACCAGTGAGCGCATCATGAAAAGCGAGGTGTTGTAGGTCGCGTTCAAATGCTTTGCGCTCAGTGATATCGCGACTCGTCAGCACGATGCCGGCGACAGCTGGTTGATGAGTCAAGTTATTCGCGATCACCTCGAACTCGCGCCACGATCCCTCGACATGGCGCAAGCGCAGCTCGGTCGTGAGATTCGTGCCGAGAAGCTGGGCCGCATCGTTGAGAAAGCCTTCGGCAGCCGCACGGTCATCCTTGTGGACGAGCTCCAGCACGGAGGCCCCCTCGAGCATTTCGGCTTTATGGCCCCACACGCGCTCACTGGCAGGGCTCACGTACGTGATGCGCCACTCGGGATCGAGGATCAGCGTCGCGTCGGAGGCGTTCTGCACCAGCGACCGGAACCGCTCCTCACTTCGGCTCACCTGCCCCACGAGCTCGCGAAGGTTCCGCAACATGCCAGCAAATGCATGGCCGAGTACGTCCCCCTCTGACACGGGCTGAATGTCGGACCGCAGGTCGCCAGCGGCGATCGTTGTCGCGACGGATGCCATTCGTTGCTGGTGACGGATCATGTCCTGGAACGCCGCGGCCATCTGCCCGAGCTCGTCGCGCGACCCAACTTCGATCTGCTGGTCGATATCTCCACGAGCGAGGCCCTGCGCGGCGACCGTTACCCGCCGAAGTCGGCTGGCCAGCGATTGAGCAAACAGCAGCACAGAAACGGTTCCAATCAGCAGCCCGATCGCCGCCGCCAAAACCGCGTTTCTGAGGAAGTCGCGCGCGGGCGCATCGAACGTCGCGACGGGAAGCGCCGCGACATACGTCCACGGCGTCCGTGACAGGGGCCGCGCGAGGGCGCGGAAGTACACCCCGTGCATGCGCCAGTCGAACAGGATCGGCCCGGAGACCGCGATCGCATGCGCAAGATCCACCTCGCCAATGGCTGGCGGCGGTGCATCGTGCGCCCAGGTCTGCCGCGCTGAGAGCCGCTCCAATTCCTGTGGGTTCAAGGCCACAACGGGTCGTAAAAGCCAGTCCGGCATCATGCTGTCGACCAGGACCAGCCCGTCCGCGTCGATCAGCGTGCCCATCGCGCCCGCACCCGTGCGGTCCTCGGCCGATTGGACGACCCGCTCGATCGCGGCCACTGAGGAGCGCGACCGGACGACACCGAGCGCATGACCAGACCGATCAAGCACCGGAGCGCTGTGGAAGATGACCGGGTGATTGCTCGGGCCACCGATTCTGACGCTGCTGATGGTTGGCTGGCGATCGTCCAGCGCGGCATGAACATCCTCGTCGAAGTGGATGTCAGATCCGATCTCATCGGGCCGAGTACTCAGCAGCACAATACCGGCTGCGTTGGTCAACGCGGCCGACTCGACCTCCTCGCCAGGTGCATCCAATGCCGCGAGGCTCTCGGCCGCCGTCTCCCGGTCTTCGCCAAACATGGGGTCGGGCTCGGCGGCCAACAGCCGGGCGATCGATGGCAGTCGCGCCACCGTTTGCAATGAGGACAGCCGCTGCGCGTTCCAGTCGTCGATCGCAGTGACGACCACCAGCGCATCAGAGCTCAACGCGGCTTCGGCTCGTTCGCTCAGCCCTTGAGCAGCCTGCATGTAGCCCATCGCGGTGAGTCCGATGGCCAAGGCCGCGGCGAGACCGGCGCAGTAGGCGATGAGCTTGAAGGCCATCGGCCAATCCTCGAATCGATGCCAGCGGCGTTCATCGGGTGTGGTGAGTGAATCGTGGTGCTGGGAGGTCATGAGCTTGGCTTGGGCCGTCCGGTGCGATCAGTCGCTGCAACTATCGGCCGCAAAATCGAAACCGATTAGTAGTGGACCGGGATTTCGACTGGTTCAGTAAGGCCGCTTACAGACGCGCCGCTGCAACACGGCATTAGCTGCCATATATCCCATCGCTTCACGGGAGGGAGCCCGCCATGCAGAGACGCCTCGCGATGTTCGCGACCCTGGTCCTGAGCATGCTCGTCGTGCTCGTGCCGGCCACTGGCCAGGCGCAGGCCAAGCCGGGCTTGAGGATCATCTCGCCCGCGGAGGGAGCGCGCATCACCTCAACCGACATTCCGGTGCAAGTGGAAGTCAGCAATTTCAAATTGTCCGCCGATGATGTCGGGCTGCCGGATGTCGACGGCGAGGGCCACATCCACGTCATGATCGACGGCATGAACATGGGCGTGTTGTTCAACTTCTACACCACGCCGACATTCACGCTGCTCGGCGATGCGATCACGCCGGGCAAGCACGCGCTGATCTTCGACCTTTCCTCCAACACCCATATGGATATGGAGGACACGGTCCAACACGTCACAATCGACTACCAGCCCACGAATCCGCGGCCGGCACCAGCCGCGATTTCCAATCCAGGTTCGCCGAGCGTGCGTATCACGTCGCCAGCCGACGGCGCAACGCTTGGCCCGAAGTTCACCCTGCAGGTCGACAAGAGCAACTTCACGCCATCTCTTGGGCTGGAGGGCAAGCCCAACCTCACCGGCTTCGGCCACTACCACGTCATGGTCGATATGGACGCGTTTCCAATGATGATGATGGGCGGCATGATGTCAATGGACGGCATGGTGGCAATGCCAGGTAGCGACACCGTCCAACTGGACCTGAGCGCCTGGCCACCGGGAAAGCACACCTTGACGGTGGAGCCGGTCCAGAACGATCACACGCCCATCGAGGGCGCGCAAGAGGCGACCGTCACCATCAACCTCCAGGGCACTTCGGGCGTACCGAAGGCCATGGACGGGTCCACGTTGACCGGCCAGAACGCGATCACTCAGGCGATGTTCAACGCCGTGTGGGGCGATCGGGCAAGTCTGCGGTGGGCGACGGAGCACAACCACCAGTTGCACGAGTCGATGATGGGCGGCATGCCCGGATCTGCTCCGCCAGCTGCCGCACCTGCTCCAGCAACGACTTCGCCAACAGTCGCGGCACCTCGGGTGCAGATCGTCGAGCCGGCCTTCCAGCCGACGCAGGCGTGGACATACGAGCCAAATGCGATCAGCGCAGCCGTCGGGCAAACGGTCACGTGGACCAACGGCGGTGCAGTCGCGCACACCGTCACGGCCGATGATGGTTCGTCGTTCGACTCAGGCACTATGGCGCCCGGAGCGACGTTCACATTTGCGCCGACCAAGGCGGGAACGTTCGCCTATCACTGCACCTTCCATCCGTGGATGAAAGGAACGGTGACGGTCACGTCCTGATCGCATGAGCCGCCGGGCCCGCTCGGTCCCGGTGGCTCAGTCCACAATGAGGATGCGAGCGGAGTGATAGCCGGTCGCTCCAGCGGGGAAGGAGCCGTTTTCCTCAGACGTTTGCACCGCCCCCGTGCCGTCAAACGCGCGGGCAAGAATCTCGTGAGCGCCAGGCGAGAGATCGTCCCACGCGAGCGCCCACTGGACCCACGTGTTAGTGCCAAGCGGCCGCGTGCGCGCAGCCTCGTGCCACGTCCCTCCGCCATCAATACTCGCCTCGACGCGACTAATCCCGCGGCTGCCAGCAAAGGCAACGCCCCCAATCTCGACTGTAGGCCCCGCGACCGTGGCATGGTTCTGCGGAGTGTCGATGCGGGCGACGGTCTGGACCAGCGCCTGAGCGTCCCAGCCGCGGCGCACCCAGTAACCTTCGATCGGCTCGGCCGCTAGTTCGATCTTCGTGATCCACTTCGGGTTCTTCACGCCGTAGCGGCCCGGCAGGATCAGGCGAAGCGGGAAGCCATGCTTGTCTGGCAGTGGCATGCCATTCATCGTGTGCGCCAGAAGGACTCCTGGCGCCAGCGCCACGTCCAACGGAAAGCTCTCGTAGTAGTTGTCGGCAGAGCGGAAGGTTATTGCTCGCGCCTCGGGTTGCACGCCGAGACCATGTACCAGTTCGGAGAGCGATACACCGGTCCAGTGGGCGTTGCTCATCAGGTTGCCGCCAAGCGTGTTGCTGATGCACTCAAGTTGTGCCTCAAAGTCGATGGCGTAATTGCCGGCGCGCAGATGAAAGCGTGGGGTGCGCTGCGAGCCGCTCCCCGTGTGGCTCAACGGGCCACCCAGACTCCGCAGTTGGGACAGAGGTCGAGCGAACGGCGGTCGTCGCAATGGGACGCGCAGTCGGCACGAGGGAAGGCTCGCCAGGCGGAGCCACACTGCTCACCTGATTGCCTTCGGGCACTGCCGACCGCGCGCAAGCCGCCAGCATCAAAAGCCGCAGCACGAGCCACAGCGAGCGGTGGTTTATCAACCTGCTGTCGGGCGCTCCAGAATGTTGGTCAATCCGAACGCCGCGAGTCGCGTGTCGCATCGCGGAGTGATTGGTTTGGGTCGCCTGCCGGGGCCACGCGGACGATCGTCATCTCGATGCGGGATCAGCTCGGTTGCGAACTGCTCGACTTCGTTGACGATACCGTTGCCGCCGCATGTCGGGCATCGAAATCGCTCGATCCTGGAGAGGCGCGTCGGCTTGGCCCCCTCCTGTGATGACCCGAAGATCACGAACCGTGCGGTCTGTGGCGATTCGAGGCTGTAGCGCAAGTTGGTTGGCGCGAGCAGCCGCCCGATCAAGCGTTCGCAATGCATGCACCGCACATCCGCCTGTACCCAGCGTCGCAACCGAACCGCTGCGCGTGAACTGTTCGAGGTATCGTGCACGGCGCGATCAGTTCGTGACGGTGAGCGTGGCCGCCATCCACGGGTGGTACGTGCAGTGGTAGGTGAATGCTCCCGGCGACTCAGGCGTGAGGCTGAACGCCACCTGGCTGTCGAGGTTGCCCGAGTCGAACGATACGCCGTCGTCAGCGGTCACGGTGTGCGGTTGTGCGCCGGTGTTGATCCAGGTGACTGGCGTGCCAACGGTGACGGTTAGTTCATTGGGAGCGTACGCCCAGTCCATTGGCGTGCCGCCTTCTGGTTCGACAATGGTGACTCCTGTCGTCTGTGCCTCCTGCGCGCGGCTAATCTGCGGCACTAGCGCCGCGATTGCGAACAAAAGCGTCGTGAGGCCAATTCTTACATGCCGCCGCATCACTCGAGCTCCTCCACAGCGTCAACTTCTGCAATCGATTAACGCGCCGGTTGGAGCGTGAGTCAGTAAGCAATATCACCAAGTTGCGGAGTCAGGTCGATCAGTGCTCGAGCAATCGCAAAAACCGCGCGGGGACCCAGCCGGTCTGTGGCCCGGCGGGCGTATCGGCACGGATGTAGAAAAAGTCCAGCACAGGATTGGCCTGATACAGCTGGACCTGTACCGTGGTGCCACTGGGCACTGCGCCGGTGATGTGCAGGCGTTCATGGCTGTCGTAAAGATAGACAGTCGGTTGGACGAGTTGACCCTGGAATGTGCCTTCGATTTGCGCTGCTTCACCGTTCCACGGCGTCGGAATGCCGCACGCGGTCGGATCCGGATTGTCGGGGAAGGGCAAATCGGGCACGTCGGCGTCACGTTGCGGTGCGGTCGCTGCTTGCGGGACGGTAACTTCGCTGGAAAGCGGAGTAGGCGGGTCGTTGAGCGCACGTGAGCAGCCAGTGCCTAGTAGGACCAGCACGCTCATCAGCACGGCGGCGCGCATGCGTCTCAGTATGCGCCAGACACAAGCGCGTTTCCGTAACGTGGCTTACAGTCGGCAGCGCCTGGCCTGGATGGCGGTACGCTGCGGCCGTATGGTGGATCAGGTTTGCTGCGGCGTGGTTGGCTGTGGTCGCGCGACACGCTACCGATTCCCCTTCACCACGGGCGCCGAAGAGTCGCGCTGTGGCCTGCACGGCCTCGTCTACTGGCCGGTATGTCGACGCGCCATTGCCGTGGCGCTCGTGGTGGGCACGATCTTGATGCTGATCAACCAGGCAGACGTGCTCTTGACCGGCCACGCCAGCGCACTTGTCGTGGCCAAGATTGGCCTGACATACCTGGTCCCCTTTTCGGTGTCGACCTATTCGGCTCTGGCCGCGAACAGGCTCAAATGACCCGACTAAGGTTCGCGTACCTGAGCCTGGCAGTGCTGTGCAGTGCTCTAGTACTTGGTCTCCTGGTTGGTGGTAGTCGCCTGTTGCCCGCGCCGACAACGATGGACTGCGCGCCGCTGCCTGATGCCAATCAAACACTGGCTCAGGCGTGGCAGGCGTACCAACCCGACCAGCCGATGTCCCTGCCGGTAACCCTCCGCCGTCGGCTCTTCGCCTTCCAGGCGCTGTTGCTCAGCGCCGGGATGTACGACGACCGGCCGCCGGCCGCACCGCCGAGTGTCTACGGCGATTACGCGCCGCAGTTCGTGCGCGACCTGGGCATGAGTCGCAATCCAGGGCTTGCAGATGCCCTCAACAAGCTTGACCGCAAGCTCAATGATGCCCGCCAGGACCCTGACAGCAAGCTCGGCGGGAACTGCGCGCTGATTCTGGCGCGCAGGGCGCTACGTGAGGATCCGACCACGGTGTCGACAGATTGGATTCTGCAGACGGTGACCTGGGGATTCGCCGCCTACTTCCAGGCCAGCATCCGCCAATTGATCCAGGAACACGCGCAGACATGCAGCGGACAAGCCGATGTCGGCGGCTCGGCGGAGGCCATCCTCGACTGTACGATGCGCCGAGTGGGCCTCTAGCGCCGAGGCCTGACTCAGAACGTAGTCTGCCCGACCTCGATGAGATGGCCATCGGGGTCGCGGATGTATGCGCGGATCTCGCGACCGTGGTACTTCGGCTCAGTCGGGAACTCAGCGCCTCTAGCCGACCATTCCTGATAGATCTGGTGGATGTCGGCGACCACAACGTTGCGGAAGGCGCTCGTGCGGTTCGGATCGGCTGGGGTGGTCCACGTATTGAACACTTTCATGATTGACACGATCGCGCTCTAGCACGACCTGACGGCGAAACAGCGACGTATAAAACTCACGAGAACGGTCTTGGTCGGAGACCACCAGAAAATTCGTGATGACGAAGCCGCTCTGGGGTGCTGGAAAGTCTGGCTGCTCCATGTTGGCATCCTAGCCCCGAGCCCTAAAAGGCGCCTCGCGAGCAGTTTGTAAGCTGGCCTACGGTCGCTTCGAGGCCGCTCCTGCTACTGTGGCACGAATGACGGAAACGGCTCTACAGGTCGGCGCTGCGGCGCCGGACTTCGAAGCAGTGGACGAGCACGGCAACACCTGGCGGCTCAGCGAGGCAGTCACCAAAGCACTCCAGGTGCTGGTCTTCTATCGTGGCGATTGGTGACCGTATTGCAACGGGCAGCTCGTGAGCTTTGCCAGGAAGTACGACGAATTCGAGAAGCGTGGGGCTGAGGTCTGTGCGATCTGCGTCGACTCACCAGACCAGAACCAGGGAATGATAGGCAAGTTGCTCCTGCCGTTCAGCATCCTCAGCGACCCCGAAGGTGACCTCGCCATCAAGCGCTATGGCGTGTGGAACGAACAGGGTCGGATCGCCATCCCAGCGGTCGTCGTCGTCGGCCGCGACGGGCGTATTCGCTATCAGTACGCCGGCCAGGACTTCGCGGATCGACCGGGCGACGATGAGATCTTCCGAGCCCTCGAGTCAGGAGGACCCAATGGCGCGCGGTGACAAGCCAATGAGCCTCGAGGCACTGGTGCCGTACTACAACGGCGCCTATTTCGTGACCGTTGCACTCAAGGGCCGGCTGGCCAAACTCGGACCTGAGGGACGCGCCGCCATTAAGGAGGTCAGCGATTACCAGCAGATGCTGATCGAGTTCCGCGACGCGATTCGCAAGACCATCGAGCTCAAACGCACGGGCGAGGGAGGTTCCTGAAGCAATGCCGACGCTGCGCTTCCGTCGCTTCGACGAGATCCCGCCTGAGGATCAGGAGCATGTCGCGTTTGTGCGAGCGCGCATGCGCGGACAGCAGGAGATCACCGGCATCTGGGGTGCGCAAGCGCACTGGCCGGCCTATATGGCGAGCAACCACAAGCAGGCGCTGGCCAGCTACCAGTTCCAAGGCGTACTGCCGCAGCTTGCAAAGGAGGCGATGCACGTTGCCGTCTCGATGACCAACGGCTGCGACTTTTGACTGAGCTCGCACACGAGCGCCGTGTTGCGCCTAGGAGTGAGCGAGCAAGGGCTGACGGAAACCATGGCTGTCGCCGAGCAGGTCGCGAGCATGGCTGCGCTTGCCGAGGGTTTCAGACTTCGGCCAGATGTGCCGCGTCCGCCTGACGGACCGCCAACTGAGCTAGTACCACCGCTCGACGAAGTCGAAACTGGGCAAGCTGCCGAGACGCTCGATGCCATTCGTCAGTGGGCCACCGACGCATTGGGCGTGCCGCACGTCCCAGCACTATGGCGAGTGCTGGCGCGGCATCCACGGTTTCTAGCGGCGACATGGGCAAAGGACCGACTCGTCTTTGCGCGTGGCGAGCTCGACGAAGCAACAAAGGCGTGCGCGGCGATGGCCGTCGCGATGAACATGCGCAGCCCGTACTGCGCGGCGTACTTCAACCCGTGGGTGCGCAAGGTGATGAGGTTGGATGACAATGGCATGGTCGAGCTCGGCGCCGCGGTAATGC
>DASXRR010000180.1:0-15918 GCA_036506475.1 Chloroflexota bacterium
TATGCGCGAGTCCGCCGAATGGCGCGTCAAGGCGAACAATACCGTCGATCGGATCACGGGCCAACAGTCGGTAGACCCAGAAACTGATTGGACGCAACTTCGTGAGGAGCTCAGACGGTGCTACGAGTCGATACAGGCCGCCCTGTCATCCTGAGGCCGCAGCCGAAGGATCCGCTTGCTTGGCGGTTACCGGCCGACAAGCGGATCCTTCGCAAGCTCAGGATGACAAGCGGCGCGCGTGCTCGATCGCGCCCCGCAGCAGCTCGACCAGCTCGAGCGCACCGTGAATGCTCACGCGCATATTCACTCGTGGATCGATTTCGCCTAGCTCGGAAATCGCGGCGTCAACCTCGTGCAGGTGTTCTCGCGCGGCGCTGAGGTTCTCGAACGCACGTTCCAACGCGGCGGCGTCGGGCCCGCCACCAATGGGTACAGAGCCCATGACGTCAGGGATATAGAAGCCCGACGCCTGGAGATCGTTGAGCACGCGCACGCGCTCCTCGATCGGGATCATCAGTTCGCCGGGCCCGGTCTTGACGACGCCAATCTCGCCCCTGGCGCCCTGCGCGCGCAGCCAGGCCGTGAACTGCGTATCGCTCATCTGGCGTAGCGTTTTGGTGCCCATGCCCACGCGCACGCTGATGCGATCGAGGTCGTCCAGCGTGAAGGGCATCGGCGTCGGCAGTCTACCGCCACGGGGTCGACGGTAGACCGCCTGACGGTCGACAGCTAACTCTTGGGCATCGCGGACAGGGCGAAGAAGGCGGGCCGGCCGCTCCAATCCGAGCGCAGAATGCCGAAGCCCCACTTTTCGTCGTTCTGCGGCACGACGACCTGGTAATTCAGGTTCCAGATCATGACGCCGCCGATGTACGACGTTTGACGGGCGATCTGGAGCGCCTGGACCAGGAAGCGCGCCTGCGCGTCTTCGGAGATGAACGTGGAGTATTCGTAGCCGGGCAGCGAGATTTCATTGGAGTCGTAGCCGAACTCGGTCAACCAGACCTGCTTACTGGTGTCGCCGTTCTGGGTCATCACGTCGCGGTACTGGCCGACGCGAGAGAAGGCGAAGAAGCTTGGGTCCGTATTCCACGCCCCGGAGAGGCTGCACTGCGGCGTAGCCGGCGTACAGTCGGGCGGGTTCGAAAAGCCGCTCAGGTGCGCGGCGACGACGTCGAAGTAGTTCTTGGCCTCGCCGCCGTTGAGGCTGTACAGCCCCTGCAGGTAGGCCAGGTCGTCCATCGACTGTCCCGTCTGGCCCAGGCCAGTCGGGCTCAGCGCGCCCAGCAGCGCGAGCGCCGCGGAGTCGCCGGTCTTGGTGCCGGTGAAGCCGGCCTTCAAGATCGGCAAGTACTTGTCGGGTGTGACGTTGCCGTCGCCAGCCTCACGCGCCAGGTTCTCTTCGTTCCACAGCTCATACGCCTGGACCTTGCCCTTGTAGCGAGTCGCCATGGTCTGCATGAGCGTCTGGAACTTGCTCGGGTCGGTCGGGAACAAGCCGCTACTGGGGCCGCGATAGAAGGTCGGCGCCTCGGCGACACTCAGCAGAATCTTGAGGCCGCCGGCATTGGCAGTGTTCACAATCGAATCGAGCTCGGTCCAGTTGAACACGCCAGGCGCCGTTTCGATGGCCGACCAGTCCACGAGCTGCTTGACCCAATTGAAGCCCGCTTGCTGGGTATCGCCGACGATGAAGCCCTTCGCCTGCGAGCTGAGATCCCACATATGGACCTGGAAGCCATAGGCGAAGTTGCTGACTGTCGGGCCAGGCGCCGGCTGCGGATTCGGAGCGGGTGTAACAGCACCCGCTTGCTGTTGCACGAATGCATCGGTCAGATCGCTCCCTGGCAAATCGTTCGGCCGAGCAATGCTCTTGGGCGAGCCAGGTGAGTACTGGCGGAAGTACTTCGACGTGGTGACCTGGCCGGCCAGGTCGGGCGGCAGGTTCTGACCCGTCAAAATCGACTTCAAATAGTCGGCTAACAGCAGACCCTGGGTACAACCGCAGGCCTTGTCGTAGTGCATGATGCCGCGCTGGAAGCGCTGATAGATGAAGTTGCTATTGGCGGGATCGCGCGCCGGTTGACTGGTTGGCGCACCCCAGATTTGCAGGTCGAAACCTGGCAAAAGCGCCGGATCGGCGTCGGGCGCATCGGCGGCAGTCACCGTGGTGAAGAAGGTGGTGCCGTAGTTGACCGGTTCGCCCTCAAACGTATCTGGCGCCTGCGTCCGTATGAAGTCCAGCACGGCCCCCAGATCGGTCGCCGGGGGTGTTGCCGAGATCACGCTTTGATCAGGCGCCGGAAACGTGCTGCCGTTGATGCGTGTGTAGGGCATCAATCCCTGATCGAGCAGGTTCAGCGTTTGCACCGAGCCGTCAGCCTGACGCTGCATGACCTCGCGCTGGAAGATCTGAACGAAGAAGCCGTCGAGTTGGAAGAGGCGCGACACGGGGTAGCCAAAGGTGCGTACGCCGCCGCGATGCTGGAAGAAATCCCAAAAAGCGTCGTTGTCGATGCGATAGCCGGTTTGCGAGAAGAAGCGCGGATCTTCTTGCGCACCGGCGGTCGTGGCGGCCGGCGCGAGCAGGCCCAACACCAACAGCGCAGCGCACAGCGCGCGCAACGATTGAAAGCGCAGCAACAGAAAGGGCCTCCTGCAAAGGAAGGAAGTCGTGATCAGGCCCGCGATGGTGGGCCCAACTGGCTGTACCCTTTGAACAACGAAACGCCGAACAGCGTGTCACGTGCTGTGGGCTGGTGGGACAGCGAACAGTTGCTTATTCTAACCCTGCGGGTGCCGATGCAGCCGGCGGCCGATGCACGACTGTAATCTCGCGTTAGCAAGTGCTTAACAGACCCTTATTTCCGTATTAGGTTCTGAGACAACATACTCGCGTGTAATTCCGGGGTAAGCCTGCGCCCCGTGTCCGCCGAGGTACTGCTACCGTGTTACCACTCTTCCGCCGCCTGACTGCCTCCAAGCCTCTGGCGTTTTCGATCGCGGCCGTTCTGATTCTGGCTGCCGTCGTACAAGCCGTGGCGCTGTTCCTGGCCAAGCCGGAACAGGCGACTGCCCAGCAGCGGCCCGCGGGTGGCGGGTTGGTCGTGCGCACCGTGCCCGTTGGCGTTGGTCCGATCAGCACCATCCTCGGCTATGCGGGCGCGGTCCAATCGACCCGGCAGGTGAATGTGGTGCCGCGTGCCCAGGGGCTGATTCAGGACGTGCCGGTGGACGTGGGGAGCGTCGTCCATCGCGGCGACACGCTCGCCGTCATGGACCAGGGCGCCTTGCCGGCGCAGCTCTTGCAGGCCCAGGCAGCGTTGCTGTCTGCTCGGGCGAAGCTGACCCAGGTCGAAGCCGGTGCGCGGCCCGAAGATGTCACCGCGGCCGAGGCGCAGCTGACCGCGGCCCAGATTCGGCTTGTGGCCTTGCAGCAGGGCCGAGCGGAAGACGTCACCTCGGCGCGCGCGGCGCTCGACTCGGCCAACGCCAAGCTCGCGCTGCTGATGAAGGGCGCCGCCGACGACGTACGCCAGGCGGCGCAAAGCTCGGTCGATGCCGATCAGGCAGCCCTCGACGCGGCTCAGGCTGCACTGGATAACTTCACTGGCTCGAGCGCGGCCGACCTGCAGGGCGCTCAGGGCAACGTGGACTCGGATAAGGCGGCACTGGCGTCCGCGCAATCGGCGCTCGACAACCTGCGCGGTGCCAACGCGGCCGACCTGCAGAGTGCGCAGAGCGCCGTGGATGCCGACAACGCGGCCATCGCGTCGGCGCAGGCAGCACAGAACAATCTGACCGGAACGAACGCGGCGGACATTCAGAACGCGGTCGGCACCGTCAACGCGGACCAGGCCGTGGTCGCGGCTGCCCAGGAGGCGATCAATCAGGCCAATGCGCCGACCGAGGTGCAGATTCAGGCGGCCGTTGCATTGGTTACCGCGGCACAGGCATCGCTCGACAAGGCGAAGTCCGACCGCACCGCGCTCGACCATGCGACCAGCAACAGCAGCGTGTGTTTCGCCGGCGGCGACGCCTGTAATGCCGCCAAGACCTCGGCGGAATCGTCGATCGCGTCTGCCAGACAGCAACTGGCCTCGGCACAGGCCCAGCAGGATCAGCTCGAGAGTGGCGGCTCCAAACTCAGCAAGCTCACCCTGCAGAGCACGCTGATCGCGGCGCAGGAAAAGCTGAAGACCGATCAGGTCAAGCTCGACGCGCTGAAAAACGGTGGCATCCAGGCATCGCAGGCCAAGTCGCAGAGCGACCTCATCGCGGCGCTCACAAAGTTGAAGAGCGACCAGGCCAAGCTCGATGCGCTCAATGGCGGCACATTCGCCGCGCAGCAAGCCAAAGCTCAGAGCGACTTGATCGCGGCACAGCAGAAGCTCAAGACCGACCAGGCGCGGCTCGACGCGATCAAGAACGGCACGACGCAGATGCAGCAGGCGCAGCTCGCGAGCGCGCTCGAAGCGGCGCAGCAGAAGCTGGCTTCAGATCAGGCCAAGCTGGACGTGATGAACGGCGGTCCGACCGACGAGGACATTCGCCAGGCGCGCGCGGCAGTGCTCCAGGCGCAGCAGGGCCTGGTCAAGGCGCAGCAGCCAGGGTCCGATACCGACCTGGGCCAGCAATCAGCCGTCGTCGACCAGATGATGGCGCAGTTCCGGGCCAAGCAGCTGCCGTATACCGACGCCGATCTTCAGGCGGCGGTCGCGGGCGTCGCCCAGGCCGAAGCGCAGGTGGCGCTGGCCCAGGCCAGCCTCGATCAGAGCACCGTCGTAGCGCCGTTCGACGGCGTCATCTCACAGCGATTGCTTGGGCCGGGCTCGCTGGCCTCGTCGACGACGCCGATCCTGGTCTTGACCAGCAGCGCTGTCGAGATCCACGTCACCGTCGAAGAAGCGCGCGTTGGCCAGGTCCGGCCAGGCCAGGGCGTGGAGCTGACGACGCCGGCCTATCCCGACCTGACCATTCCCGCCAAGATCGTGACGATCGCCCCGGCGGGCGATGCGCGCGCGCACACCTTTGACGCCAAGATCGTGCCCGATAGCCAGGACGATCGGCTCATGCCAGGCATGTTCGCGCAGGTGCGAGTGGTCGCGGCGCAGAAACCGGACGCGATCCTGGTCCCGCGTGAAGCGGTCGTCCAGCAGGGCGGCAACACGATCGTGTTCGTCAACGACGGTGGCCGCGCGGCGGCGCGCCAGGTCCAACTGGGTATGGCCGACGACAAGTCGACCGAAATCGTGAGCGGCGTCGCGGCCGGCGAGCAGGTCGTCGTAGTTGGCCAGAATGGCTTGCGCGATGGCGCGGCGATCCAGGTCGTGAACGCGCCGGCGCAGGGCCAGGGCGGCCAGGGCGGACAGGGTCAACGTCCGCAGGGTGGTCAGGGTCAGCCCAAGCCGCAGGGCGGCGAGGGCCAGCCAGCACAGGGGCAGGGTGGGTAGCGCTTCAATGTCTATGTCATCCCGAGCAGCTTAAGTTCAGGAGGACACTCCGCAATGCAGCTGACGCGACTGGCGGTCGTCCGCCCGCTGACCGTACTCATGGGCCTGTTCGGCCTGGTCATCATGGGTGGGGTTGCCTACACCTTCCTCAAAGTCGATCGCCTGCCGCCCATCAGCATTCCCTTCGTCAGCGTCAACGTCACGTATACAGGCGCGACGGCGCAGGACATCGAGCAGCTGGTTACCCAGCCGATCGAAAACGCCGTGTCCGGCATGTCCGGCGTGGCCAGCATTACCTCGACGTCAAGCGAAGGCAGCTCGAGCGTCAACGTCCAGCTCACCGACGGCACAGATGCCAATACGGCGGCGTTGGAAGTCGAGCGGCGCGTCTCGGCGATTCGGAACCGCCTACCGGCAGACGCCGGTGATCCGCGCGTCAACAAGGCCGATCCGAATGCGTTCCCGGTCATGAACGTCGCCCTGACCGGCGGCTCACTCGATTCGCTGTTCCAGGTTGCCAACGATCAGTTCGTACCCCAGCTGCAGTCGGTGCCTGGCGTCGCCAGCGTCAATATCAGCGGCGGTCTGCAGCGCGAGATCCAGGTGCGCGTCGATTACGCCAAGCTGGCCGCGTATCAGGTCACGGTGGCTCAATTGTCCACCGCCCTCCAGAACGCGAACGTGAACGCGCCGGTCGGTTCCTTGCAGCAGGGTGCGCAAACTCTCAACGTGCGCGAACGCGCGGCGTTCCGCAACTTGGACGACCTGGCCAACCAGGTGATCGCCCAGACCACGGGCGGCCCGATCCTGCTGCGCGACGTCGCGACCATTTCTGAGACCTACAAGACGCAAACCCAGCTGCAGCGCCTGAACGGCCAGGAGGCCGTCGGCCTGTCGATCGTCAAGCAGTCAGACGCGAACGCGCTGCAGGTCGCCGACAACGTGCGCGTGGCACTCCGCAAGCTGCAGACACTGCTGCCGGGCGATTCGCAGATCCTGATCACCAACGACACCTCGGTCTTCACCCGCGCTTCGCTGGACGCAATCCAACACGACCTGTTGCTGTCGGTGCTTCTCGTGGGCGGCGTGATGCTGCTGTTCCTGCACGCCTGGCGCCACACGGTCATTGTGCTGCTGGCGATTCCGACCAGCCTCGTCAGCACGTTCCTGGTCATGTACATCTTCGGGTTCAGTCTGAACATCATGAGCCTGATGGCGCTGGCCCTGATGATCGGCATCCTGGTCGACGACTCGATCGTAGTGCTGGAGAACATCCACCGCCATCTCCAATTAGGCGAGAACCCGCATCAGGCTGCCCTCACCGGCCGCGGCGAGATCGGCATGGCCGCCATCGCGATCACGATGGCCGACGTCGTTGTGTATACGCCAATTGCGTTTATCAGCGGCATCCTCGGTCAGCTGTTCCGCCAGTACGGTCTGACGATCGTCGCCGCGACGCTGTTTTCGCTGTTGATCTCGTTCACCTTGACGCCGATGCTGGCCTCGCGCTGGCTGCGCCATGATGACGGCCACAGCACGAGTCCTGTGGCGCGGTTTGGCCGTTGGTGGGATCACCACTTCGATCGGCTCGGACGCGCCGTGGGCCGCACGGTGCCGACCGCGGTGCGCCTGCGCTGGTTGGTCGTGCTGGCCAGCGTCGGACTGGTGGCCGCGGTGTTCTCGATGGTGCCGCTCGGCTTGATCCCGACCGAATACGCGCCCGACGAGGACGACAGCAATTTCTCGATGAACATGCAGACGCCGCCGGGCACGTCACTCCAAGCGACCAACGAGGCGGCGCTGCAGGTCGAGGCTGGGCTGCAGAACATCCCCGAGGTGCAGTACGTGTTCACGTCCGTTTCGGGTGGCGGTGGCGGCTTCGGCTTCGGCGGCGGTGGCGGCGGCCGCGCCAGCTTTGCTGTGCAAGTTCTGCCCAAGCAGCAGCGCGCGCGCAGCGTGTTCGAAATCATGGACCAGGCACGCACGATGGGCCGCGGCGTGCCCGGCGTTACCGTCAACGCCGACATTCAGAACCCACTCGGCGGCGGAGGCGGCTTCGGCGGAGGCGGCACGACCAGCGTCAATCTGCAGCTGGCCGGGCCGGACCTGGACACGCTCAGCCAGGTTTCCCAACAGGTCCAGGTCGCGCTGTCGACAGTGCCCAACCTGACCGACATCCGCAACACCAGCGAGCAGGGCACGCCTGAGCTGCAAATCGTCCTCGATCGCGTGCGCATGTCGCAGTTGAACGTGACCTCGCAACAGGTTGCGACCGCGCTGCGCACGTCGCTCAGCGGCTCGCAGCCGACAGTGCTGCGGCCGGATGGTCAAACCCAGAAGGACATCACGCTGATCGCCAGCGACGCGGATCGACTGAACCTGGTCAATCTGTCGGCGATTCCGGTCGGTGGCGCCGGCGGCGGCACTGCTGCCGCCAACGCCAATGCTGCTGTTGCCTCGACCGGCGTGGTCACACTTGGCCAGATCGCCACGATCGAGCGCGGGACGGGTCCGATCCGCATCCAACGCGTCGATCGCAACCGCACCATGACGCTGACTGGTACGGCTTCTGGGCGCGCGCTGGGCGATGTGGCCAAGGACGTCCAGGCCATGGTCAAAGAGCTCGAGCTGCCCGCTGGTTACACCGTCCAGGTGCGTGGCGGCGTCCAGCAGCTGAACAACTCGTTCACCACGCTCGGCCAGGCACTGGTGCTCTCGGTCATCCTCGAGTACATGCTGCTGGTCGCGCTATACGAATCGTGGTTCTACCCGATTGTGCTCATCCTGGGCGTGCCGCTGGGCATCGTCGGCGCCTTGCTCGCGCTGTTCGTGACCCACAATACGCTCAATATCTTCTCGATCATCGGTTTGATCATGGCCGTCGGACTGGTGGCCAAGACGGGCATTCTGCTGGTCGACTACACGAACACCTTGAGAAAGCGCGGCATGGGCCGTACGCAAGCGCTCGCCGAAGCGGCGCGCGTGCGCTTGCGGCCGATCCTGATGACCACCGCGACGATGAGTTTCGGCATGCTGCCGCTAGCGCTCAAGCTCGAGCCGGGCGCCGAGTCGCGCGCGCCGATGGCGGTGGTCGTCATCGGTGGCTTGTTGTCGTCGACGCTGCTGGCCATGCTCGTGACGCCATCGCTGTATACGCTGCTCGACGATCTGCAGAGCAAAGTCATGCGCCAGAAGCCGATGCCCGAACTCCACCTCGAGCGCGTGCCCGCGCCGCAAACCGAGGGTCCGGTCGCGGTGCCCGTGGCCGCGGCCGTGGCAACTCAGTCAGATGCAGCGGGTAACGGTCACAACGGCGCCAATGGCGCCAACGGTGCGCACACGGTGAACGAACCGGCCTGGCTGCGCCGCCTGCGCAGCGGCGACTTCGCGGGCGACTAGAGTACTGCTCAGCCGTACCGCCGCGCCTAAGACGGCGAGTACAGCTCGGCGCTGGCCAGATCGACGTCCTGGCCATTCTGGTACGACTCGCCGCCGACCACCAGCACCTTGCCAGCCGACAGCGCCACCGCCGCGTGCAGGTGTCGGCCATCGATCATGCCCCCGTGGCCGTCCAGCCCTGGGTAGCGAACGCTGGCACTGCCAGCACGAGCGACGCTGCCAAGTGGCCACCGGAAGGATAGAGCGGTTCATGCCGCCATGCTCCGCCGGCCGCCCGTGCTGTCCTATGAGGTTGCTCACCGCTGGGTGGTGAATCGCCTCACAGGGAGATGCTTAGACGGGTCGGCGGGCGATGCGCAGCACCGAGCCGACTGCCAGTCCGACCAGCCCGGCGAGGATGAGCCATACGCCGGCGGTTTCTGGTGCGTCGCCCGTGCGGGGCAGCTGCGACGGCACCGCGCCGCCGCCAACCTGGAACGACACTGACGGTGCGACGGGTGGCTGGAACGCGGCATGGTTCGAGTAGCCCAGCAAGACGGTCACTCGATGCGCTCCTGGAGCGACGCCGCCGAACGTATTCGACAGCGCGCCGCTGTGCACGATGTTCGGATTACCGGTCGGCACCGGCGTCGTGCCGCTCAGGTACGGCGCCGCGTCGGTGTCCAACATGTAGTGGACGTGCAGGTCCTCGAGGCGTGTCGCTTCGGCGGCGGGCACCAGCGTCGTTCCGCTGACCGCGATGGCGATCGTCACATCTGGCCCGGCCACCGTCGCGCCGTTGGCGGGCGACGTGATGCGGACCTCCTGGGCAGCCGCGGTCGAGACCATAGCCAGCGCGAGCAACACTCCTAGTAGGCTGGTTAGCCGGAGCATGCAGGCCTCCTGAACAAGAAGGGGGTGCTCTGATCTTATGTGGGACGTCACCCGGCCGATCCATGAACACATGCCGGCGTGGCCCGGCACGCCACCGGCTCGACAGCAGTGGCTCGAGCGCATGCGGGACGGTCACGTTGCCGACGTCAGCGAATGGACGCTCAATGCCCACGCTGGCACGCATCTGGATGCACCATCGCACTTCATCGCTGGCGCGCCTGATCTCGAAGCGTTTGGCTTAGATGCCCTGGTCGGCCCATGCGCTGTGCTTGCCTATCAAGCCCTCGGCGGTTCTGCCGCGGACCGTGTGCTCGTCAAGTTGCCACCAGGCCAGGGCCTCACCATCGCCGATGCGCGGGCCTTGCTGGAGCGTAGCGCCTACCTGATCGGCGTGGACGCCCTGTCCGTCGAGACTGAGGCCTCGGTCAACAACGGCGCGCCGGTCCATCGCCTGCTGCTAGCGAATGGCGTCGCCATCCTCGAAGACCTCGATCTGACTGACGTCCCCGACGGCGACTACACGCTGGTGGCACTGCCCCTCAGACTGCAACACAGCGAAGCCAGCCCAGTGCGGGCCATCCTGCTCCCGCCGCCGTCATCCTGACCCTGAGCCGTGCGAAGGCGGAAGGATCCGCAACTCGTTCATGAGATTTTCAGGCACACACGCCTGATCTTCGGGCCGTTTACCTTGACGACTCGCCAACCGTCGGGCACATTGGGGACCTGCCCGTGCGCCTACGAACCAAACTGCTGCTTGCCCTGCTCGCCACCTTGCTGCTCGGCGACGTGCTCGGGACGTGGGTCGTCCAGGACCGGCTCCAGACCGGAGCCCAACGTGAAGCGGTGAATCAGGCCCGCGCGCGGGCACGCCAGGTCCAGTCGCTGTATGCCGAGCGCGCGGCCACGCTCGAAGCGGCAGGCGAAGCAACGTCGCTCTATCCGGCGGTCATCCAGGCACTCGTCGACAACAACCCCGCCCCGTTCAAGCGCTGGTCGAGCCAGGTCGCCAACCTGCAGGGCACCGCCGTCACCGTCGTCGATGCCACGGGCAAAGTCGTGGCGCGCGGGCATGCGCCGGATACCGTCGGCGACGATCTCGCCCCCTCGCTCGCGGGCCTGCAGCGGGCCTTGCAAGGCGACAAACTGTCGGCAACCGAAGACGGCGATGAGCTCGGCCTGGCCTTACGGGGCTACGTACCCGTGCGCAAGGATGGCGTGAGTGGCGCGATCGTCGGCGCGGTGATGATGGCCGAGCCACTCGACTTGCGTTTCATGAGCCGCCTGGGCGGTGGCGAGCCGCCCGTGGTGCAGATGCATCTGGTCAGCGGGGCACCGCGGTCCAACGAGCTCTGCCCGACACCGCGCACGCTAGTCGCCACGTGCGGCATACCCCTGTTCGCATCGGACGGCCGACAGCTCGACCAGTACCTGACGTTCGACGTGCCCCTGCCCGATCTGGAGCGCGCGCAAACTGATGCGCAGCGCGGCTTGTTGCTGGCCAGCGGCCTGGTGCTACTCGTCGGTGCGATCGGCGCCTGGTTCCTGGCGCGCTCGTTGACCCGACCGTTGGCTCAGTTGACCTCGGCCGCGCAGCGTATCGCCGACGGCGACTTGCTCCAGCCCGTCGCCGTGCGCTCCAACGACGAGATCGGGACACTGGCCACGGCGTTCGAGCAGATGCGCGGACGGGTGGCGGACATGACCGGAACCCTGCGCAGCGAGCGCGACGTTCTCGACGCCGTCCTCGAGTCCGCGGGCGACGGGATCCTGATGGTCGACGAGCAGGGTAAGACCGTTGTGTCGAACTACGCCTGGACGTTCTTGACCGGTGGCGAAGGCATCGGCGCCGCGGGTGCGCTCCGGCGCGCCGATGCGGGCGCAGAGATCGATACGTTCGCGGACGCAGCGCGCCGCTGGCTGACCGACTCGGAATACGTGGCCGTTTCCGACTTCGAGCATTTCGAGCCATACCAGCGCTTTAGGGTGTACTCGGCGCCGGTGCGCCACCACGGTGGTGCCATCATTGGACGCATCGTGGTGTTGCGCGAAGTGACCAAGGAGACCGAGGCCGAGCGTATGCGCTCGGCACTGATCGCGACCGTCTCGCACGAGCTACGCTCGCCGCTGACCGCGATCACCGGCTACACCGACACCTTGCTGCATGATGGACCCTGGGATCACGACACGCAGCGTGAGTTCCTCGAGGTCATCTCCGTCTCGGCCGGGCGCCTGTCGGGGCTGGTCGACAATCTGCTCGACGCGGCCACCCTCGACTCAGGTGGGCTACGTCTGCAGCGCGAGCCGGTGCGGCTCGAGCGCGTCGCCGAGCATGTGCTTGCCGCGCGTCGCTTGCTCGCCGGCACATGCTCGCTGCATCTCGAAACGCGGCCGGGATTGCCGCTTGCCGACGCGGATCCGATTCGTGTCGAGCAAGTGCTGGCGAATCTGATCGACAACGCGATCAAGTATTCGCCGCGCGGTGGCGCGATCAAGGTTCGCATCGCCACCAATCCTGATGGCATGCTCACCGTGAGCGTCGCCGATCATGGCCTGGGCATTCCAGCCGAGCACCTCGAGCATTTATTCGAACGCTTCTACCGCGTGGAGTCGGGCGGGCGGTCCGTGCGCGGTGTTGGTCTGGGGCTGTACATCTGCCGCAGCCTGGTCGAGTCGCACGGCGGGCGTATCTGGGTCGACAGTCAGCCTGGGCTGGGCAGCACCTTTGCGTTTACCTTGCCGGCGCTGACCGAGTCTTCGGACGAGATGACGCTCGAGCGTCAAGTAGCGGGTGCGGGCGCAGGCAGTCGCCGATGACCGAGCGGCAGCGCGTCCTCGTTGCCGACGACGATCCGTTGATCCAGCGCCTGGTGCGCACCCATCTTGATCGAGCCGGCTTTCGCGTGCTGTCCGCTGGCGACGGCGAGGAGGCGCTCGATGTCGCTGCGACCGAGCAGCCCGACCTGATCGTGCTGGACCTGATGCTGCCCAAACTGGACGGCTTCGAAGTATGTCGACGGATCCGCGAGTTCTCGCTCGTCCCAGTCGTGATGCTCACCGCGCGCGGCGAGCAGGTCGACAAACTGCGCGGCTTCGAGGCGGGCGCCGATGACTATCTGACCAAACCCTTTGCCCCGCCGGAGCTGCTCGCACGCGTGCGCGCGGTGCTGCGTCGGACGCAGCAAGCCAGCCCTACCTCCGCGCCGTCCGTGGTGCGCTGCGGCGCGCTGACGATCGACTTCGTTCGGCGTCGGGTGATGGTCAACGAAGACGTGGTCAAGCTCACGCCGACCGAGTTTCAGCTGCTGCAGCAGCTCGCGCTGAACGCAGGCAAGGTGCTCTCGCATGCCGAGCTCCTGACCAAGGTCTGGGGGCCCGAATACCGCGACGATCGCGATTACCTGTGGGCCTACGTGCGCCACCTGCGGCGCAAGCTCGAGCCGGACTCCGAACGACCCATGCACATCCTGAGCGAGCCGGGCTACGGCTACGTTCTCGACTGCCCGTCCGCCGAAGTCTAGCCCTGCGCTGCCTTCCGCACATCGGCCCCGCCATCCAAATCCTTGACGCGCCGTAAGGCGCGCGAAGCGCGAGGACCTTCGGGTGATGCAAATCCAGCGCCGATGACCGATTCAGCCAGCCGATTAATGCCCTCCACGCCGAACCATCACAGACGCCGGTGGCCTAACTACCCCTTATGGCCTCGGCGACTAACGAGACGGCCAGGCCCGCGGTTTTACCGCAGCGCCTGGCGTTTCGTTCTCAAGTGCGCTTCGCGGGCACGCAGCACACGTTTGTACAGGCGGCGGCAGTTGGTGCGCATATCGGCGGAAATGGGAGTGCCATCACGCCAGTGCGTCATGCGCCCCTCGCCGATCGCCAGCCAGCTGTAGTAGGTGCTCCGATTCAGTCCGTACTCCTGCAGCACCGAGCTAATGGTGAGGCCCCCGCCAATAGCGCGCTCCAGGTCCTGAATGAATTCCTCGGACAGATACGTCCAGCCGCTCTCTTGCACGGCGCTTTGCACGTCACAGTGTAACTTTCGAAGATCGAGATCATCGCCATCGACTGGTCCGGAGCGAACGTTGGCGCCGAGCGGCGCATCTGGCTCGCAGTCGCCCGTGGCCCGAATCACCTGCTGCGACTCGAATCCGGTCGCACCCGTGCGCAGATGCTCGATCACCTGTTGACGCTCGGGCCACGCATCGTCATCGGCCTCGACTTCGCGTTCTCCTTCCCGAGCTGGTATCTCGATCAGCTCCGCGTCGACAGCGCGCCCGCGCTGTGGTCACACGTCGCGCAGCATGGTGAGCGTTGGCTCCAGGAGTGCGCGCCACCCTTCTGGGGCCGCCCCGGGCACCGGCGACCGGTGCACTTCGAGCACTTTCGACGCACGGAGCATGCGCTGCGCAGGCGTGGATTGTCGCCCAAGTCCGTGTTCCAGATCGGCGGCGCAGGTGCGGTCGGCACCGGTTCGATTCGCGGCATGCCACTCCTGCAGGCGCTGCGCGCCCGCGGCGCCTCGATCTGGCCGTTCGATCCACCTGGCTGGCCGCGGGTCGTGGAGATCTATCCGCGCCTGCTCACCGGCCCAGTGGTCAAATCGAGCGCCGCGGCTCGCCAAGCCTACCTCGATCGCCACCTCCCCGCGTTTCAGCATGCGGTGCCATCGGAGGACGCATTCGACGCCGCCGTCTCGGCGCTGACCATGGCGCGCCACGCCGCTGACCTGGAGTCGCTGCTTGGCGAGCCTGATTTCGAGCTGCGCCGAGAGGGCCGCATCTGGTACCCGAACTGGCGCGCTGACCTCACTTGACGACGGCCGGCGTGCTGACCTCACTTGACGACGGCGGGCGCGCTGGTGACACTCGATTGGTGGCTGTCGCTGCGCCGGTGCGCACGCTCACGCTCATCGAAGCGGTGCGCGAGGCGCTGCTCGAGGAGATGGAGCGCGACGAGCGCGTCGTCGTCCTCGGCGAGGACGTCGGGCCACTCGGCGGCGTCTTTCGCGCCACGGACGGGCTGCTGGCCCGATTTGGTCCCGAGCGCGTCATCGACACGCCGATGATGGAGCTTGGTATCGCCGGCCTGGCGGTGGGCATGGCCATGCGTGGGCTGCGGCCGGTCGCCGAGATCCAGTTCGCCGACTTCATGCACGCTGCCGCCGACCACATCATCTCGGACGCGGCGCGGATGCGCTATCGTACCGCGGGCGATTGGGAAACGCCGCTGGTGGTGCGCACGGCCTACGGCGGCGGGCTGCGTGGCGGGCCGTATCACTCGCAAAGTGTCGAGGCCTATTACTGCCACGTGCCAGGGCTACGGGTCGTCGCGGCCAGCTTTCCGGGCGACGCCAAGGGCCTGCTGACGGCCGCGATTCGCCACCCCGACCCGGTCCTCTTCCTCGAGCACAAACGGACTTACCGCGCTATCCGCGGCGAGGTACCCGCGGGCGAGTACGTGCTGCCTCTTGACCGCGCCAACCTTGTCCAAGTCGGCCAGCATGCCACCGTTGTGGCCTGGGGCTGGGTGCTGCATGAGGCGCTCGCCGCTGCCTCGGTGTTGGCTGAGGACGGCGTTGACGTTGAGGTAATCGATCCACGCACCTTGAATCCTCTGGACACGGACACGTTGCTCGAGTCGGTGCGCCGTACGGGCAGGCTCTGTGTGGTCCACGAGGACACGCACACGATGGGCCTCGGCGCCGAGATCGCCGCCCTGGCGGCGGAGCGCGCGCTCGACGATTTGCGCGCCCCAGTCCAGCGCATCGCCATGGCCGACGTGGCCGGCATTCCCGCCAGCGGCCCGATGGAGGATTACCTGATCCCCGACCGCGAGCGCATCGCCGCCGCGCTACGCCAGCTGGTGCGGATCGATCGCGCGCCGCGCGCCTCGCTCGCCGTCAACGGCACTACGGTCGTCCCTGACGAGCAGCCTGCTGCGCCGACGATGGCGGCATCGACGGTTGCCCCCGGCGGCCAGCCTGGCGGGCCGACGCTGGCCCCCGGTGCGCCGGCGCCAGCGACGGTTGCCTCCGACTCGCAGCCTGGGGGGTCGACGGCAGCGCCCGCAACGATAGCGACACCGACAGTTGCCACCGGCCCGCAGCTCGGTACGGCAACAACGCCGGCGACCATGCCGCCCGGCGTGCCGCAGGCGGCGAGTGTCGTCGAGATCGATCTGAGCCGCGTCACAC